>JAZGEV010000087.1:0-21175 GCA_036478895.1 Flavobacteriaceae bacterium | reverse complement strand
TCCGTCAACGTTTAACGTTTGACCGGTAATGTAACTTGCCATATCACTTGCTAAAAAAACACAAGCATTTGCAATATCTTCTGGGCTTCCACCTCTTTGTAACGGAATGGATTTACGCCATTCATTTACAGTATTTTCATCCAATTTAGCTGTCATTTCTGTTTCAATAAAACCAGGTGCAATAGCATTACATCTAATATTTCGTGAACCCAATTCTAAAGCTACCGATTTAGTGAAACCTAAAATCCCTGCTTTTGAAGCTGCATAGTTTGCTTGTCCAGCATTTCCTTTTACACCAACAACCGAACTCATATTTATTATAGAGCCGTTACGTTTTTTCATCATTGGTCTTATAACTGCTTTTGTTAAGTTAAAAACCGATTTTAAATTTATAGCAATTACTTTATCAAAATCTTCTTCACTCATACGCATTAACAAATTGTCTTTGGTAATACCTGCGTTGTTTATTAAAACATCTACCGATCCAAATTCTTCTACTACATTGGCAACCAACTCTTGAGCTTCATTAAAATCTGCAGCATTGGATTGATATCCTTTTGCATTTACACCTAACGCTTTTAATTCTTTCTCTAAAGCATTTGCTGCATCTACAGATGAACTATATGTGAAAATAACATTGGCTCCTTGTTTTGCAAAAACTTGCGCAATTCCTTTCCCAATTCCTCTTGTTGCGCCTGTAATTAAAACGTTCTTATTCTCTAGTAATTTCATTTGTTTTTTTATCAATTAACACTAATATATTACAAAGGTATAACAAATAAAAATATTTTTTTAACAAATATAAGGGTTTTTAATCTACCAAAAGCACTTATTGAACCATAAATAACTGATTTTAATCAATATAACAAAATATTAATCCAATTCTAAAACTCTATTATCAACCGATAATAAGGTTCTCTTTTGAATGGTATCGAATTCTTTGGAAACGAAACTTTTTTGTAAATTTTCTTCTTTATACGTAATATTAGCCATATCCAAAAGTGTATGAAACGCATTTGTTGTTGTTATTTTTTTATCCTTAAAGCGTTTTAAATTAGCTGTTTTACTTGGGTATTTATCATTATAAGCATTCGAGTTCCAAATTATCAAAGGCACTTCAATTTCATATTTTGATGGATTTACAAAACCATGCATTAATAGTTCTTTATCATCATCGTATAGATTTTCTCCGTGATCGGAAATGTAATACATATAAGAAATACTATTTGTTTTATCTACGCGATCGATTATTTGAGATAGAATATAATCCGTATACAAAATAGAGTTATCATAACTATTTATATTTTCTTGCTTTAATTTTATTGAATTTCCAGATAAGGATAATGTTTTACTCAATGTAGGTTTGAATGCCTCAAAATTATCTGGATAACGGTAATTGTATCTAAAATGACTCCCCAAAGTATGAATTACAATAAATTTTTTAGTCGTCGATTTATCGTTTAAAACAATATCTAACTCGGGTAATAATGCTTCATCATGTTTTGCTACATCAATACTTACTGCTATATTTTTATAATAATCTGACAAACGCGAATAAAATGCAAAAACATTATCCAAACCTGCTGCTTGATTTGTAAGCCAATAGGTCTTAAAACCACTTTCTTTAAAGGCTGCCATTATTGCTGGTTCGCTTAGTTTAGGTGTTAAATTATTTGGAGTGGCTCTTGTCATTATAAAAGGCAAAGCTATTGATGTTAAATTTGCAGCCGATTTTACATTGTTAAATGAGGTTATATTTGATTTTTTAGACAACAATGGATTGGTGTTCCTATCGTAACCACATAAGCTAAAACTAGCTTTTCGAGCGGTTTCACCAATAACCAAAACATATATTTCTTGTTGTGGAATGGTGTCTTTTTTGAAGGCGTTATACTTAAAATTTTTAATGTTATCTTGATAATTCTTAATACTTTTAATACCCTTTTTAGCACTCACTAATTTTAAAAAATTTCCTGTTGGGAACGTTTTTTTAACTTTGCTTCGCATTAGTGAATAAGCTAAATCTACTTTGGTTACAAACTCTTTTTCAAATGTTTTTGCAATTTTAAAATCTCTTATAAATAATCCAATAAAAACTATAAAAACAAACGTTGCAATTAATAATTTCTGACTTTTTTCTAATTTAAAATTCTTCTTCAATTTTATAGCTGAAAAAAGTAATGACATAAAGAGTGCTAAAAATATAACAACATATTTTAAACTACTTTTTAATAATTCTTTAGTTTCATAAGAATTGGTGTAAAAAAGTAATGCAGTAGCTTCATCTGAAGATGGCGCTTTAAACAACTGTACACTATACAATTCAAACACAATAATTGGCGATAGTAAAACAGCAATTAAAGCATAGTACTTTGGTTTTAAAAACAATAACGGCAACATGACAATTGCCAAAGAAAACGTTAAAAATACGATCTTTTTTAATGAAGATGCTACAATAGAATCTTGTCCAATAACACCTAATAATAAATTTGGCAATGAAATAATAATAACAACAAATAATATATATAAATGTTGTTTCGTGAATTTTAGCATTTTATAATTTTTATTAAAAAAAACAAAGATAGATAAGTTATTCAAAAATGCTATTTTTGCGTACTAAAAATTAACAATGATATTAACCGATACACATACACATTTATACGCTTCTCAATTTGATGAGGATCGTGAATTAATGGTTAAACGCGCCATTGACAATGGTGTAACACGTTTTTTCATTCCTGCAATAGATTCTGAAACAACACAAGCAATGTTTGATTTAGAAAAACAATTTCCAAAAAATATGTTTTTAATGATGGGTTTACATCCAACTCATGTTAAAGAAAATTATAAAGGAGAGTTGAAACTTGTGAAAGATTGGTTGGATAAACGAAATTTCTATGCTGTTGGCGAAATTGGCATGGATTTATTTTGGGACAAGACATTTATAAAAGAACAACAAGAAGCTTTTAAAATGCAAATCAATTGGGCAAAAGAAAAAAACTTACCTATTGTTATTCATTGTAGAGATGCTTTTGATGAAGTTTTTGAAGTGTTGGAAGACGTAAATGATGATGAACTTTTTGGTGTTTTCCATTGTTTCACAGGGAATTTAGAACAAGCGAAAAAAGCCGTTAGCTATGGAATGAAACTAGGTATTGGTGGTGTTGTTACATTCAAAAACGGGAAAATTGACACATTTTTAAATCAAATTCCTTTGTCTGAAATTGTGCTAGAAACTGATGCACCTTACCTTGCTCCTACACCTTACCGCGGCAAACGAAACGAAAGTAGTTATCTACTTAATGTTGCTACAAAATTATCGGAAATTTATAATGTATCTTTGGAAGAAATAGCATCAGTAACAACTCAAAACTCAAAAGCAATTTTTGGAATTTAAATTATGCTAAACAAAAAAGAAATTCGTCAAAAAATTGAATTAGAGATACAAAAAACAACGAAATCCATTACAACATTAAAAGAATTTACAAAACCAATTGCGCCAGATTGTGCCATTGGACGTGTAAGTCGTATGGATGCTATAAACAACAAAACTATAAACGATAACGCTTTACGCAAAGCAGAACTAAAACTAAAAAGTTTAACTTTTGCATTACAAAATTTAGAAGATTCGGATTTTGGAATTTGTGCGCGATGTAAAAAGGATATTCCTATAATGCGTATTTTAATCATGCCACATAGTCCGTTTTGTGTACATTGTGTAGATTAGAAAAATCACTAAAAAACACTGAATACTAAATACTGAAAACAAAAAAATGCCTTTTATAGAAAACACCTCTTTTAAACCTCACTTGCTTTTAAGGAACAAGCATGTGAATACGTTGTATCGTTATTTTCTAAGTAAGGTTAAAATTGATTTTATCAGACAACGTATGTCTACCAAAGATCACGATTTTATTGATTTGGATGTTTCATCAGTCAACTCAAAAAAGGTTGTTATTGCAATACACGGTTTGGAAGGCAGCTCGGATTCAAATTACATTCATAGCATTACAGAGGTTTTAAATACAAACAATTACGATGTTATCGCATACAATATGAGAGGTTGTAGTGGAGAAGCTAATAAGCTTCTTAGCTCTTATCATAGTGGAAAAATTTCCGATTTAATCGAAGTCATCGATTTCATTAAAGCAAACTATAAGTATCAACAAATTCATATTATCGGCTACAGCTTAAGCGGAAATATGACACTTAAATATATGGGCGAATATGCCGATACTATTCCCAACATTGTAAAATCTGCAATCGCTATTTCTGCACCTTGTGATTTAAAAGGTTCTTCTAATGCGATATCGGCTAGGGAAAATAAAATTTACATGAATGGTTTTTTAAAAACACTTAAAGTTAAAGCGTTAGAAAAAATTGAACGGTTTCCCGATGCAGGTTTAGATAAACAAAAAATAATATTCGCAACAAATTTCTCAGAATTTGATTCAGCTTTTACAGCGCCAACACATGGATTTATTGATGCAGATGATTATTGGAAACAATCTAGTGCCAATCAATTTTTAAAATTTATTACTAAGCCAACTTTGTTAATTTCATCCAAAGACGATCCCTTTTTATCCAATACGTGTTTACCTATAAATCAATCAAAAAATCATCCTTTTTTTACATTTTTACAAACCAACTATGGTGGACACATTGGTTTTACAAGAGGATTTTTCCTAAAAAAAGAACGATGGCTTGAGTATAAAATATTAGATTTTATTAAAAAAAATAGTTAAAATCATTATAATATACAATATCTAACCGTAAATTTGGTTATTCAATACAAACACTTAAGATTTTTAAATACATTGAAAAAAATTGGACTACTTTTATTATTTACTTTTCAAATAACGCAAGCTCAAATTGCGCGTAACTATTCCAATGAATTTTTAAATATTGGAGTTGATGCTGCCTCGTTTGGTATGGGAAAAGCCGTAAATGCAATTAGTAACGATGTAAACGCTATCTATTGGAATCCTGCGGGACTCGTTAATTTAGAAGACTCTCAAGCTAGTATAATGCACGCCGAATACTTTCAAGGCATCGCAAAATACGATTATGCCGCGTTTGCAAAGCCAATTGATGGCGAAAGTGCCGTTGCTATATCATTCATACGGTTTTCTGTTGATGATATTTTAAACACAACTGAATTGATTGACAGTAATGGCAATATAAATTTTAACCGAGTTAGTAAATTTAATGCTGCAGATATGGCGTTAAATTTAGCCTTCGCAAAACATCAATTACTAAAAAACTTTGATGTAGGTTTTAATGCGAAAATTATTCATAGACGCATTGGTGATTTTGCAAACTCTTGGGGATTTGGCTTAGATTTAGGTTTACAGTATCAAACCGAAAACTACAAATTAGGTTTAATGTTACGTGATATTACAACAACATTTAATGCTTGGAGTATTGATTCTGATGCATTCGCAAGAATAAGCAATGCCATTCCTGGACAAAATAATGAAGCACCTGAAACCTTAGAATTAACTAAACCAAAAGCACAATTTGGAATCTCTAGAGTCTTTGAATTTGGACACGATTTTAAACTTACAACCGAAATTGATCTAAACATGCGGTTCTTAAAAACTAATGATATTATTTCCACAAGCTTTGTAAGTATTGATCCTGCGGCTGGTTTTCAATTAGCTTATACGGATATGGTTTACTTAAGAGCTGGTGTAAATAATTTTCAACAGCATCAAAATATTGATTCTAGCAAGTCGCTTTCTTTAGAACCAAGTTTTGGAGTTGGTTTTAAATACAATGGTATTCAAGTTGATTACGCCTTAACTAATATTGGTAATGCAAGCGGTACTTTATATTCCAATATTTTTTCTGTAAAATTAGATTTTGGTGCTTTTAGGTAATTATATTTGCAAAAAACAATTTTAAAAATTACAATTTATTTTGAAAAAAATTCTATTAATTACTTCGTTTTTTATATTCATACTTAATAGCTATAGTCAAAACTTAACACTATCCAATACTGCTGAAATTAGCTTTATAACCGTTGCGCCTGGAAAGAATCTATTCGACACTTGGGGACACAGTGCCATTAGAGTTCATGATTACAAATCTAGATTAGATCGTGTTTACAATTACGGTATGTTTGATTTTAATGCGCCCAACTTCTACACTAATTTTATGAAAGGGCAATTATTATATTCATTAGCTGCTTATCCATTTTCGTATTTTTTAAAAGGTTATTCAAATGAAAATAGAGAGGTTACCGAGCAAATCATTAACCTAACAGCTAGCGAAAAACAAAACTATTTCAACTTTTTAGAAAACAATGCAAAACCAAAAAATAAAAATTATTATTATGATTTTTTTGATGATAATTGCTCAACAAAATTACGTGATGTTACTAGTATTATTCTAAAAGACAAAGTGAATTATCACGATGAATTACTTGAAGGTAATTATACACATAGGCAATTAATTTATCAAAAATTAGATAATCATCCGTGGTCAAAATTTGGAATTGACATTGCATTAAGTTCTATAATTGATAAAAAAACAACCTCTAAACAATTTACTTTTTTACCAAGTTATGCTTTTGAAAATTTTAGCAATGCACAATTAACCAACAACAAACCTTTAATAAAACAAACAAAAACGTTATACAAGCAACGTCAAGACATTGTGAAAAAATCCTTTTTTACGCCAATGGTCGTTTTTACATTATTAGCATTATTTATCTTATTTATTACCTACAAAGATTTTAAAAATAATACCCGAAATAAATTGTTGGACTTTAGCATACTTTTCTCTACTGGCATTGTTGGCTTAGTTATTGTATTTTTATGGTTTTTTACAGATCATAAAACCACAGCAAATAATTACAATGTTTTTTGGGCGTTTTTACCAAACCTTATTGTAGCTTTTTATGCCTTTAAAAACAAATCATTTCTTAAAACGTATTATTTAATTCTATTAGGCTTATTAGTTATTGGAATTATCTTTTGGGTGTTGAAGATTCAAATTTATAACTGGGCAATGATTCCAGTACTTATTTTTATGGGAGTTCGCTATTATTACAATTTCTATTATTTGAAAAAAATAGTTGTTTAATAACTCACCAAAATAAATTAAAAAGAAAAGAGTATAAAAAAATAAAGGTAGTAATTTAAATTACTACCTTTACATTAAATTTAAGTCACTAAAATCTTTATCGATTATTCAGGACGTGACAATAGATTTCTTAGTACTTTTCTTTTCCAAAGAAACTCTCCATTTGTTTAAATGAATTGCTATTTTCATCCATATCTTTAATATTTTCAAGTAAACTATACATGCTTTCTGGATTCATATCATCACCCAAAACACGGGCTAAAGCAAAGCCTTTATCTTTATCATATGCATAAACAAGTACTTCATCCATTGCGTTTTCTGTACCTATATATTTTGCTATAAATTTAACACCTTCTTTATTCACACGCATAAGTTCCGTATATTTAGGGTCTTTTAATATTTTGTTTAATTTCTGCTTTTCTGCTAAAAAATCTTCAGTATTTTTATCATCCAATTTAAAAGCTAATAGATTTACTTTGTCAATAGATTTATAGGCCTTTTTTGCATCATTTGAAGCGTCATCGGATAATGAAACAATACTCACAGGAATATCCAACATTAAATAATTATCATTTTTTTCGCTCGTAACGTAGTATTCCTGAATAGACATATCGTCTGTTGAATCACAAGATGTTGCAAAAGCAAGCATCATTAGGATTGCTGTATATTTTAATAGATTCATTTTTTTAGTTTTAAGGTTTGTAATCAATTATTATTTTTTCTCAACTGGAATTGGCAACTTTTCAATAATTTCTTCAATTTTGTTTAAGTCAATATCACCAGTTAAGGATACAATCGAAAAGTTTTTGTTAGTTGCATTTGCATTTTTGAAATTATCAATAATCATAAATAATTCTTTGATATGATCTTGATCACGACCTTCGCGAACATAAATTTCCACATTGGTACTTTTATCTTTAATACGCATTAATTCTGATAAATTTTCAGATTTTAAATAACGTTTTACATCTTTCTTGATGTCATTTGAAATTTGTACTTTATCGGTAGAATAAACCGTTAAATTATCCAAACTCTTAACCGTAGTACGGAATTCCTGTGCTTCTTTAGAGTCACCTCCAAGAGATTTTAATAACATAAATGCATGTTTAGAAACCACAACGGTTGTAACATCATCTAGATCTTCGTATTTCTCAAAAATAGATTGAGAGAATGTAATTAAAGGCAACGTTGCCAGTAAAATTGTCAGTATTAGTTTATTAAATTTCATAATATTGTTTTTAATTGTTTTTATTTTTTTATTTTAAATATTTTATCTTTAGCTACTTCATATTCATCCAAATAGGCTATTGCATTATTTCCTTTTTTAAGATTTTGGGAAATGAGTTGAAAAGCTTTAATGGTTTCTTTATAAGCGAGCTCTGCTTCTTTTTGTTCTTGTGGTGATAGTCCTTTTGGGCTTGTATTCCAAACTACCGCTATTAATAATACGACTGCTGCAGCAATTGACAACCATTGAAAGCGCCAAGGTTTTTTAGTTTTTACTTGGATTTCTTGTTGACTAACTTCTGCTTTTTTTGTTGAAAAATAGGCAAACATAGTTTGATACTCTTTTAAATGTGCCGGCACATCCTTTTGTGAAAAATACTTTTGTAAGCTAGCTTCTTCTTTTACAGAAGTCTCGCCATCAAAGTACTTATCCAATAATTTCTCTATATTATGCAAGTCCATATTTATGTTTTTTTATTAATTTTTCTCTTATTGTTTTTCGTGCTCTTGATAAAGAAACACGTATTGCTATAGGTTGTATTTCAAGAATCTTGCCAATCTCTTCAAACGAGTACTGCTCTATATCTCTTAACTGTATAATTAGCTTTTGTTTTTCGGGCAAATCGTTTATTAACTGATGAATTATCGATACATCATCATTTAAATTTGTTTGTTTATCCAAATCATTATTAGCATCTTTATAATTATTATGAATAATTTTTAGATTTGATGAACTTTTCGCCTTTAACACATCCAAACAATGATTTTTTGTCATGGTCATTGCAAAAGCTTCAACACTATTATAAGTTTTTAGCTTTTCTTTATTTTTCCATAACTTAAAATAAATTTCTTGCGTGGCATCTTCTGCTGAATCTTTTGATATTAGTAAACGCTTAGCCAAACGATATAGTTTGTCTTTAAATGGCATTACCAATGTTGTAAACTCAGATTGATTCATTTTTATAGGCTTGTTAATTTTAAGACGAAGCTACATTAATTTTGTTACATTCAACTTAAAACTTTAAATTTGTACGATAAATTTATCGAAATGGAAATAGCAATAATTGCACACGATGGTAAAAAAGCAGAAATGATTCAATTTTTATTGGAACATAAAAAAACCTTATTAAACACCAAAATATTTTTAGTTTCTACTGGCACAACAGGCTTAAAAGCTGAAAAAGCTGGTTTTAAAGTTACTCGTTATTTATCGGGTCCAATTGGTGGCGATGCTCAAATTGCTGCTAGAGTTGCAGAAGGTAAAACAAAAATGGTGTTTTTCTTTAGAGATCCGTTAGCAAAGCATCCTCATGAACCAGATATTTCAATGCTTATGCGTTTATGCGATGTTCACGATGTGCCATTAGCAACCAATCCTGCTACAGCGGAACTATTAATACAATCTATATCATGAAAATATTAATTTTATGTACTGGAAATTCATGCAGAAGCCAAATGGCAGAAGGTTTTTTAAAAGCTTTTGATGAAAATTTAAAAGTATATTCTGCAGGCACAAAACCAAGTAAACAAGTTCATCCAAAAGCTGTTGAAGTAATGCAGGAATTAGGTGTTGATTTAAAAGATAATTACCCAAAAAATGTCAATCAGTTTTTAAATGAAAAATTTGATTATGTTATTAGTGTTTGTGGCGGCGCAAAAGAAAGCTGTCCAACGTTTTTGGGACATGTTAAAAACCATAGACATATTGGTTTTGAAGATCCTGACGATGCAACTGGATCCAATGAAGAAATAACACAAGAGTTTAAACGAATTCGCGATGAAATATTAAGAGATTTCTTTGCTTTTTATCAGACAAATTTAAAATAACAAACTATCAATTATCTAGCACATATTTATTTATCCAACAATAATGATGAATTAATTATTGGTAATTTTATTGCCGATTTTATTCGTGGCAACAAATACAAACACTTGCCTATTGCCATTCAAAAAGGGATTATGCTTCATCGGAAAATTGATAGTTTTACCGATGCTCATCCAATTGTTAGACAAAGTAAACGCAGGCTTCACGAACAATATGGCCATTTTGATGGCATAATTATAGATGTTTTTTACGATCATTTTCTAGCTAAGAATTGGAATCAATTTGCAACAACTTCTTTGACACAAACTGAACAAGATTTTTTAAAATTAATGGATGCTAATTTGGGACTTCTGCCCCAAAGTGTAAAAGATATTTTACCATATATGAAGCAACAATTATGGCTTTCCTCCTACGCAACAAAAGAAGGCATTCAAAAAGTTCTTAACGGTATCAATAAACGCACAAAAGGAAAATCAAAAATGGATTTGGCTATAGCCGATTTAGAACTACATTACACTAAACTTGAAGACGATTTTAACCTCTTTTTTGCAGATCTTCGTCAATATTGCAAAGAATCCATTGAAGAAATTTTCATGGATAAAACTATGTATGAAACAGAACGTCTTTTAATTAGGGAATTAAAAACATCGGATATTAATCCATTTCACGAAATGCACAGTAACAAAAATGTAATGATTTATACCGATTCTGGTATAAAAACTTACGAGGAAGATGTGTTAAATTTAACATATTGCATCTCATGCTACTCAAAAAAGGACAATCGTTTTAATATATGGGCAGTTGTCAAAAAAGAGAATAACACCTTTATAGGAACAGTTGCTTTAATTGAATATGATAAAAATAATGACGAAGTAGGCTTTCGCTTTTTAGAAAAATATTGGAATAATGGCTATGGTTTTGAGGTTCTTATAGGCCTAATAGAATACGCTAAACAAAATAATCATAAAGAATTATTCGCCGAAGTTTATGCCAAAAACATAGGGTCTGTAACGATTCTTAAAAAAGCAGGTTTTAAATATGTGAGTGAATCAATTTGCAACAGAACAAATTTAGTAGATTGTTTATTTGTTATTAAACTTTAATTTAAATAAACCATTATATTTGTAACCAAAATAAAAATAAAATGACAAAACACGTACAAAAAGACCCATATTACGCTGTAATTTTTACATCAAAGCAAGCAGAAAACACAAAAGGCTACGAAGAAATTGCAAAAAAAATGGATGAGCTCGTAAAAACTCAAAAAGGTTTTATTGGCGTAGATAGTATTAAAGATGGTAAAAATGGAATTACAGTTTCTTATTGGGACAGTTTAGAAAACATAAGAGCTTGGAGTATGAATGAACGTCATGCTGAAGCTAAAAAAGGTGGTAAAGAACAATGGTACGATAGTTTTACAGTTCGTATTTGTAAAGTTGAACGTGAATATGCGTTTGGGAAATAAGTCTTAAAACAATATAAAAAATTACAGCATTTAATTTGACAAATATATTTTTTATAGAAAAAAGAAGAGTTCAAAATCTAATTGTTTTTTGGGTTATTTCAATATTATTTTTTTCTTGTAATTCTAAACAATCCAATTTTAAAGACAATCAAGTTTTTAGATACAATGCCAATTCTAACATAACATCATTAGATCCGGCATTTTCACGTAAACAGCAAGAAATTTGGGCAACGAATCAATTATTTAATGGTTTAGTACAACTGGATGATAATTTAAAAGTACAGCCCGATATTGCTAAAAGTTGGACATTCTCTAAAGATGGAAAAACAATTGATTTTCTATTGCGAGATGATGTGCAATTTCACAGGCATGTACTTTTTGGAAAAGACAGTACTAGAAATGTAACAGCTCATGATTTTCAGTTTTCTTTTAACCGTTTAATCGATAAAAATGTAGCATCGCCTGGCAAATGGGTTTTAAACAACGTAACTGATTTTAAAGCCATTAATGATAGTGTTTTTCAAATAAATCTTAAAGCACCTTTTCCACCATTTTTAGGACTTTTAACTATGAAATATTGCGCTGTTGTCCCTAAGGAGATTGTACAGCATTATGGTAGTACTTTTAGATCAAACCCCATTGGAACAGGTCCATTCTACAAAAAAATTTGGGTAGAAAACACCAAATTAGTTTTCAGAAAAAATAATCAGTATTACGAAAAGGAAAGAGGTAAACAATTGCCCTATTTAGAAGCGATCGCGATAACCTTTTTACCCGATAAACAAAGTGAGTTTTTACAATTCATTCAAGGCAACATAGATTTATTATCTGGTATTGATGCATCTTACAAAGATGATTTACTAAACGAAGTTGGTGAATTAAGAACGAAACATCAAACAAACATCAACATCCAAAAATCACCTTATCTAAACACAGAATATTTAGGAATTTATGCCGAGGTTAATTCAAAGAATCCTACATCTAGTATTGACATTCGTCGTGCTATTAATTATGGTTTTGACCGTAATAAAATGATCACATTTTTAAGAAACGGCATTGGAACACCAGCTTTAAACGGTTTTGTACCTAAAGGCTTGCCTAGTTTTAATAATCAGATAGGATATAATTACAATCCCGAAAAAGCACGGGCTTTAATTAAAAAATACAAAGTAGAAACTGGAAATAACAATCCTGAAATCACACTAACTACAGATGCCAATTATTTAGATTTATGTGAATTCATTCAACAAGAAATGAACAACTTAGGTTTAAAAGTAAAAGTAGAAGTTGTGCCGCCATCTGCTTTACGACAAGGAAAATCTAAAGGTGAATTCTCGCTTTTTAGAGCTAGTTGGATCGCTGATTATCCCGATGCTGAAAACTACTTATCATTATATTACAGTCAATTTCATACACCAAACGGATCGAATTATACACATTTTAAGAATGATGCATTTGATGCATTATATGAAAAAGCAATTACTGTTGTAGATAATGAAGCGCGCTATAAATTATATCAACAAATGGATTCTATTGTAATAAGTCAAGCACCTTTTGTACCTTTATATTATGATGAAGTTACTTTATTTTCTCAAAAAAATATTGAAGGTTTAATTGTAAACCCAATCAATTTACTGAATTTAAAACGTGTCTCTAAAAATTAATTTTTTATTCTTCTGTATAGGTAATTTCAAATGCACCATCATGAAAATGGATTAAATCTCCCGTAACTGAATGTGTAGCATCAAAATTAAAGCTGGCTTTAATCGTCTTTTGAACTTGATTGTGATTTTCTATCACCAATAAATCTGAAACTTGATTTACTGCTGAATAATAATTAGCCTCATCTACAATGTATGTTCCAATAACTTCACTATTAAATACAAATAAATCGTTTATTTGATATGTGTTAGCAACAATATTTCCTGGTATTTTAAACGTAATAGTCTCAAACCCTTGCTTTTTTGCTTTTATAATTATGTAACTACTTGTACCTATTGTTGTTTTATGTGCTTCTATACTGTCTTCAACATATTCTAAGCCATCATCTATTGAATTATTAGTTAAATCTGCCTTTACAAAAAAATCATTTACATTCGTATCAACTGGCACATCGGTTTCTAAATAAGCAATGTTTTCAAAAAAACCGTTGGTAAATATTTTAGTATGTTCTACAAAAACTAAATCATTATTAATATCGGTAATTGGATTTCCTAAAATATCAAACTGCTGAATGAATCTAGTACCTACCAAAGAAAAATCTCCGTCAAGGGTTTTTAACACTGAATTTATATTGGTAATATCAACTCTTCCAGATAAAGTATTTGGATTGGTTTTAAATGTTGGATCAAAATGTTTTTTATAAGAAATATTTCCAACATCTGCCAATGGTGTAAAGGAATAAGATCCTAAAACATCACTGTTTAATTCTATTACTATTTGCTCAAAAGTATCATGTTTGTCAGCTACTATTATGATTACTCCATTGTAAAGATAAGCAACTGCAACATCTGCAATAAATTCTTCATTATCAAATTCTACGGTAAACACTGGTGGATTGGCTAATTCTCCTTCTGAGTTAATTTGAACTTCGGGACCACAAGAAACAAACGTAATTAAAATTGTAAGGACTATAAAAAATATTCTTTTCATTAGTAATAGCTCGTTTTAAATGATATGTTTCTATAAATTAGTTCGCTAAAATAAAGAAACTATTTTGAATTATTAATTATTCTTCTAACTTTCTCCACATCTTCAAACGTATCTACGGGAATAGAATTGTGTAAAGTGATTGCTATTTTTATTTTTTTACCATTTTCTAGCCAACGTAATTGTTCCAATTTTTCATTTTCTTCTAAATTTGTTGGTTGCATCTTAGAAAATTTAACCAATGATTTTGGTGTAAAACCATACATACCAACGTGCTTGTAAAATGTGTTTTTTTCATGCCAATCTTTAAGTTCATCATCACGTAAAAAAGGAATTACTGCTCTAGAAAAATACAATGCATTGTGATTTAAATCAAACACAACAAACACGCCAGTCTTTAGCTCATCTCTTTTATTTACAGGAATCACCAAGGTTGCCATCTTTGTCTTTTTATCTTTAAAACAATCTACCAATTTAGTAATTTGATTGGGCTCTAAAAGTGGCTCATCTCCTTGTATGTTTAAAATTACATCAAATTTTAATGCGTTTTTTTTACTGAAAATTTCATAAGCTTCTAAACATCGGTTCGTTCCTGTAGTATGGCTTACTGATGTCATCACAACTTGACCACCAAAATTTTCAACAGCCTCAAAAATACGTTGATCATCTGTTGCAACTATAACATAGTTCAATGCTTTTTTCGCTTGTTCATAAACGCGCTGTATCATCGGTTTTCCACAAATATCAACTAGCGGTTTCCCTTCTAATCGTGTAGATCCGTATCTTGCAGGTATAATTCCTAATGTATTCATTTTTGTTTTTATTTTACTTTAGCAATTCTTTCAAAACAGCAATCACATAGTCCAATTCTTCAATGGTATTGTATTTACTAAATGAAAATCTTACTGATGTTTTTAAAGCTTCCTGAGTATCCAATATACTATTTAAAACGTGAGATCCCTTATTACTTCCACTCTGACAAGCCGATCCACCAGAAACTGCAATGCCTTTTAAATCAAGACTAAATAACAGCATAGGTATTTCTTTTTGAAATCTAACATTCAATATTAAATAAGAACTTTCATTTTCAATATCGGATAAACCATTAAATTCAATCTCTTTAAAATGCGTTTTTAATTGACTAATAAAATGCATTTTTAAGCTATAAATGTATTTTTTTTCTAAATTTAAATTATTAATTGCACTTGTTAATGCCACTTCCATACCTATAATATTAGGCACGTTTTCAGTTCCAGCTCGTGCGCCGCGCTCTTGTTCGCCACCCAAAAGTAAGGGTTTTATCCCAAAACCTTTTTTAATGATAGCAAAACCAACACCTTTTGGTCCGTGAAATTTATGTGCGCTTGCAGCAATAAAATCAATGGGTGTTTTCTGTAAATCAATTTTAAAATGCCCAATGCCTTGAACCGTATCTGAATGAAATAAGGCTTTATTATCTATGCATAATCTAGAAACTTTTTCTATATCCAATAAGTTTCCTATCTCATTATTAACAAACATTAGACTCACCAAAGTTTTGTCATTTCTCTGCTGTAAGAGATGTTGCAAATGTTTATAATCAATTACGCCTTTATCCGATACATCGACAAAATCTACCAAAATATTAAAATCTCTTTTTAAAGCATCCACAGTATGTAAAACGGCATGATGTTCTATTTTTGATGTAATAATTCGTTGTACACCTAAGTGTGAAACTGCATTCCTTAATATTAAATTATCAGCTTCACTTCCACCAGCAGTAAATACAATTTCACTTGATGTAACGTTAAAATGTTTGGCAATACTCTTACGAGCCGTTTCAACCAAAGATTTTGCGGTACGACCAAATTGATGTGTTGAAGATGGATTTCCAAACGTGTTTTTCATCACATTAGTAATGGCAATAATAACATCTTCACTCATAGGTGTTGTAGCTGCATTATCTAAATATATCTTATTCATCATACAAATTATCTATCACAAAAGTACAAAGAAACTTTATGATATTTTTATAGAATCTATATGTAAAAAAAATTACATTTGTTGTTCTATCGAATTTAGTTATGAAAAAACTTGAACTTATGAAAAAAATAATTTTTTTAATCTTCTTTTTAACAATACTCATCTCATGTAATGATGGTGATTTTGATACACCAAGCTTTACTTTTGGAACAGATATAAATGACTGTGGTGAATTAATTCTTTTTAATATTGATGATAATGAAGCATTAATTTTAAATTTATCGCAAAACAATAGTAATAATGAGTTTTATACAACAGCTCAAGTAAATGAAGTTTACAGTTTAGAAAATGCTATTTCGTATCGTGTTTTTAACAACTCTGTAAATAGTAGTTATTTTTGCCAAAATATTCCTCCAGCAACACCTAGTATAGTAGAACAATGGAATGGTAGTGGTAATTTACTCGTCAACAATAGTACAATTTACGATGATAATGATGGAGTTTCAAGCATTATTGAAAATGGTGGTATTGATCCTTATACGGATGAAGATGGTGATTTAGTGTTTCATTATTTAGATGACGATGATACTAATGCCTCTATTGGAAACGTTGATAATTTACCACAAATTGATACCGATGGTGATCAAATAGCAAATTTTTATGATTTAGATGATGATAATGATGGCATAAAAACCATTAATGAATTAGAAAGAGATATTAATGATATTCTTTTAACTGATACTGAAGGAAATTATATTCCAATGCAAACTGATAACGATTCTATTCCAGACTATTTAGATAATGATGATGATGATGATAATACGTTAACAATTAATGAATTTAGAACTGATAGTAATAGTAATGGAATCAATGATTATTTAGACGCTACATTTACAGATACTCAAACAGCTTTTAATTTATTTACTAATAAATATACTCTTAATTTTGCCACTACTTTTATTATTGAAGATATGAATTTATCAAATAATAATGGCAATGTAATTAATTATGATCGATACGAATTTGGTACAAAAACAGGTAATTTTTTATTGGAAAGTGAATAACATTTCTAACTAAAAGTCTAGTAATTTAAAAAGAGGATTTTATAAATAAAATCCTCTTTTTAAATAAATAATTAGATCTAAAATCTATCCTTTTAACCAAGCATTTAATAAAGATTTTTGCATTTCGGTAGCGTTATCCTTTAACTTCAATCCTTTACCAACGGTATATGATTGTGTTAATTTAGTTTTAATCACTACTTTTTTACCATCTCTTTCTAACTCAATTTCCATATCTTGTCCTGGTTGCCAAGCAAACATTGCACCGAAAATTGCATTAGCATTTATCATATTCATTTCTTTACCATTAACAGATTTGATGATATCATTTCCTTCAACACCTTGTTCTGCCCAAAAACTATTCTCTTTCACCAAATTAGTAAAGAATATATTTCCTGTAGCATCACCACTTACAATTAAAGCGCCAGCATTTTGAATATAATTTGTTTTAATTCTACTTTCACCAACTTCCAATCCTGCTTTCTTAAAATAGTCAAAATAGTTAATAGGTGTTGTTCCTTCAACGTGTGTATTTAAAAACTCGCCAACAGATGGATAAGTCATAGCAGTAATTTCTGCAATTAATGTATCGTCATTAAATGGTTTATTTTTTCCATATTTAGCTGATAATTCTTTCATTAAAGAAAGTACGCCTCTTTGTCCATTACTTTCTTCTCTTAAAATAATGTCTAAACACATACCAATTAATGCGCCTTTTTGATATACATTAAAATATTGTGATTTGTAAGGTTCTTCTAAAACATTCTCACTCATTTGAGTAAAACTCATAGTGTCATTCATTGCAGAAGCTGTTTGAATTTTACCCATAATTTTTGAGAAAAACTCTTCTTTTTCTACTAAACCTTGATTTACTTGAAAAAGTGTTGCAAAATATTCTGTTATACCTTCATACATCCATAAATGTTTAGAAAATGTTGGTTCGTGATAATCAAAATAATGAACATCTTCAGAATGGACACTTAAAGGCGTTATTATATGAAAAAATTCATGTGATACAATGTCAATTAAACTTTTAGCTAAAGCTTCTGCTGGCATTGCTTCGGGCATTACAACTGTTGTTGAATTATGATGTTCTAATGCACCAAAACCTGTTGCTGTATTTTTTCCATCGGCTAAAAATAAGAATATATCATATCTTGGCGTACTATTAATATCACCCATATAAGCTTTTTGAGCTTCCATCATTTTTTGCATTGTCGCACCAACTTCTTCAGTTGTATGTTTCTTGTTAGGTGAATAAATACTTAGATATATTTCAATATCACCTACTTTAAAATTCTTAACATCCAAATCTCCATACATCATTGGATTATCAGCAATATCAAAATATCTATGTGCTAAATAATTTGTTGTAATTGACTTTCCATCAGCACTCTTTTTTGAACCTGTTTTTTGTAATGCTGCTGACTTCTTAAATTCGATTGGCGCTGTTATATCCAAAGTATATTGCGCTTTCTTTAAAGAATCAAAATAGCCTACAAATCCAAATAAGTTTAAAAAGTAATTGCTTTTATCAATATTTGTACCCGATGGTGAAAATATTTTATTTTCTTTTACTTCGTGTTCGTTATCAAAAGTATCGTTTACCAAGTATGTAATTTTATCTAAATTACTTGCATTATTAATTTTCCAAGAGTTTAAGTCAATTTTTGTTACTACTAATTCGTTTCCTTTATAATCAAATGCTTTAAAAGCATCAATGTATTTTCCAAAATCACTTACAGCATATGTCCCTTGAACAACTTTTGGCAAACGATATGTTACTGTTTCTGTCATAAAACTTCCAGGATTAATCGTTACTGGTACTTTATCATCTGAAATGTTTATTAAACTTAAAGCAACATTTACAGGAGTACTATGTGCACTCTTTTCTTTATTCGAGTTTTTAGTAGTATTCGTTTTAGTCGTTCCACAAGAAAATAAAAGTGACGCTGCTAAAATTGAAATTAATAATTTTTTCATTTTAAAATTTGTTTAAATTAGTATTATATGTATGACGTAAGTATTTAGTATTTGTTACATCATTAGAATTTATTTTTATTAATAAAAGCATCAAGATTTAATCTTGATGCTTTTAAATATTCTTTTAAGAAAATGTTTTTAATTGCTTATCTATTAATGTACAACCAACCAACTCGTCTTTTATAACCATCTCTATTTGGATTAAGTATATAATAGTAAGTTCCTGCAGGCACTAATTTATTTTGAGCCGTAGTCCATCTTCCTGAAGAAATACCATTCCACCAATCTGGATCTGTAGAAGAACCATCATGAGTATAATCATAAACTATATTACCATAACGATCATATATTTCTATACTAAAGTTTGGATATAAATTAGCTAATCCATCTATAAAATAAGTGTCATTTCCATCATCTCCATTTGGTGTAAATCCAGTTGGCATTTCAATAAAGCAAGGATCAACATCTAAATAATCTGGTATACCATCAAGATCACAATCATCATTTGCATAATCACCATTATCATCATTGTCTTCATCTATAGTTGGAATATCGTCATTATCATCATCATCATCTCTAAAGTCAACATCACCATCTTCAATTGCATCTTCATCATTATCTGGTAAATCAGTTAACGGATCAATATCTAAATCAGTATCATTAATTTCATCAGATTCGTAACCATCATCCAATCCATCAAAATCACTATCATTTCCTGTTGGTAAACTATCTGGTAATCCATCATGATTGAAATCATTACCTTCAACATTATCCAATACGTTATCATTATCAGAATCAGTATCTAAATAATCTGGTGTTGCATCCAAATCTGAATTAACTGGAATTATACCTGAATCATCAATATCATACGCATCATCCAATCCATCACCATCTGTATCTTCTCCTAAAGGATTAATATAGTCTAACGTTGTTTGCCCTTCAACATTATCAGGAATTCCATCTCCATCAGAATCAATATCTAAATGATTTGGTAAATTATCACCATCAGTATCATTTTGAGGTAAACCATCATCATCGCCAATGGAAGCATCATTATCATTATCATCTAAATATTGAGGAATATTATCACCATCAGCATCAGTTGTTGGGTTAGAACCTCCATTTTCTACAATATCAGTTATTCCATCATTATCGTCATCAATGTCGTCTTCATTTATTAAACCATCACAATCTGTATCTCCATAAACATATGTTGGATCATCGTCACTTGTTGGATTATTAATATCATCCGATAAATCTTCAACTGTAGTTCCAGCTGCTTCTGCATCGGCTATCACACTAGCTGAATTAATTACAACTCCATTTAATCTATCTACTTCAGTAATTGTATGAACAACACTTAAAGTAACAGATTCTCCTGGCAATATAGATCCTATTCCTGGAATTGTTCCATCTGCATTAGCATCTGTTATAACGATATTTGTTAATGGAATATTTCCTGAATTAGTAACTACAAGCTCATAATTAATAACTAAATCTGTAACACAAAATAAATCATTTGCTGACTTTACTAATGTTATTTCTGGTATACAATCTGTAATAACAGAAACAGCCAAACTCTCCGCACAAGTCCCTAATCCTTGGAATGCATAATAGGTAACAGGCACATCTGTATCTGGTATCAATGTATCAGATGCTAATGGTGTTCCAGTATTATCATCAACGTCAAACCAAATTAATTCAGCTCCAGTTAAAGTTGTACTTACAATTAAGTCCGCTAGAGTTAAATCTGGTGAATCACAGAAATATTGATTTTCATCTCCATCTGGCGCTTCAATTTCATCTTGTAAATGAACTGTAATAGCCAATGATGTAGCACAAGTACCTAAACCTTGGAAGGCATAATAAGTTGTTCCATCTACCAATTCAGAAGTTAAAGGATTTAAACCTACA
>JAZGEV010000086.1:0-3394 GCA_036478895.1 Flavobacteriaceae bacterium | reverse complement strand
ATATATTCAATCAAAAACCAGGTGATAAAGTAATTGTTTCTGGACCTTATGGAGAATTCTTTATCAATCCAAGTGAATCAGAAATGCTTTATGTTGGTGGTGGAGCAGGAATGGCGCCAATGCGTTCACACTTGTATCACTTATTCCGTACGTTGAAAACGGGTAGAAAAGTAACTTATTGGTATGGTGGGCGTTCTAAAGCTGAATTATTCTATGTAGAACACTTTAGAGCTTTAGAAAAAGATTTCCCTAACTTTAAGTTCTATATTGCTTTGTCAGATCCTGCTGAGGCAGACAACTGGAAAGTTAAAACAGATACAAATGATGAAGCTGGTGATGGATTTACAGGATTTATCCACCAAGTAGTAATCGACCAATACTTATCGAAACACGAAGCTCCTGAGGACTTAGAATTGTACTTCTGTGGACCACCATTAATGAACAACGCTGTTCAAAAAATGGGTGAAGACTTTGGAATGGCAGACGAGAATATCCGTTTTGATGATTTTGGAGGATAACTCTTAGTTATGTAAATATTGGAAACAAGACTTTTAGACGCAAGACTACAAGAAAATAGATAAGGGTTTCACTTGGTGTGAAACCCTTATTTTTATATCAATCATTTTTCTACAAATTAGTATAATTATTAACCGGAAACATAATCAAAAGCAGCTTTCGCAAATTCCAACCAGCTGTCTTTATAATGATAAGGAACTTGAACCCATCCTTTCATAGGTCTATTTTTTCCTGATGGATCAAATAGTTTTGCACCATCTAGACTTAATGCATCACCATGGTTTTCACCTGATAGTTTAAAAACCATTTCGTTTTGAAAAAAACATACAAATGCTTTTTTACCAATTTTAAAACAGGGTTTCCCAAATAAATTTCCTTGTAGTGCATTTTCTATTTGGTCGCCAATTTCTATGAAGTATGTTTGTTCTTTAGTCATTTTTACTTTCATTTAATTTATACATGAATTTCTCTGGTGTTGGAAAAATTACAAACCCCAACTTTTTATAAAATTCTTGTGCATCTTTGGTAAGTAATGTATTCATCCTCACATTTTTTAAATCAGCATGATTATAAATGTAGTCCATAAATTGTTGTCCATACTTTTTCCCTTGAAATTCTGGGTCAATAAAAACATCCATAATGTATGAAAAAGCTACTTTATCGGTTAAAACCCTTGCAAATCCTATTTGTTTTTCATCTAAATACATGCCAAAACATAATGAATTCTCAATACTTTCCTTGACTTGTTCTAATGTTCTGTGGTTTGCCCAATAGGAATTTTTTAGAAAATTGTAAATGAAGTTTAAATCTAATTGGGATTTGTTGGTTGTTATTTTTATCATGATTTTTCTTGTCTAAAAATATTAATCTTTATTTTTCTCATAATAATCCAATACATGTTTAGGCACCTTAATATCATCGGGTAATAATCCATCACTAATTGGGTACTCCGCTATTTGTTTAATAGGTACAATTCCAGCCCAGATAGGTAATTTTTCATCTGCTTTTTCATCTTTCACATCGGTGTCTCTTATCTTAGCAGATGCGGTTTCAATAGTAAATTCTACTATTAATGTTCGAGTAATTTCTATATCTTTCATAGGTCTTAATGAATCCCATCGATTAGGAATCATCTGTTCAACTACTTGTCTTAAAATTATTTCTTTTTCGGATGCATCCAAAATCAATTTTGCATTGCCAAATAAAGTAACCGAACGATAATTTACCGAATGATGTAAGCCTGATCGTGCCAATACTAATCCGTTTAATTCCATAACATTTATACTCATTCTTTTAGCTTCAATCAAGGCTAAAAGCATTCTGTTTTTATTGGAACCATGCAGATAGATTTTCTCTCCAATCTTAGCATAGGCCATTGGCAAACTTATGGCGTTATCTTGATAGATATAACTTACATGCCCAATAAAATTATCATCTAAAATTGTATTGATTTTTTCGACATCATAAGTAGCTCTATTTGGCCCTCTTTTTACGGTATTTAAGTCGGATTTTTTATATTCTTTCATTTTGTTTGATTAGACGTGTAAGTAAAATACTTTAACACAAATATATTACAATTATTGTTGATTTAATAAAATTTACAATCCTCAAAAAATCCCTACATTTGAAAAATGAATGAAATTGTATTTTACATACAACAGGGTTTTACTCATGTTTTGGATTTAAAAGCATTGGATCATGTTTTATTATTCGTTGCACTCACAGTGGTTTATCGGTTTAAAAATTGGAAAAAAACGCTGTGGTTAATCACCTTTTTTACGCTTGGACATGGAATTACTTTTGGTTTATCAGTTTACGAATATTTGGATATAAACGTTGATTTAGTGGAGTTTTTAATTGCTGTAACTATTTTAATTTCAGTATTAATTAACATCTTTAATGTCTCTCAAGAAAAAGAAATTCAACACACTAATGCCAATAGTTATTTCGCATTTTTATTTGGATTAATTCACGGATTAGGATTTTCCAACTATTTTAAAATGCTACTCGATGATGATGAAAATAAATTCATTCCCTTGATTGAATTCGCCATAGGAATTGAGTTTTCTCAAATTGTCATTGTCCTTTTAGTTCTTTCTGCTGGACATGTTTTTCAATATGTATTGCATAAGAAAAGACGTTATTGGATTATAGGCGTATCCATACTTTTATTATTCCGAGTAATTCCAATGCTTTTTGAACGTTTTCCGTTTTAAAATCTTTCAAGAAATAATATTTTTTATATTTTATTTAGAATTATTCTAAATAAATCGAATGTGTTTGTATATTTGTATTCGAAAATCAAATTTATTTATAATCATTCTAAATAATAAACAATGAAAAACACCATTTTAGTACTCACCTTATTAATGACTTCATTATTATTTTCTCAAAATGAAAATATAGAAGTAACAACTCCGCAAACTAACGGTGCAGAAAATTTACTAAACACCAAACTTAAAAAAGGATTGACAATTGGTGGTTATGGTCAAATAGATTACAATCAAAAAGAGAGCGATAACGGAAAATTAGATGTTCACAGATTAGTAATGTTATTGGGTTACAAGTTTAGTGACAAAGTCCAATTTGTATCGGAAATTGAATACGAACACGTAAAGGAAGTCTATGTAGAACAGGCTTTTTTAAACTATGCAGTTAAAGATAATTTTAATTTAAAAGCGGGTTTAATGCTTGTTCCTATGGGAATTGTAAACGAATATCATGAGCCAACTACTTTTAATGGTGTAGAAAGACCAAGTATGGATAAAAGTATTGTACCAACAACTTGGCGTGAAATTGGAATTGGAGTTTCTGGTAGAGTTGACGATGCCAATTTAAAATACCAAGCATATATTTTTAATGGTTTCTCATCGATAAA
>JAZGEV010000085.1:0-2641 GCA_036478895.1 Flavobacteriaceae bacterium | reverse complement strand
ATTTTATCAGCATTTTTATTAACACCCATTGATCTAAACTTGTAGCAAGTAAATGGTTTTCCGTTAATACCTTCTCTTGTTTGTTTAAAAATAATTGGTCCTTTTGTTTCTTTTTTAATTAATACCCAAAGAATTGGTGTTAACCAAGATAAAACTAATACTATAATAAGTAATGAAAATACAATATCAAAAAGGCGTTTTCCTATTTTTATTAATGGGTTATCTAAATTTAATTTTCTTACTGATAAAACAGGTACATATCCATAATATTCCAATTTCATTTTGGTAAAAAGTTCTTTAGAATCAGGTATTAACTTTAATATTTTTACATTATTATCTGCAAATGTCATGAATTCATTTAATTTAGATTTTGAAAGTGCTGCAACTGAGCAATATATTTGATCTATCTCATTTTCCTTTATGTAAGTAAAACTTTCTTCAATACTACCAAGGTAATTGGGCTTTGACTTTCTACTATCATCAAAATAACCCTTGTATCTAAAACCAAAATCTTGTCGTTTATTAAAAAAATTAACCAGTGCGTGTACATCTTTATTTTCACCAATTACGACAACGTTTCTAAAATTAAACCCTTCTAATCTATACTTACGAAGTGCGTAAAAATAAATAACTCTAAAAACAGTAATAATTACAAAAATGTAAATCAAATAGCGCATTTGATGTTTTGCAATTAAATTGGTGTCAAAAAGGGCATAATATGTCAAATAAGCCAATGTAAATACTGAAAATTGGAAAAATAAATGGGAAATGATTTTGGGTACTTTTGTATATCTATTAAAATTATAAATTTTGGTAAAATAGGCAATGATTAACCAAAAACCATTTATGTAAATCAGTTGTTTATTTATAGGGAAAGAGTTATCATTAAAATAATAGTAACCAAAGTTTATAATAAGCAAATGCATGATTATAGAAATGGGTATTATTAATATGGAAAACCGTCTATTCAATTGTTATGTTCTTCTATTTTAAGTTGCACAAAGGTTTCGAATTCTTTTTCGAAACGTTCTTTGCTAAAGCGCTCAGCATTTATCCTTATGGTTTTAGCATTAAATACCATAGATTCAAATTTTGTTACCGCATTTATAATACTTTCTTCATTTTGTTTATAGAAAAACAAACCTGTTTTATTATTAACTATAGTTTCCAAACAACCTCCTTTTCCATAAGCTATAACTGGTGTACCGCAAGCTTGTGCTTCAACGGGTACAATTCCAAAATCTTCTTCTGCAGGAAAAACAAATGCTTTTGCTTTTTGCATATACTTTATCAAATCAGCTCTTGAAACAAACCCTTTTAATTCAATATTAGGTGTTGTTAATTTTTTAATTTTTTCAAAGTCAGGACCATCGCCTAAAACGATTAGCTTTTTATTGGGCATTTTTGCAAAGGCTTTTACCACTAAATCAAGTTTTTTATAAGACACCATTCTCGATGCTGTTAAATAAAATTTTTCTTTTTCTTCTTGGAAAGTAAAGCTTTTCACATCTACAGGTGGATAAATTACAGTTGCTTCTCTACGATATAATTTATAAATTCGTTTAGCAATATAGTTTGAATTTGCTACAAAATGATCAACTCTATTTGAGGATACAACATCCCAAATACGCATCTTATGCAATACTTTTTTGGCATATTTTGCTTTTAATCCTTTTTTTAAGTTTGCAGCATCTAAGTATTGATGATATAAATCCCAAGCGTAACGCATTGGCGAATGACAATAACAAATATGTAATTGATTGGCATTGGTCAAAACACCTTTAGCAATTGAAGCAGATGATGAAATAACAACATCATAATCGGTTAAATCGAATTGTTCTATAGCAAAAGGAAATAATTGCAAAAATTTACGATGGTTACTTTTAGCCGTTGGTAATTTTTGAATAAAACTGGTGTTAACTTTTGCACCGTTTAAAATAAAATCCCGATCTTTTTTTTCTAAAAAGTCAACCAATGAAAAATGATCTAAATCTTTGTAAATATTTACAAAAGAATGAATTACTTTTTCGGCACCTCCATTTACGTAATACCAATCATGTACTAATGCCTTTTTCATAATTTTTGTTGTTCGTTGTATTTAGTAAAAAACTAAATAGGATAGCAAATATAACACAACTTATTAAGGTATATGTACCGCTACCACGAAAAAAATTAAAGGTAAGCATAAAAAAGTTGGTAAATAGTAAAAAAACGAAAATTGGTGCAAATGCAAATGAATTATTTTTCATTTGCTGATAACAAAATTTTTGAAAAGCACCCATCATAAAAAAGAGGATTAATGCAAACCAACCAAAATCGATATACATACCGCCAAAAAGACCGACAAACGTATAACCTCTTGGCGAGGCTCTATATATTTTATGTAAATCATAATTTGTTAATCCCATTACATTTGTAAATTTAGGTAATACATTGAAAGTGTACTTTCCGTATTGCCTTATAGGTGATTCTTTTTGATAATGCTTCACCACATAATCAAATTCAAATAAACCGTGTGTATAATATTGACCTATTTGTAAAGCTGATAAACGTATTTTTTTATTGTTATTTGAAATAGATTCATCATTCATATAATCAATAATTGCTTGTTTTGGTTTGTAAAAATCGTTATAAATAGCTT
>JAZGEV010000084.1:0-27107 GCA_036478895.1 Flavobacteriaceae bacterium | reverse complement strand
CCATTGTGACAAATGTATTGATTAAATTGGTATTTAAAGAGCCCTACTAACGTTATTTTGTAACGGTTAAGCTAGAGGATTATAATAAAAATTTGTATTATAGTCTACAAGTCTACAAGTCTACAAGTCTAGAACCTAGAACCTAGAATTTCGCTTCTTATTCCCAATCATCTTCTTAAAAATAACCACCAAAATTCCAGCTCTAAAAAGCATCCAAACGGTAAAAGCAATCCAAATGGCATGGAGTTTTAAATTATAAAAATCACCAATTAAAAGTGCAGGTACAAAACCTAAAAATGTTGCTATGATAAGTGTATTTCTTAAAGTAGTTGCTTCTGCCAATCCTTTAAAAACACCATCGTAAACAAAGGCAATTGCATTAATAGGCTGCATTAATATAACAATCCAAAAAACACTGTAAAAATGATCTAAAACAGCACTATCGTCTGTAAATAGCGTACCAAACCATTGGTAGAAAACAAAGCAGACACTGCCTAGTAATAAGGCAACAACAATGGTATATTTCACCAAATCTTTACTTAAAAGAAACATTTTTTTATAATTTTTTTCACCCAATAATTTTCCAGATATGATATTTCCAACACTGGCATAACCATCCATAAAAAAGGCAAAAAACAACCATATTTGAAACGCAATTGTTTGAGCTGCAATATAATTTGTACCATATTTTGTTGCAAAAGAATTTGCTAAATACAATGCAAAGTTTAAAGCTAAAGCACGAACAAATAAATTAAGACTTAACCCTAATAAACGTTTAATTTCGGGATTAAAAGGACGTTTTAAGTGTAATGTAAATGGTGTTTTTTTGAGTAATAAAATCAGTGAAATAATAGCCATAACCACTTGAGCAATAACACTTGCAATTGCGGCACCTTCAACATGCATAGGTTCAATGACACCATCTATACCAAAGACCAAAGCAAAATCAAGTCCCACATTAAGTAAGGCACCAACTATACTTATTATCATAGGATAAAAGGTATTCTGTAAACCTCTAAAAACGCCAAAAACAGAAAAGGTGAATAAGGTAAATGGCAAACCTATAGCTCTAATTTTATAATACGATACCGCGTAGTTTAACACCAAGCCATCGGCATTATAAAGTGTGAAAATTCCGTTGATAAAAAACACCGTAATCACATAAATAAAAATACTTAATAACACATTTATAGCAATTATTTGAGCAGGTAAAGAGGCAATGTCATCCAATTTTTTTGCTCCTAAATATTGACCAACAATTGCAGATATAGCCGATCTAGTTTGCGCTAAAATCCAAAACAAAGCCGATATAAATGAGCCTGCTATACCAACAGCCGCTAAGGCTTCTACAGCATTAAATTCAAGATTCCCCACAATTGCGGTATCGGTTATGGATAATAATGGCTCTGCAATACCAGCAATAATTGCAGGTATGGCTAATTTATTAATGTATTTAAAACTGATTTTTTTCTCCATTACTGAGCGCTAAAATAAGGTTTTATTAATCTCAAAAAATGATTACGTATTTTTTTTCTTATATTTAAGGAATGAAATTGCTACGATTTATACCAAGTGTACTTACAATTTGTATGGTATTGGGAATTCTATTTGGGTTTTATATTAAGCCAAGCAATACCATTGTTTTTAGTGCTTTAGGTATCGGTTTTCTGTTTTTAGTAGCATCCTATATAATTTCAAATAAATCTTTTAAGCAATCGTTTCATTTTTCTATTTTAAGTTGGTTCTTGTTTTTTGTGATTGGTATAGCGGCTGTTTCTTTTCAAAACATAAAGCAGTTTAAAAACCATTATTCTCATCACATTATAAAAGATAACAGCTTGGTTTTAAAAATTGATAAAGAACTAAAATCAAACAGTTATTATCATAAATACAATACCAGTATTTTACAATTGAACCAACAAAAAGTCATTGGTAAAATTCTTTTAAATATTAGGAATGACAGTCTGTTTTCTAATTTAAAAATTTCGGATAGAATCCTTATAAAAACTGATTTTAAAAAAATCAATGAACCTTTAAACTTATATCAATTTAATTATAGAAGTTACCTTGAGAAACAACAAATTTACCATCAAGTAAGTGTTACTAATAACGCAATTTTTAAGTTGCCTAACAATGGGTTTTCCATAAACGGAATAGCGTCTGATTTTAGAAAGAAAATTAATACGTCGTTAAAAAAATACCATTTCAAACAAGATGAATTAGCCATAATTAATGCCTTACTTCTTGGACAACGAAATGATGTTTCTAAAGCGTTGTTACAAAGTTATGCTGGTGCGGGCGCTATGCATATTTTAGCCGTTTCGGGATTGCATATTGGAATTTTACTTCTCTTATTAAATTTGCTTTTTAAACCTATAGAACGTCTTAAAAACGGAAAAATAGTAAAATTATTTATTGTTGTAAGCTTGTTATGGTTATACGCAATAATTGCTGGTTTTTCACCTTCAATTATTAGAGCAGTTTCCATGTTTACTGCCATTGCTATTGGATTAATTGCCAATAAAAAGACCAATACGTTACATAATTTATTCATTTCATTATTCTTTTTATTATTAATTCATCCTTTATATATTTTTAGTGTTGGATTTCAGATGAGCTATTTAGCCGTTTTCTCCATTGTTTATATGTATCCATTATTCATCCGTTTATATAATCCAGAGCAGTGGTTTGTAAAAAAAGTATGGCAGTTATTCGCGATTTCATTTTCGGCTCAATTGGGAATTTTACCACTCAGTTTATATTATTTTCACCAATTTCCAGGTTTATTTTTTATCTCTAGTTTGGTAATAATTCCGTTATTAGGCTTTATTTTAGGATTTGGAATACTGGTTATTATGTTATCGTTAATCGGAATTTTACCGCAGTTTTTAGCTGATTTTTACAGTTTAATTATTCAGAAAATGAATGCATTTATTGCGTTTATTGCCCAACAAGAATTCTTTTTATTCAAACAAATTTCGGTTTCAACACTTGTTTTTATTGGTTTGTATGGTTTAATTATTTTTGGGTTTCGATATCTTAATAAACGTAATTACAAAAAATTAGTAGTGCTACTATTGGCATTATTATTTTTTCAAGGCATTGTAATTTATGAAAAGTATTATAAATTAAAGAAGCATGAATTTATAGTTTTTAATAAAAGTAAACACACTATAATAAATCAAAAAATTGGAGATGAAATTACTATTTTTCACACATTAGATAGTGCTCAAATAAATAATAACAGAATGGTAAGCGATTATATTACAGGCATTGGAAAAGTGAAAAAAACGCATAAAAAATTAGGGAATACTTGGCAAATTTTAGATCATAATATTTTGTTATTGGATAGTTTGGGCATTTACAATGTATCCAGTTTTAAACCTCAAATAGTCATTTTAACCCAATCACCCAAAATCAATTTAAAACGCTTAATTACAAAGTTACAACCCAAAATAATCATTGCAGATGGTTCTAATTATAAATCGTATAAAAAATTATGGAAAACTACCTGTATGGAATACACAATAGACTTTCACGATACTTCTATTGATGGCGCTTTTGTGATGAGGTATTGATATTGAATTGAAATAGTGTTATATAATAAAAATTTATAGAGTTTCTTGAAGTAATTTTTACTATATTTGTTAATATATGAAGAAAGAACAATCGACTTATCGACTTATCGACTTTCTAATAAGTATGTAATATTTATATTTTATTTTACTGGTTTTATTTAATTAGAAAAGCACTTTATTAAATCAGTTGTCAATATCAAAAATAGCAACTTTAAAACCTATGTTTGACTTTTAAAATTAAAATTTATATTATGAAAAATACTATTAAAAATATTTACAAATTAAGTTTATTCTCTTTTATTACAATCTTATTATTTATTAACTGTGAAAATGAATCCATTAATTCCTTTCAAGATTTATCGAATGTCGAGATTGGAAGCCTCAAAAACGGAAATGCTATAATTACAATGGATAATGAAAGATTGCTTGAAGAATACAATGATTTCTCTATTCAACAAGGATTGAAAACAATATATACTCATATTAACATTCAACCAATAGAAGGTTTAAATGAAGTAAAATATTATGCTTTATTTGCTTATAATTTTGATGAAACAGTTAGAAGTGTCACTTTATTAGATCTTCATAACAATATGTTTAAAATTCATTTTGATAATGGCGGATCAATTACATGTACAACAACAGATTGTAGTAATAATTCTGGATGTACGCCTTTTCAAGATACAAATGAAGCAGGAATTTCATACTGGACTTGTTCAACATGTTTAACAGGAAAATGTAAAAAAACAACGTCAGTTAAATTATGATTTTCAGATTTTTAATACTGTTCATTTTTTTTGTTTCTTGTAAAAGTAAAGATACTAATGGTGTTTCAAATAAAAATGTTGTTGCTAAAATTAGTAAAAACGAAAAAGTAGAAATATTAATTGATACTGTAAATTTAAAACTGAAAATTAAAGAAAATGTATTTTCTAAAGATTCCAATATCAATTTTTATAAAGTTAAAATAGTTAAAAAGGAATTTATTAATAGTAATGATTTTAATTATATGATAATTTTATTTGATTCTATTAAGAAAGTTAAAACTGCACGTTACTTAATGAAACATGGTAGGTATTTAATTTTTAGTGATAAAACGTCTTTTGAACAAACTTTTGTTACATGCGTAAGCAAAAAGAAAAAATGTTATCCAAATATTTTTATAAAAAATAATAATATTTTAGAAAAAAATTGGATTTGTTCAGATAAAATTCAAGAATGTTCAATTAACGAAAATGAAAATTGTACAATTTATCGTTCAATTTTATTAAACTAATTTGAGGTTTAATAAAACACGTGTTAATGACATTTTTATTACATTTTGTATAATCGATAGTTTATACGATACTTAAATTAAAGGTAGTAATTACTGATTACTACCTTTTTTAAAATGATTTTTTTATTCATAATATTTTGAGTCAAAATTTAAACAAACGCTTTATATTGTTCATTCTCGGTATTATGCACAAATTCATTTAATAGTGCGGAATCAATTTCAATAAAATTAGGTAAAAAACGCAAACGGTATTTACCTTGACCAATAAATGTAAAAAGATCGTTACGTTGTAATTTATTTTCGTTTTCCAACACTAAAATATCATTGATATTATCGACTATTCTAGACACGTAAGTTTGGCTTAATATTTCGCCACCATTATAAACCTCAATACACATTTCATTTTCTGGTGCAAACTTTCTACGGATGCCAAATTTTAATAAATTATTAAACTGCGTTGTTTTTTTACCAAAGTTGATTTTTTTATTGTCAATCCCTTTTGATGGAATAGAAATTTGAACTTGATTCCAATCGGTATAATGAATTTTCATTTCGGTTGCAGTTGGCAGTTGAGAGAGTTCAATCACCCAACTTGTACCTAATACTAAGAACAATGAAAGTAAAGCGGTTTTGGAAATAATTTTAATTAGATCATCATAAAAAAGGAAATCTTTTAAATGAAATACTTCAAATAGTTGAGATATAAACAATAGACCAATGGTAATTACAGAAATGATAGCAACCAATACCATATCTCTATTTACAAAGGTTTTAAATAAAGAAAATCCTAAAAACCACAATAAAGTAGCCGATAAAATTAAATCGGGAATGGCACTATAACGTATGCCAAATGTATTAATGGTGTCACCAAATTTTATGGATAGTAAAAATGAAAATACAGATAATCCAACGAGGAATAGAATAATTTTTCGCGTTGATTTTTTGTTATTATATAAATATTGAGGCGAATTATCTAGATAGAATAATGCTAAAATTAAAAACAGACTATTGGCTATAGAAAAAACATTTCGGCTAACCAAAGCCAACCAATCGTTGTTTAAATAAGCCATATTTAAATAAGAAACAATGCCCGAAATTGCCCAAATAAACAATGAAAAACTCAAATAAAGTAAGCCTTTATCGATGCGTTTAACTGAAATTTCGTGAGCTAATTTTTGTTTAAAATTCTTTTGAATAGCAGACCAAATAGCTAATAGCAAACCACCACCAATTAAGGAGATAAATATTTCGGAAAGCATATAAAAACTATGTTGGGTTTGTATCATTTTTATGGCAGAATAGAATGGTGAAATTACAATAAATTTAGAGTATAAAAAAAGCACAAAACCTAATATTTAGATTTTGTGCTTTCTATAAATCGCAATAAATTTTAGATCTCTTAGAAATTAAAGTTTACACCAACACCAAAAGCTTCTCTAATTTGGAAACCATTACGTTGAATGTTATCATCATAAATAGCTTGAAAAGATAAGTTTGTTGTGATTAATTTATTTATAGTCATCACTAAATTCATTGTGTAATCAACATCAACATTTTGAGGTTCATCTAAATAATTAGTGTACAAACCAAGTAAGTTTTCCATAGAAATGTTCTTAGCAATATCTAACTTATAGTAACCTCTTAAAGATGCTCCTAATTCAAATGCTGAAGTTTCTCCTGGATCTGTTCCATAAGCACCAGCAAATTCATTGTGTACAACAATGTATTTTGCAGCAGCAGGCGAAATGTTTACGTGTAAATTATCCGATTTTTTCCATAACATACCTGGACCAGCTTGAAAAAATGCTGGAGAAAAGAAATGTGAAATGTTAGCTGTACGTGTTGTACCATCTGCAGCATATAAGTAACCTTGATCTAATTGTGTTTTTAAATTAAAGTAACCTGAATAGAACCAGTTTCCTTTTGCTTTTAAACCCGCTAAAGAATTAAATTCTAAACGGTCATTAGATTTTGTAAAACCTTGTTGTCCTTTGTTTTTAAACGCACCATAATCTGCTATTAATTTGTTATCCCAAATTAAATCACCTTTAACCATGTTCATATCATAGTTTACAAGAACGTTTGCAGCCATATTTGAAATACCACCACCAGTCCATTCGTTATTAAAAGCAGCTTGATTGAAAGTAACAGAAGCATTACCACCTTTTTTCCAGCCATCTTTTACCTCTTCTTTGTCTTGTGCAAAAATAAATGTAAAACTAAACATTAATACGATTGCTAAAATTCTTTTTGTATTCATCTTTTTTAAATTAATTAAATTATTTTCTTTTTTAAACTTTGGCAAAACTACGTTAAATATATAAACTATCCATAAAGAGACATTATATTTTCTGACATACTCATACTATTAATTTTTATAGTCATTCGGGAGAAAGTAGAGATTCGTATAATAATTCTATTAAATTCCTGCTTTTGCAGGAATGACATTTGTAAATTAAAAAACCACAAATACACTATAATTAAATGTATTTATGGTTAAAGATGATTCTTTTGAACTATTAAAGTTTATTCAAATAAGCCTTTAAACTTATCCCAATTCGCGTAGATTAAATACGCATTAAGTACAAACACTATAGCCGCTGGAACAATACCTAATGGCGCCATTGCTAAGTGGAATAATACCATATTAACGGCCAATGGTGCTAATAAAATTAGCGCAAAAGGCACCGCTTTTTTAGCAATTAATAAAACGCCAATTAATATTTCTAAAATGCCCAATAATGGGAACATATAGCCCGAAACGGCTAAACCTCCCATAAATGTCGCAGCGTTACCTTCCATTGGCGGCATTGGCATAAACGGGTAAAATTTGTTGGCGCCAAATACAATTAGTACAATACCCAATAAAACTCTTAAAATTAGTGGTAATTTACTCATAATGATAATTTTTAGTTTGATTAATAAATATATTTTTACGATTAATTTGACGCATAAGTTACAATTTTCTTACAAATGTAACAAAAGTTACGTGTTATATAAATTTTTATGCGTCACTTTGTCGCTTATAAACAATGGCATATTTCTTGCTTAATTTGTAGTGAAATTAGAACTATTTCGTCTATTAAGACGAATCAAATAAAATAAAAAAAATGACAGAATTATTAAATAAAAAAACGTTTTTAGAAAAAGTATTTAATTACGAAAAAAACAAAGAATGGAAATTTGAAGGCGAAATCCCTTGTATTATCGACTTTTATGCCGATTGGTGTGGCCCTTGTAAAATGATAGCGCCAATTTTGGAACAATTATCCGATGAATATAAAGGAAAAGTAAATATCTATAAAATAGATACCGAAGTGGAACAGGAATTAGCAGCAGCATTCGCTGTACGTAGTATTCCTACAATGCTTTTTTGCCCAATGGATGAGGCACCGCAAATGGCACAAGGCGCTTTACCAAAACAACAATTGGAAGATGTTATTAAAGACTTCTTGAAAGTTGAAAAATAAAAAATAGACTAACAACTATTCAAAACCGTACAGATTTAGTTCTGTGCGGTTTTTTTATGAGAAAAAGACAGTTTGAAAGAAACAAGAGTCAAGAAACAAGATTCAAGTAGCCAAGATTAAAGACACTAGATAAAGAACAACAAACAAAACCTCTATACATCTCTGTGATTCTTTGTGCATCTCTGTGAAAACAACATTAAGATTCAAAAACCCTAATCAAAGAAACCACGTTCCACTAATTTCTCCGCAATTTGAACCGCATTTGTAGCCGCTCCTTTTCTTAAATTATCCGATACAATCCATAAATTTAAACTCTGTGGTTGCGAGTAATCTCTACGAATTCGGCCAACAAAAACAGCATCTTTTCCTTGTGCGTAAATAGGCATTGGATACGTATTGGTATCTATATTATCTTGAACTGTAACACCATCGGTTTGGTGTAATAATTGACGTAATTCGTCTTCATCAAAGTCGTTTTCAAAAGCAATATTTACCGCTTCACTGTGTCCGCCAACTACGGGAATTCTAACAGCTGTTGCTGTAATTGCAATGGTTCTATCGTCCAATATTTTTTGGGTTTCGCGTACCAATTTCATTTCTTCTTTGGTATAACCATTATCTTCAAAAACATCGCAATGAGGTATGGCATTTTTATGAATAGGATATGGATATGCCATGTCGCCTTCTATATTATTATACTCATTGTCGAGTTGTTGCACCGCTTTTACACCAGTGCCAGTAATGGATTGATAAGTAGAAATTACCAAACGCTTAATACCATATTTTTTATGTAAAGGCGCTAAGGCAACAACCAATTGAATGGTAGAACAATTGGGATTTGCAATAATTTTATCGGCTTTAGTAAGCCTATCTATATTTATTTCTGGGACAATTAATTTTTTGGATGCATCCATACGCCAAGCAGATGAATTGTCAATAACAACCGTACCAACTGCAGCAAATTTTGACGCCCAAGCTAAGGAAGTATTACCGCCAGCAGAAAATAAAGCAATGTCTGGTTTTTCTGTAATAGCAGTATCTAAACCAATTACAGTATGTGTTTTCCCTTTAAAATCGATTTTTTTTCCAACCGATCTTTCCGATGCCACCACTAGTAATTCCGTTATCGGAAAATTGCGTTCTGCCAATACCTGCAACATTATATTACCTACCATTCCTGTTGCGCCAACTACTGCTATTTTCATTTTTTACTATATTGAATTAATTATCAACACAAATTAACACATTTTTGTTTTAAAACCGTTTATATTTTCTTTTTTAAATTGAATGTAATTGCAATTTAGTCTATCTTTTAACATCTTAACAGGACAAACTCAAATAATTGAATACTTTCTTTTTAAGAAAAATCAGATTATTTTGAAGAATCTGTATTTAAAAACATATCTCATTCCTGCGAAAGCAGGAATCTTATAAAAACAGTGTATGGATCCCTAGTTTCGCAGGAATGAGATTGAAAAATAAAAGTGTAAATTTGCCCAGAATATCTTTTCAGGACAATGCAAATTTAGCTTGAAAAGTTGTATTTTTACATAACTATCACTATAAAACAACCAAATGATTATCATTTACGAAAAAACAAAACAGTACCATTACAAATTTATTTACCGAAGAGATTATCGAAAAATTGACGATTCGTTTTTAATAAACACCTTAGTTGCGTTAGATTATTTATATGAGAATGATATTTTGGTTCTTGATTATGAAAAAATTAATAAATATGCCGATGCGCATGCGCATGATGATAAAGTAAACATTATTGATGCTTTGGTAAACCGTACGGATGAACCTATTTTTATACGACAGTTTCATAAAAATCAATATCAACCAGCTACAAATACTATTTTTTTTAACGATACGCAAGGTGCTAATTTTAGAAAGAATTATCGCAAACGATTTACCACAAGCAACAAAGGAACCAATTCACCAATGGCGCTTTTTGCACACGAAATAATTCATTGTTATCACGAGTTGCATGATGAAACTCACTATCACGAAAGACGACAAGATCACAGTACAAAAGGGCGTAAAATTGTGCCTTCTGGAGCCGATTTATCCTATCCAAATGAAGAAGAAGAATTGGTGGTTTTATTAACCAACCAAGTGTTAAAAAAATTGGGTGAAGATGTGCGTACTAATTATGGGCGAAATTATTACACAGTAGATAATGTGCTGAGCACTAGAGAAGAAATAGTTTAAATTAATGAAACTCCACGCTTTTTTTAGCGTGGTTAGTTGAATTAATTCCGATTTTTATCGAGGTCTTTAGATTTATTTCCCCGATGCTCTTAGGGCAATCTCACACTTAAATAAAAAGGAGCTGTTTTTTTAAAGGAAATCATATTATTTGTAGAAACTGTAATTAAAATCAAATGTCATTCCTGCGAAAGCAGGAATCTAATAGAATTATAATATGGATTCCAGCTTTCGCAGGAATGACAGTAAAAATTAAAAGTATGAGTTTGCCCTACCGATGCTCTGCGTAGAAATTAAAAAAAAATTCCTATTTAATACCTTGCACCTTTGGGTTGAGGTTTTTTATTTATTTGTACTTCTGTTATTATAGATTACCAATTTCGCGGGAATGACAATGTAATTGTAGTAAAATTATAAAATATATTTATTCAAAAAAACGAAAGTCATTCCTGTGAAAACAGGAATCTATTTTTTTAAAGCAGCCATTTTTTTTGTGAATTTTTCTACGGCTATTTTATTTCCTAAACCTTTATTGGCTTTAATAATTTGCTCGTAAAAATCTATTTTAGTTTTGGAATCATCAATAATAAAATCCAAACCTGCCATTAATACTTCTAACGCATCTTGGTATTTTTTTAGTTTAATATTACCTTTACCTTGCATAAAGTATAAGTAGGTTTGTGCAGGAAAATAGTTTAAACCCTTTTCGCAATCGGATACTAAAAGTGCGTATTTTTTCTGATTATTTTCTTTATCGATGAGTTTTTTAAGGATATAATACTTTTTTTCTCTATAAAATTTGTCTTGCAACGTTTTTATAGAACCACTTGCTTTAGGTGTTGATATAGTCTCTTTTATAATCGTTTTTGAGTCTGTTTTAATATCGTGAGTTAATACATATTTTTTTGATTTTTTATTTTCAGTATTAGCAACAACGGTTTTGTTTTTAACTAGTGATTTGTTTTTTATTTGAGGTTTCTTAAGTTTTTTAGAAGCTTTATTTTTAGGAAATAAAACACGTTTGTAATAGGTAGCATTTGAAATATAAATTTGTTGTTCTGCTAATTCTAAATATACTTTTTTTGCCTTTTCTTTTTCTCTGTTGGAAACGTACAACATAATTAAAGCCTCTTTCCGTTCGGGTTTAATCCCAATTATTCTTTGCTGAATTTTTATGGCGTTTTTTAAATCGTTTTGCTTTCTGTAAACTTGTTTTAAATGCTCAAGTGTATAAATATTTTTAGGTTTTACTTTCAACACCTCTTCATCAAAAAAGATGGCGTTTTCATAATCTTTTAGTAAAAAATAGTTTTTGGCAAACTCAAAATTCATTCCAGCATCGTTTGGGTAAATTTGCTTACAATCTTCCAAGGCTTCAATGGCTTTATTGTAATCTTCTTTTGCTTTTTGATGAATGGCATCAAAAAAATGATTTTGAAATTTATGAAAATTCTGTTCTTTTTTTATGGCTTCTTTATGCTCTTGCTGTCTTTTTTCTTCTGCTTTTTCTTTCTTCGTTTTTTTAAAGGTATATTCTTGGGCAAAAGTTGCCTTTGGCATTATAAATAGCCATAAAAAAAATGATATGTAAAATAGTTTACTCTTCATTTTTAGTAATAATTAGGGCTGCTTTTTTTGGAAATTTTAAATTGGTATTAAAATGTGGTAATAATTCTAAAATGTTTTCATTATTTATTTTTGCAGTATCTATAAAAGTCCAAGTCTTTCCTTTGTCTGATGAAATGGCTAATAAATACGAATTTGCTGTGATAATTTCGTCTTTTAGTGATAACACAATTTTTTGAGACACTAAACAATGCAATTCATCACCAGCGGTATATATTTGCCTTGGAGGACCAATTTTCACATCTTTAAATCCATAGCCATCAGCAATCATTTTTTCCATCTCTTGAGTTAAAACGCTTGCCATATTTTCTTTTCCGCCAATTAGGTTTAAGATACTTTTATGTGTAAAATTTGCTATTGTTTTAAAATCATTTTTAAGAAATGCTTTTGCTAAGGCATCGCTATCTCTATTGATTGCACTTGTATAATCATTTTGCGAAACGACATTTAATCCGATAAGGAAAAGCGATATAAAAATTATTTTTTTCATGTTGTTATTTGTATTTTTTTAGTCCAAAACCGTAAAATCACCCAAACTAACTGAGGTGAAATTACCATCGTAAATTACTTTATTTCCAATCATCGAATTGGTTAAATCGGCATTTGAAATTTCAACGTCATCTTGTATTAACGAATTATTGATGTTTGTATTGGTAATTACACTATTCGTGCCAAGCGAGACATTGGGACCAATGATGCTATTTTTTAGAATTACATTTTCGCCTATATAACATGGTTGTATTATTTCAGAATCTTGTAAAATAACCGATTTTGCCACTAAATTTTCATTGTCTTTTGCGGCATATTGTAATACACTTGTGTTGGTTTTTATGGTAATGTCTTTATTGCCACAATCCATCCAATCACTTACTTCGCCAGGTACAAATTTATGGCCTTTTTGCTTCAAATTTTCTAAAGCATTGGTCAATTGAAATTCGCCTTTTTCTTTGATGTTATTATCCAGTAAATAATTTATTTCGGTTAATAAATCTTCGCCTTTTTTGAAGTAATAAATGCCAATTATTGCTAAATCTGACACAAATTCTGTAGGTTTTTCAATAAAATCAGTAATGATGCCGTCTTTTAATTTTATAACGCCATAAGCACTTGGATCGGCTACTTTTTTCACCCAAATTGCACCATCTGTATTGGCATCTAAGGTGAAATTAGCTTTAAATAACGTGTCGGCAAAAGCCACAACACAAGGTCCGTTTAAAGACGCTTTAGCTTGATAAATTGCATGGGCAGTTCCCAAGGCTGTTTCTTGCACAACCACAATACCTTTGGTATTTAAATCTTTGGCAATTTTTAAAAGACGTTCTTCTGTATCTTTTGGGAAAGTTGGACCAATAATAAAACAAACTTCTTCAATATCTTCTTTTAAAACACCTGCAATATCTTCTACTAAGCGTTGTACAATAGGCTTACCTGCTATTTTTGTCAATGGTTTTGGAATGGTTAAAGTATGTGGTCTTAATCGAGATCCGATTCCTGCCATTGGGATAATTATTTTCATATTTAGTTCAAAATTTTTAGGAAACAAATATACTGATTTATTACTTATTTGTTAATTTTGGGTAGAAGATAATTATTTTTTGAAAACCTAAGCCCTTTTCTTATCCACAAAATGCGCTAGTAAAGCAAACAAAAAATAGGAAACCAAAGCCGAAATTGTTAATGAATTTAAATCATTATTGGCAGGTAAAACATATAAATTAAGATAATTAATTAGCAATAAAAAAACGACAAAACCAATAGCTAAATATTTACCAGTAGTATGTAACGCCGTTGTTTTTTTAAGGTAATAGAACAAACCAAGCAGCAAAACAAAAGCTTCTACGCTAAATGTAGCCAATTTATTATGCCAAAGACCAAAACCAAATTTTGGGTCGCCGTTTACTAGCGGTAAATCTGGTGTGTGGACAATTAAATCGGCAAACCAATGAGACAAGACACCAAGTGCCATAATAAAAGCGATACTTTTTTTATTAACCTTATTTTTTGCAAAAACAAACAAGTACAAAACGTAAAATAAAACGGCCCAAAGTACTGTGCCTAATAAACCGTGAGTAAACGGATAATAATCCATATTATAATCATTTGTATCTGTAAAGTTCTCTACAAATTTCAAATTTTCAATACCAGCTAAAGCCATCGGAAAAAATAAAATATCTACAAATTGAGTGGCTATAAAAAGCATTCCTAAGGAACTGCCTTTTTCTTTTCCTTTTAAAGCAAAAGCAGCAGCATAATGACCTACAAACATAATTTTTTAAGTTTTGGTTAGAACTCAAATATACTAATTTTAAAATAAATAAACAACCTCGAGGCAGAGCCATCGAGGTATTAAATAAGAATTTCCTTTTTATTACGATGCAGAGCATCGGGGAATTGAACCCACAGACCCCGCTAAATAGCGGGGTTAGTTCAACTAACAAATTTGAGTTCGTCCTCCTGCGGCGGACTTCTCAAAATTGAGTTTCACTAATTAAAATTTTATAAGCTAAAATGTAATATCTTTGTTTTGCTAAATTAGTATTAACGACTAAGTTAATTGAAATAAAAATCTATGAGAATAATAATACTTTCGGTGAGTGAAAACATCTATTCTACCAACAGAATTAAGCAGGAGGCGATTGAGCGTGGTCACGATGTGCGTGTTGTAAACCATACTAAATGTTCTATTTTGTTAGGCGAAGGCAAACCACAAATTATTTATGAAGATCGTAATATAATTGACGATGTAGATGTCATAATTCCACGTATAGGATCTTCGGTTTTTAGACACGGCGCAGCTGTTGTAAAAGAATTTGAAATGAATGGTGTTTTTAGTACAGCTACAGCTTTGGGTATTGCAAGAGCACAAAATAAAGTACGAACTTTACAAATAATGAATCGTAAAAACATTGCCATTCCAAAAACGGTGTTTTCAATAAATCCCGATAATATTGAAGAACAAATTGAACTATTAGGCGGCGCACCAGTCATTATAAAACTACAAGAAGGCACACAAGGTTTAGGCGTTATTTTAGCCGATTCAAAAAAATCTGCCAAGTCCATTATTGATACATTTTACAATATGGACGCAAGTATTTTAATACAAGAATTTGTAAAAGAATCCAACGGCGAAGATATAAGGATAATTGTAACAGGAAATCGTATTGTTGCTTCAATGAAACGCATAGGTGTAGAAGGCGATTTTAGATCCAACATTCATCGTGGCGGTACTGGAGAAAATGTAAATTTAACAAGCCGAGAGATTAAAACAGCTATAAAAGCCTCAAAACATCTAAGTTTACCCATTTGCGGTGTAGATTTAATTAGATCCAAAAGAGGTTCGTTATTAATTGAAGTTAATTCAACACCAGGTTTACAAGGTATTGAAGCATATACAAAAGTAAATGTAGCCGTAGAAATTATTAAATACATAGAGAAAAATGTTCGAAAAAGAGTTTAAAAACGAAGTGGTAGAAATACGAGGTCATAAAATAAAATTGGGAGAAAGTAAACTCATAAAAATTCCCGTTGATCGCTTACCAACTGGTACTTTAATTGAGATTCCTGTCTATATTTTTAATGGAGAAAAAGCCGGTCCAACCGTACTTTTACAAGGTGGTTTACATGGCGATGAGGTGAATAGTATTGAGTTAATTAGAAGAATGCTCATCGATAAAAACTATAAAATTCATAGAGGTTGCGTTATTGTTGTGCCTTTATTGAATGTCTTTGGATTTTTAAATTTATCTAGAGATATGCATGGAAAAGATGTAAATCGTAGTTTTCCTGGTTCAAAAAACGGATCCTTAGCAAGTAGAATGGCATATTATTTAATGAAAGAATTGGTTGCCAACGTTGATTTTGGCATTGACTATCATACTGGTGGCGCGCAACGTAATAATTATCCGCAAATTCGCTTTACAGCCGATGATGACATAGGACGAGAACTAGCTACTATATTTAATGCGCCGTATAGGTTTGCATCGGGATTAATCCCAAAATCTTTTAGAAACGAATGCTATAAAAACAACATTCCTATTTTGGTTTTTGAAGGTGGCGAATCCTTACGATTGGATGAATTATCCATTGAAAAAGCGATAAATGGCACACTAAATATTTTGCATCATTTTAATATGATTGATAAAAAAATAAAGATAAATAATGCTATTAAAAGTATCGAAATAACAAATAGAAAATGGATTAGAGCAAAAATTGCTGGTTTGTTTTCCTCCATCATCAAAAATGGCGACAAAGTAAAAAAAGGACAAGTATTAGGACATATAATGGACACGTATGGTGAAACAAATTTTGAAGTAAAAGCACCTTATAATGGCTATATTATTGCCGTAAATAATTTCCCAATCATTAATATGGGCGATGCTGTTTTCCATATTGGAAAGTGATTTATTTAGAGTCTCACTAATAAATAATACCAATTAAATTTCTAAATACGTAGTATGTTTCAAAAAAAGATAAAGAAATTATCAAGTATTTTGGTGTTTAAGTGGTATAAGAGTATTTTTACAAACCAATCATTAGAAATGACAACCTTTCAATTAAATGAGTAGCACGCCAAAGCATACATTAGATCCAAATAAATGGATCGATTTACACTCCAATTATATGTATAATTACACCATAACAAGAGTGAATAATCATGATGTAGCAAAAGATTTGGTACAAGAAACTTTTTTTTCGGGCTTAAAAGCGATGGCAAACTTTAAAGGTCAAGCTTCAGAACGCACTTGGTTAATTTCAATCCTTAAACGGAAAATAATTGATTTATACCGAAAAAATAATTCTAAGAAAGGCAAAGCAGAAGTGCGCATGAATTTCTATGAAGATGGTGAAAACAAAGGCAAATGGATAGAAGAAAGAGCGCCATCAAACTGGGCAGAAACGGCAGATGCTATTATTGAAAATGACGAATTAAAATTGGCACTTGTTGAATGTATCGATAAATTACCCGAAAAATACCGTATGGTTTTTTTATTAAAAACGGTTGAAAACTATGAAACCGAAGAAATATGTAATGAATTAGGCATTACGCCGTCCAATTTATGGGTGATAATCCACAGAGCCAGAGTGCAGTTAAGAAGCTGTATGGAAGGCAATTGGTTTAATAAATAAGTTATGAGTAAAAGAATATTAATAAAATGTAATGAAGCAACATCAATTTGTGATAAAACGCAATATGGAGAAGCCTCACGATTTGATAAAATACGTTTATTGCTCCATAATTTTTTATGCCATCGTTGTAAATTATATTCTGAGCAGAATAAGTTAATGACCAAAATATTTAAAGTTAATAAAGAAAAATGTACGGAGCATAAATTATGCACATCAGATAAAGAAGCTATGCAAGACGCTTTAGATAAAGAAATTACCTCATAAAAAATGAATTTCCTACCCAATAACATTGATAATTATGCTGTAAATCACAGCGAAGACGAACCAAAAATACTTAAAGAACTAAGTAAAGAAACTTGGCAAAAGGTATTGATACCAAGAATGTTAAGTGGTCATTTTCAAGGAAGAATTTTATCTATGATATCCAAAATAGCCAATCCCAAAACTATTTTAGAAATAGGCACTTATACAGGCTATTCGGCTTTATGTTTAGCGGAAGGTTTACAAAAAAAGGGCATTTTACATACCATTGATAAAAATGAAGAATTGGTTGATTTTCAAAAAAAATATTTTGATAAATCGGATTTCAAAAATAATATAAAACAACATTTAGGCAATGCTTTGGATATTATACCAACAATATCAGAAAAATTTGACTTGGTTTTTATAGATGCCGATAAGCCTAATTACATCAATTATTTTCACGCAATAATTGATAAAATGAATCCAGGTGGCATTATTATATCAGATAATGTTTTGTGGAGTGGAAAAGTAGCTGAAAAACTGGATTCAAAAGACATAAGTACCAGTATTTTAATAGAATACAATAAACTACTTAAAGACGATGTTCGTGTTGAAACGGTTTTATTGCCAATTAGAGATGGCTTAACAATTAGTCGGGTTTTATAATTTTACAACAATCTTTTAATAAACTAAACCAGTTTAGGTTAGCAATGTTACACACATAAAAAAAAGGGAATACTTAAAAATGGATTCCCTTTTTCAAGGGAATGACATTTATTTTGAACAGATTCTTATAAATGTATTAAATCTACTATAATTCTTGCGTTTTTAAATATACAGATTAATAATTTTTCTATTTAAACGTTTTAAAAAATCAAAATATAATTAAAAAAATTATTCTAATTATCTTGGTTTTTACGTTTTACGCAAAGCGATCTAAAATCTTCCAAAACTTAGTCAACCATACCTTCTTTAATGGCGTAAAGCACCAAACCAACCCGGCTTTTCACATCTAATTTATAAAACAATTTTTCTCTGTAGCCATCAATGGTTTTTGGAGATAAAAACATTTTTTCTGCAATTTGTTTGTAGGTTAATTCTTGCGCAGTGTATTTTAATAATTCTAATTCTCGCGGTTTCAAATCTACTTTATGTAAGGACTTGTTTTCAATTTTATCTGCATTAAGTAAGGTATCTGTTACTTGCTCGGTATAATAAAACCCTTTAGATATAGTTTCGGAAATTGCTTGATGTAAAACAGTGGGATGAATATCTTTTAAAAGATAGCCTTTTGCGCCAGCACGCAACATTTTAAGAATAGTTTCTTCCTCATCATTCATCGTTAATGCCAATACTTTAATATTTGGATGATTATCTTTGAGCCATTGCGTTGCTTCAATACCATTTACTACAGGCATTTGTACATCCATTAAAATAAGATCGGGTTTTGTTGTGCAATTTTTACAATGCTCTTGTAACGCTTTACCGTTTTCAAATTGTTCAATGACTTCAATATCATCAAAAGCATCTATTAAGCCTCTTAAAGCTTGTGAAAATAACACGTGGTCGTCTACAATAATTGTTTTTATCATAATGTTAAATTTTAAATTTCTGTATGTTTTAAATTTAATTTTATATGTGTTGTTGTGCCTTTATTTATAGTTGATTCTATGGTGTAAGTTGCTTTAATAAGTGCAGCTCTTCCTTTCATATTTAGTAAACCAATACCGCTTTTTTCATCGTGTTTATTCACATCAAATCCAATGCCATTATCTGTTATTTTAATATCCAAACTATCATTTTTAAATTCTAATGAAACGTTAAGTTCACTAGCTTTAGCGTGTTTTACTGTGTTGTTAATAGTCTCTTGAACTATTCTAAAGAGAATGGTTTCTTTTTTACTGTCTATCTCCAAAGGGTCATTAATAATTTTAAGATTTCCTTTAATAAAATTGAGTCGGTTATAACGATCAATCTCCAATTTTATAGCTTGTATTAAGCCAATATTACGTATTGCAACTGGGTTTAAACTTTTGGACAAGGCACGTAAATCTTGTAATGACTTACTTACCAAACTGCCTACTTCATGAATACCAGCTTTGTTTTTTTCTAAAACCTGGCTCTCCAAAACATTCAATTGCATTTTTGAAACCGATAACAATTGTCCAACATTATCATGTATTTCCCAACTTAAATTTTCCAAAGCACGTTCACGAATTTCGTTTTGCGATTTTGCCAGTGCATTATTAAAATCTTCTTTAAATTTTCTTTTTTCTTCAAAATGTAATTTTTTCTTTTTTTGAATGAATAGAAATAAAAACACAAGTGTTAAACCCAATAATAATACAATAATTGTGGTTGCAATTATAAGTAATTCAGTTGTATGTAATTCTGTTATTTGCAAGGCTTAGTTTTTACCAAAGTTACTAAAACTTTTATTTATAAATATATTTTCTGTCAAACATGATAAAGGCCAAAGCAAAACTACCGTAACGTAATACATTTAACCCTGTTAAAATATGATCAAACAAGCCATTAAAATTTAATAAATAAGAGGAGATTAGTATTGGAATAACGCCAATAAAAAACAGAAGTGATCCAACGCTTATCCAAAATATAAAAGTTTTATATAAATTTAAAACACCATCTGATTCACTAATAATTTCAGATAAAAAGACAATTAATGTTGCAATGTTTAAAACTGCAACAACAATAATATTATAGACAAAAAAATCTTGTGCAATGTTTTTTTTCAACACTAGAATGTAAAACAAACTAAATACAATATAAGTAATAATAAAAATAGTAACTAGTTTCTTGTTTTTAGTCTTTTTAAATAAAGATTGATAAAAGAATTGATAAAAAAAAAAGGAGACAATGGCATAAATGTTATATACAGGAAAATCGACAATTTGATAATGATGCTTAAATAAATAACCTAATATTTCAATACCAAACGAAAAAAAAAGATAAAACAAAAAATAGCGATATTTATTTTGCCATATTTTTTTTACATAAAACAGACCAATTAGTGTTGTTATACCAACAATAAAAAAAGTAGGAGATGGCATCATTTATTTTTCAATTTTTTACAATCCTCCAGTTTCTGCTTTTGTTTTTGAATAAACAAAAACAAAAATATAATTGCAAACCCTAATAATAACAATACAATTGTAAAGCTAATAATTAATATTTCGGGATTAAAAAAAGAATGGTGTTGTACAGTCATATTTGTTTTTGCAATTTTTAACAACCTTAAATAAAATTAAGGTTTATTATAGTTGCAAATTGTTGTTATTAGTTCGGTACAAAATAAAGAGAAATTATCGTGTTGTAAAAGGGGAAAAACCCCCTTTTTTTGAGTTATTATAACTAATAATTTATAAATATAGTAACCAGTGCGCTTATTTTTTTTTAAACGCAAAGGTTACTAGATTTCATTTAATAAATGATAATTTTATTCAACAACAATAGTTTTATAAATAATTTCACCATTTACATTGGCTCTTATGTATTTTACAGTACCAGGTTGTAATGGTTCATTAATTTCAATTTCATCATTATTGGGTATAAAATCTTCTTCTTTTTCACCATAAATATTATACAACTCCGCATTGTTTATGGAAAGATTATTACAAGGATCTTCTAACCAATCACCATTTGGGTCTGTTTTGGCAGTGTATTTATTAACGCCTGTTTTTCTTAAACTTAAACTACTGCAAGGATCATTAGGGCCTTGAATTACAAAAGGCATATTTGACGAACCACAATTGTTGGTAATATGGGCAATGCCTTCTACTGTCCAATTTGCATTAACGCCAGTTGCACCTCTTATGGTATCACCAAAACCACCATCAAATAAAGTACCATCTCCACCTGTTTGTTCCCAAGTTACCGTACTACCAAAAGAAACACCTTGTAATTCAATGATATAACGGTTTTGAATTTGATTGGTTATTGTATAGGTAATATAAGGTTTACCTTGAATAAATTTCCTTAATAAAAGGACACCATTATGTGTAGCATCAATCCAATGCAAGGCTGTATTTGCATTTGTAGATGTTACAGTAATACTATTATCCGTAATATTATTAATTTGTAAGTTAATTGATGTTGACCATTCTACATTATCAGGTAATTTACAAATACTATAGGTAAATGTTTCTGTATCATTGTAACATATTCTATCGGCACCAACTAAATCATTTTCGGTTAAATAAACTGAAGGTGTAGGATATTCACTAAGGTTTGTAGCTTGGATTTCTGCAAACAACCAATCTTTTGTTTTTGTTGTAAAAGTAACATGATCAGAATTATGTTCTTCACCATAATAATTATCAAAAGGTGTTTGAGGGTTTTGAGCGTTACAAAGTAAATTTTCATCTATTGGCTGATACCAGTCACTGAAACCATTAGTGTCTAATGTAGAATGTGTTGGTATAAAAGCATGATTTTCTTTATAATCTCGTATATGAAAAAAGGATATATTACAGTCTAACCTTTGCTGTTCTAACTCTTTAATTATACCAGTGTCGTCATCTCCTAATATATCACCAACAGTATTAAATAAACCACCAGGTAATACATCCAAAACACCTTTTGGATTTGTATTGTTATTAATGACTTCCATTTTAGTTTTAGTAAAAGATAAAGAAACATAAATCCAACCAGCATCCAACTCTTTTTCAATTTTAAAGCCTTTAAAAATTGAATTTTGAGTTGTATTTGTATTCCATATTTCGTTAGAAAAACCTTTAACACTTCCTTTAAAAGCTACCACATTTAAAACTTTCTCACCTTCATTATTTATTTTATTACCTGCAATTGAGCCATTTGCTATTGCTATTTTCCTTAAATTCATTGGATATCCATTGGAACCTGCTAACCCATTATTATTTAAATTATTATAGTAAGCTGTATGCAAAGAAGGTGGTGATGTATATGGTAGATAATAAAATGGTGGACCACCATTATAATCTCTATCAAACTGCTCAATAATTTGCTGTCTACCTGCATAAGATTTTAATTTTTTATCATATTTATCTTTGGCCTCTTGATTTCCTAATGGATACCCAAAAAAGAAAATATTTGCTTGTCCACCCAAAGGTATATTTGCACCTTGGTGCGGACTGTCTATACTTACCCACAACCTGCAATTGTGATTCCATTCCGCCAAACCTGTTTCATCTTGCTTTTTCTCCATATACGCCAAAGCATAACGCGATATCTGTCCACCCATACTTGGGCCTAAAATTACCAGTTGCTCTATACTGCCGTTTGCTGTTAATGTGGTATTTAAATCTTGATACAATTGTATGTGTGCCATAGCATTACGTTCTATGTAGTCTGCGCCACCATCTATTTCTTGGAAATTATTTTCTTGAATACTATGTTCAGGCTGATTCACCACAATCACGTCATAGCCCAAGGCATTTAGCTCTGGAATAATGGGCGTAAAACCATTATAAACCATTAATTCTTCAATAGACTTTTTGCTATAATCATTTGGATCGTCCATTTCGCAACGTAATATTTTACTTTCATCTTCGGGATCAAAACCATCAATAAAAAGTATAGGTTTCAGTAAGGTTTCGTTATTAGGGTTTGCATACCAAATATGATGTTCTATTTGCCCATAAGTTGAGGTCTGTTCTCCATAATCTTGAAATGGAATATCAGCTGTAGTTCTAGGGTGTTGTATTGTTGATGTTCTATATTATACTTCACCAAAAGTATAACCAACACTACCATCCGTAAAAGTAATATTAAAAGTGAGTGTTTTTATACCATTTATAGTATAATTTACAGGAACACTATTTTGTACAATGCTACCGTTAGTAATGATGGTATGGGTTTGTCCGTTATCAAAATCCACATCCATACTTTGGATGTTTTTATGGGTATTCTCGTCAAAAAGTAAGGTGTTTGAAAACTTGAAATTAATAGTAGACCCTATGGCGTATTTTTTTAATGGCGCAATAACCAGCGTTTGGGTTTCTATAAAAGGTTGCTTACTGGTTATGGCTGCCATTTTTTTAGCGGTTTCATCATATACAAGACCACCCAATTGTTCATTCTTGCCATTGTAATTAATACTGTGAAAATTGGTATTGATAATACCAATTTCTACGGTGCTCTTTTCAAACGAGTAGTTATTACGTATGGCATCTACGGTTTGGAATTTTTGCATTTTAGATGCCCTATGTAGTTCGCTCAATGCTTGTTCAAAATGATTTTTATTTGAAACATTAACAGAATCGTTAAAGGTTTTTAGTTTGGCAAAGGAGTGCACACGATTGTATAATACATTAGAGTTAAGAGTTGCTTTACTAACATCTATTAGTACGGAATCTATACTCTTGCTATGGATTATTTCTGTAGTAATTTGCGCTTTAGTGGTAAGTACAGTTCCAATTAACAGACTGGTAATAACTATTTTTTTTAAAACGTTAATTTGTTGGTGTAGGGTTTTTTTCATAATTTTAAAGTTTAATAAATGATTTGAGTGTTTATAATTATTTGTTATCTATTGGGCATCATTGCAGTGATGCCCTTTTTTATTTCGACGCAAGCGTTGGGGAATAAAACCCACAGACCCAGCTGAAAAAGTGGGGTTAGTTCAACTAACCACACTAAAAAAAGCGTGGAGTTTCGCTAATTTACTAGCCTGTAGTGTAGGTTATTTACAGTATCATCAAAACCAATAATACCGTGTTTCATATCATAATAAACGGTATGTATGGTAGATTCGTTGAATAGCGTGTAAAAATCTACCCAACCGCCAGACACTTGAAACGTTAATACTTTTTGATAGGTTACGTTATTAATGGTCATACTACTCACATTAATGTTTGTAGTTTCTGGTGTGTAAAATTCATTAATTAATCCCGAACAGGAATTGCCAGAAGGTCCAATTGCTGGTATATGAACTCTATTTAGCATATCACCTTCTTTTTGTTTAATTATTTCTATTTGGAAGCTTTGATATCTACGGTCATCATCACCTGTAATCTCCATATCGATTAACTCTAAATCAATCCATAAATGGTCGTAATAATAACCGCTTATCCAACCTGGTCCACCTATTTTTTTACTCTTAGTATACCTCCATGTTTTCATCCTAACTTCGTGGTCATTTTGGTTTCTAAAAGTAATAATCTCCCCAATATTTTGGTAACTAGTTGGTATGTAGTCTAGATCTGCTCCTTCTATTTTGTAGTATTCTTCATCGTTTTCGGGTTCGCTTTGGTTACAGCTAGTCAATAATAGCGTACTTATAAAAAGTAGTGCTAATGTTTTTAGAATTGTTGTGTTCATAATATTTGTATTTATGGGTTAATAATTTTATTGCGTTGTAAAGTTAAAAAGTGTTAAACAAGAAGTGTCCTATATTCCACTTTTAGTGGAATATGGGACAAATTTGTTTTTTGAGTTTTACGGTAATCCTTGTGTTTATTAGGTTTGTTGTTTTTGATAAAAATACTGATTTTTCGATAAAAGGTGCTTTACTAACATCTATTAGTACGGAATCGATACTTTTGGAATGGATTATTTCTGTAGTAATTTGCGCTTTAATTGTTGTGATAAATGGGATAATTAAAATACTGGTTAAAAACAGTTTGCTAAAAGAAAGCCAGATTACTGAGCTTATTGAAGTATGGTTTATTTTTTATTCATAATTTTATTTTTTAAATAAAAAGTATTGAATCAATATCCCGCTAAAAAGCGAGATTAGTTTGACTAGTCACGCCAATAAAGCGTGGAGTCTCACTAATAAATGATTTGAGTGTTTATAATTATTTGTTATCTATTGGGCATCATTGCAGTGATGCCCTTTTTTTATTTCAACGCAAGCGTCGGGGAATAAAACCCGCAGACCCCGCTGAAAAAGTGGGGTTAGTTCAACTATCCACACTAAAAAATGCGTGGAGTTTCACTAATTTACCAGTCTATAGTGTAGATTATTTACAGCGTCATCAAGACCAATGACACCGTGTTTCATATCATAATATACTGTGTGAATGGTAGATTCGTTGAATAGCGTATAAAAATCTACCCAACCGCCAGACACTTGAAACGTTATTACTTTTTGATAGGTTACGTTATTAATGGTCATACTACTCACATTAATGTTTGTAGTTTCTGGTGTGTAAAACTCATTAATTAATCCCGAACAAGAGTTTCCTGTTGGCCCAATTGCAGGTATATGCACTCTATTTAGCATATCTCCTTCTTTTTGTTTAATTATTTCTATTTGGAAGCTTTGACATCTTCGGTCTTCATCACCTGTAATCTCCATATCCATAAGCATTAGGGTAATCCATAAATGGTCGTAATAATAACCGCTTATCCAACCTGGTCCACCAATTTGTTTTGTATTATCGTATAAAAAACCGAAATAAGAATATATATATTATAAACATAAAATGAAGATTGCCCTACATGAGACAAGTAATGGGCAAAGATTTCAGAGATTAATGTATAAGCCAAAAAATAGATAAAATACATCATTTTACCAGTCGTTATTTTTTTATAGTAGAACAACGCCACAATAAAAGTTAAAATCTCGACACTTAAAATGATGTATTTTTCCATAAAATTAATACGTTTTTGAAGGTGGTTGACCTAATGCACCATAATTCAAAGGCTGTATTTTTTTAGTATCTTTACTATCTGTTTCGCTTGCAACTGTTGGTACTAAAAACATGGTAGAATAGGAGCCATCGTTTTCACCATAAGCACCAAAATAAAAGCGAATGCCATCCACATTTAAATTTTTAGAAGCGCCTTCGCTTTTTATATAAGCAATATATTCTTCCAACTCGGCAATAGAATACCAACTGGATCTATTATCGTTTTTGCCAAGTGTAAAAGACATCGCATTATAGCGGGCATTAAAGTTTTTTGTTAAATCATCTGCTTGTTTAACTGTAATCAATTTTGCTGGTGCAGCAAGTGTATTGTTTGGTTTGTTAAATGCATAAATAAACAATAAAGATGCAATAATAAGTACGAGTAATGGTAATTTTGATTTCATTTATTTTAAAGGGTTACTAATTATAATTTTTAGTTTTGTTGTCCGACACAATTATACCTATAATAAAACAGCCATACATAATATAATTTAAAGGGATTATAATGTATTGATACAAGCCGTGAAACTGTAAATATTCAGAAGTAATCATTATAGGAATAATACCTATATGAAATAAAATAGCGCCAATACTTATCCAATAAATAAAGGATTTTTTAAGATTAAAAATAATGCGCTTATCATTTATTATTTCAACCAAATATAACAGTAAAATAATAATTAATAAAACCGAACTAAACACAATAATATTAGAATATAACTTGCTGAAAAAATCTGTTTTTAAAAAAAATAACGTGCCAAAAAACAGACCTAAATGCAATACAATAAAAAGATTTGCTATTTTTTTGTTTCTTGTTTTATTAAAATGATTTTTATAGAAAATAAAGTAAAATAAAAAATTTAATAATATATAAATATTATAAACGGGCTTTGGGTCAATATTTAATTTATGGTTAAAAACAAAGGCAGTTAGCTCAATT
>JAZGEV010000083.1:0-8667 GCA_036478895.1 Flavobacteriaceae bacterium | reverse complement strand
AAACCAAAAATTTTATTAGATTTATAATAATAATTACTTAGAACTAACGTTAATATGTATATTTGAACAAAATTTATCTAATGAAAATTAAATTACTCTTTGCTTTTCTATTAACTTCAATAATTGGTTATTCTCAAGATAATTGTGCAACTGCTGAACCGTTTTGTGATGATTTTGGATCACCCGCAACTGTTGTAAATGGTAGTAATGCTGAAGCTGGACCAGATTATGGCTGTTTAATAACGCAACCAAACCCTTCGTGGAGTATTTTGAAAATTGAAAGTGCTGGTGATATTAATTTACGCATCTCTCAAGAAACAAATACTGGGGCAGGAATAGATGTTGATTACATTTGTTATGGCCCATTTAACGATCCTGTAAGTCCGTGTGTAAATGGAGAATTAACAGCGGCTAATACCGTAGCTTGTAGTTATTCAAGTGCTGCAGTTGAGTTTTTAAACATTATAAATGCACAAGTTGGCGAGTACTACCTTATATTAATTACAAATTATTCTGGTGCTTTAGGTACTTTAACGTTTGAACAAACCAATACTAACGATCCTACAGCTGGTGTGTCAGATTGTTCCATAGTTTGTACCATTGAAACTATTGCGGACACAACGCTTTGTATAAACAATAACATAACATTAACAACAACCCTAGGTAATGATAATATTGCTTTAACAGCACAATATAAATGGTTTAAAAATAATGTAGAAATAGTAGGTGAAGTTAATGACGAGCTCATTGTTTCTTCAAATACGGTTACAACCGATGTCTATAAAGTAACTTTAAATTCAACCAATTGTGATGATGAATCGTTTGATGAGGTAACCATTACTTATGTAGATGTTTTTGCAAGTTTTCTACAAACACCAATACCTTCTATCAAGTTATGTGATAATAACAATGACGGATTTGCAACATTTAATTTATTAGATAATGAAAATACAATAGCAAATTTAGAAAATACAAACGATTATACATTTACTTATTTTACCGATGCAGGTTTATTAAATCAAATTGCAACACCAAATAGTTTTACAAATACAACCGCAAATATTCAAACCGTTTTTGTAAGAGCAACACATAATTCATTTCTTGGTTGTAATGGCATATTTCAGTTTGACATAGAAGTTTATAATACACCAATTGCAAACCCAGTTTCAGATTGGTATGAATGCGATGATGATACAGACGGTTTTCTTTTTTGGGATTTTTCTACTTTAAATAATACCATTTTGGGATCACAAAATTCGAGTGACTATACAATAACCTACCACAATACAGTAGGTGACGCTAATAATAATGTAAACCCATTGCCAACAGTTTATAATAATACAATACCAAACGAATTAAAAACTATTGCGGTTAGAATAGAAAATAATCTATTTATTGATTGTTTTAATACCACAACTTTTTTACTTAAAGTTATCGAAAATCCAATAATTACAACTCCAAATAATTGGTTGGTATGTGATGTAGATGCAGATGGATTTAACACCTTTAATTTAACGAGCTTAAATACAGACATTTTAAATGGACAAAATGCTACAGAATTATCCATAACATACCACAAAAATATAATTGATGCCAATACAAATTCAAATCCGTTTCCCGCAAACTATACAAATGATATTGCTTACGCTGAAGAAACTATATTTATACGATTGGAAAGTACTTTAAATTCTAGTTGCGTAGCAGTAGATTCTTTTAATATAGATGTGTTTGATGCTCCAGTTGCAAATACTATAGATAATTGGTATGAATGTGATGATGATTTAGATGGTTTTTTACCTTGGGATTTAGCATCATTAATTCCAACGGTTTTAGGATCTCAAAATCCATTAGATTTTGATATTACTTTTCACCTTAATCAAGCAGACGCAACAAATAATAATGCGCCAATTAATGTAAACTACACTAATTTGGCTTCCTATATAGAAGAACCTATTTTTGTAAGAATAGAAAATGTAGATAATATAGATTGTTTTGATACCACAACATTCAATATAAGAGTTATTGAAACGGCCATTGCTTATCCAATTCAAGATTGGTTTGTTTGCGATGCTGTTGATAATGACGGCTTTTTTGAATTTGATTTTGTATCAGAAATAAACCCTCAAATCATTAACAATCAAAATGTAGCAAATAGTGTAGTGACTTATTTTTTAACACAGCAATTTGCAGATGATAATATTAATGCTATTGATTTAAATTATACAAATGTAACAGCTTTTACAGAAGAAACTATTTTTGTGCGAATTGAGAACGTATTGTTACCCGAATGTTACAATACAACAACATTTAATTTAAAAGTAAACAAAGTTCCAGTTTTTGATGTAGAAGATACAAAATACATTTGTGTAAACCTCTTACCGCAAACGGTTATTTTTGAAGTTGAAAATCCATTAGATAATTATACATATTCTTGGAAAGATGCATTAGGAAATGAACTAAGTACAAGTTCAGTTTTAAATGCTATTGTAAATGGTGACTATACAATTACAGCAACTACTACAGATAGTACTATGTGTGAAACAACAAAAACAGTGCATTTATTACCAGCAGAACCTGCAACTATTGTAGATTTTACTATAAATGAATATTGGGAAGCTGAGAATTTTTCTCTAGAGCTTATAGTTGAAGGCACAGGCGTTTATCAATATGCCATAGATGATATTGATGGACCATATCAAGATGAACCCTATTTTGTAAATATAAAACCAGGAATACATACCGTTTATGTACAAGAAATGAATGATTGTGGACTTATATCAAAAGAAATTGATTTGTTTGGGTTTGCTGCATATTTTAGTCCAAATGATGATGGAGCACATGATGTTTGGAAAGTTCAAGGAATAAATTTTTCAAGTACAGCAAAAATTTATATCTTTGACCGCTTTGGAAAAATAATGGCACAATTTTCACCTGCAAATAATGAAGGTTGGGATGGCTATTATAATGGGAAACAAGCTCCAGAAGGTGAATATTGGTTTACAGCCCAGATGCTAGATTATAAAGGAGAACCTATTATAAGAAAAGGACATTTTTCCTTAAAAAGAACAAATAACTAACAATAAATTGTTCATAGTTTAGTTTTTAGAAAGAATTATGAATTATAATTAGATAAAAATCTGATTTTAAAATAAAACAGAAAGCAAATGAAAGTATTAAAATTAAGTATTTTATTCCTAACAATAACATTTATACAACGTGTTACTGCTCAAGAAACAATTCCAATTTATTTCGATTATTTATCGGATAATGTCTATTTGCTACATCCAGCTGCTGCAGGAATAGGTAATTGTGCTAAATTACGTGTCTCTCATGGACAACAATGGTCTGGAGTAGAAGATGCGCCAGGTTTACAAACCTTAAGTTATCATTCTCGTTTTTCAGGAGAATCTAATGTTGGTTTAGGTGGTATTTTATTTAGAGACTCTAATGGAAACCATTCTCAAATTGGTGCTCAAGGAACATTTGCATACCATATAGATATGGGTGGCGAAAACTTTAATCAATTATCTTTTGCATTATCTGGTTTGTTTGTAGAAAATAAATTAGATGAAACAGGATTTATTTTACCTGGTGAAGATCCAGATCCAATCATTACCAATTTAGTAAATGCTGAAAATTATTTTAATACAGATTTTGGAATGGCATATCATTACAAAACTGGTTTTGCATATTTCACTATTAAAAATTTATTATTAAGCGCACGTAATTTACAAAACACGTCATATGAGTCCTTAAATTTAAGACGCTATTTAGTTGGTTTAGGTTACTTTTTTGAGAGTTCAAGACCAAATAGAGTTTCTTTTGAGCCATCAACAATGATTCAATACGCAGAGCGTACAGGGGAACTTAATGTTGATATGAATATAAAAGCGTATAAAAAAGTAGGTAATGGAAACACGCTTTGGGCTGGATTATCTTACAGAAGAAGTTTTGACGGAAATAAAATTCAGGAGTTATCACAAATAACGCCAATTATTGGATTGAATTTCAATCGTTTTATGTTGTCATATACTTACACACATGGTTTAGGAGATATTGTTTTTGATAACAGTGGTTTTCATCAAATATCTTTAGGATTGGATCTGTTCTGTAAAGAAGCAAGAGCTTCTGCTTGTCCAAATATAAATAGTAACTTTAGATAAGACATATATTATATATAATAAAAAAAGCATTTGATTTTAAATCAAATGCTTTTTTTGTTGAGTAAAATTCACGGTTGTCTTTATGACTTAATGTAAACAGAGTCGTTTCTTTCTTACCAATTATAATTCTTACGTTTAGCTTGTTTTTTAATAGCATTAAGCATAACCGACTCTAATTCGTCTTCCGTATTTTCTTTTTTGTTCTTTAAAAGGTAGGCTTTTCTTTTAGAATTTATTTGTTTAATTTCTTGCTGTAAAGCCACTCTTTTTTTACTTAATTTTGACACGTGTTCTTTTAATTCCGCAGGACTTTTATCCTGTAAATCTTTCGATAACTTTTTGGTGTCAATTTTTTTGTAATCAAAATCGTCTTCTTTTTCCGCATCTACCAAATCCCAAGTTGCATTATTATAAACTGATGAGGTTTTACTCACAGCTCTAGCAACAACTACTTCATTATCCATTGCTATTGCATTATCATCTTGTTTAGATTGCAAGGCCATTTTTTTACGACCATTTGAGCCGTAAAATATATAAGTATCATTTAATCTCTTATTTAATTTTATAATAATTTCATCATAAGGTGTTGCAATATGAACAATCTGTTTATTCTGGTTTATAGTCATATATTCACCTTTACCTAAATCGGCTGCGTTTTTCCATTTACCTGAAATGCCATTATTATAATCACCACAAAAAATAGTATTTACAACCACTTCTTTTTCAACAGCATCGGCAATTGCATTTGAGTACAAGGTTTTACCTTGTGTAAAAGCTTCATTTCCAGCAATAAAAATAATATTTAAATCATTATCACCTTTTCCCCATTTCAAATCTTTTAACGATGTTTTAATAACAGCACCACAAAATTCACTTCCACCATTGGTGTCTAATGAAAATAATTTTTCAGATATCTCATCCAAGTCACTACTAAAACCAATAACTTGACGAATAAAATCATCACTTTTTTCCAAACCATCATTCCCATATTCGTATAAAGCAATTTCTAAATTTGGACTCACATGCTCACATTTAGCATAGGATAGCTCATTAATTATTTTCCATAATTGAGACTTAGCTTGATCTATTAAACCGTCCATAGAATTACTTGTATCTAATAATAAAGCAACTTTAATAGTTGTTTTATCGGGTTTTGGTTTTAATTCGTTTTCTATATTAATAGCCAATGAAGTTGTTGTTTTATTCTCTTTAGCGGTACACGATAAGGTGACTAGACTAAGTGAAATCAATAGTGTTTTTAAAAAAGTGGTTTTCATTTGTTTTGAATTTTAGAATTAATAAATATATTTTTACACATCAAAATTAAGTTGAACAAAACCTTTAAAAAAGTATAAATGAGTGACCACGCTTTGTTGATTAGGGAACGAGACTTATGACTGCGTAAACGTAATTATTAAACCTTATTATAGTACATAATAAGCCTTTACTCATAATCTCAATTTTATTATCCCTTTAATATGTTGTAGTTTTGTCAAATAAATCAGAAAAAATGAATTTTAAAATTATTCTTTTTATTGGCTTTTTCATCAGCTTGTCACAAGTAGTTTTTGCGCAAAATGATAATGCACCAGTAACACAAGATATAAATAGGGTACATACTTATTCCGATTATCTTGCCGATGAAGACGGTAATAGATTGTATGGCGTAACTGTAAAATGTGTAAATACAAACTCAAGTGATGTAACCAATAATAATGGTGAGTTTTCAATAAATGCTAAATTTGGCGATATAATTGAGTTGAGTAAAGATGGTAAAGTTATCAATTCATTTATTTATGATAAAAGAGATTTAAATTATGAAGTAGAAGATAGTAAAGAAGTACTATTTGCTAAAAAAAATAAGGAAAAAAAAGTATCTACATTTCAAGAAGCCATAGACTCGGCAAATTATTTTATAAAAAGAAAGCCATCTAAAAGTATCTTTTTTGTAGAAAAAGCTTTAAAATCGACTTCCAATACGAAAAAAAATGCAGTAGCTTATCAAACCTTAGCAGATGTTTTTTTAGAATTAAAACAATTCGATTTAGCCGAAAGTAATTATAGAACAGCTTTTGTCACTTTAAAAAAATCAATACCATTGCAATTAAAATTAGCGCAAGTATTAATTATAAATAAAAAGAATGCCGAAGGGAAGAAATTATTTGATAAAATCATAAAAAATAAAAAAGCAGTACCATTTCAAAAAATTGATGCTTATGATGGTATTGCAACTATACATAAGGTTCAAGGCAAAACGAATAAAGCCATAAGTCAATTAAAAAAAGCTTTACAGTTGGCTAAAAAGCATCAGATAACACCAAAAATAACCGATTTAAATTCAAAAATTGCCAATCTTTTAAGTGCTAAAGGAGATTATGATTCGTCTCAAGGTTATATGAATAACTCTATTAAATCTTCTAAAAAAGAAAATGTCAATAGAGCTATAATTCAAAGGAGTAAAGCAGCAGATTTTTACAGTAGAAATAATTCAATTGATAAAGAAATTGCATTACGAAAAGAAAACCTTAAAGACATTGAAACCAATGAAATTGAAGCTGTAAATGTAGAAAGTGAGAATGATGCTGTTATATCAAAGCAAAAAGTAAAATACGAAATAGGGAATGCTCTAGAAAAGAAAAAAAATTATAGCGAAGCCATATTTTATTATAAAGAAAGTGCTGCGGACGCAAAGGTTGTTGAAGATTTAGAAACTCAAAAAGAAGCCGTACAAGGCTTGTCAGAACTTTATGTGAAAATGGGTGATGATAGTAATGCTTTAATAAATTATAAAAAATACACCAAATTATTTGATGTTATTTATCAGAAAAAAGAATTGGAAATTGCAAAAGCAGTCACGCAAGCAAAAGAATTAACACAACAACAGAATAGAATTTTTGGACTGGAAAAAGACCGAGAATTAAACGAAAGTAAGCTTAACCTATTTAAAAGCGAACAGAATCTAGTAAGCGAAAGTAACCGCAGGCAAAAATGGATTATTTATTCTTTAATTGGCGGTTTATTACTGATGTTATTATCGTTATTTTATATGTTGCGTAGTAATAAGCAACGCAAACTAACCAATAACTTATTGGCATTAAAATCTTTACGAAGTCAAATGAATCCTCATTTCATTTTTAATGCATTAAACTCTGTAAATAGCTTTATTGCAACTAATGATGAACGAAGTGCAAATCGATATTTAACCAATTTCTCAACCTTAATGCGAAGTGTTTTAGAAAACTCTGAACAAGATTTTATTCCTCTAGAGAAAGAAGTTGAACAATTAAAACTATACGTAGATTTAGAGCATACACGTTTTGAAGATAAATTTGATTATAGTTTTAATATTGATAAAAATGTTAAAATAAGTGAGTTTCAAATTCCACCAATGTTGTTACAACCTTATATAGAAAATGCAGTTTGGCACGGATTGCGTTATAAAAATGAAAAAGGTTTATTAGATATTAATATCAGTCAGCTTGACGATGAAAATATTAAAATTACCATTACTGATGATGGAATTGGGCGATTAAAATCCAAAGCCTTAAAGTCTAAAAATCAATTGCAACAAAAATCCAAAGGCATGCAAAATATCAAACAACGTGTGGCAATTTTAAATGAAATGTACACCGATAAAGTAGATGTTATTATATCTGATTTATTTGAAGATGAAACAGGTACTAAAGTAGTATTGACTTTGAAAAAAGATTAAAAAAGAGATGAATTCAATTATTTTTCATACATTTGACTTTTATTAAGACAATGAATAGAACCAAAACATATTCGCAAAATAGAAAATGTGTAAAGAAATTTACACAAAAACCTTGCTGCAATTATTTGTTTTGATTATAGAGTTATAAAATATTTCAATTCCATTTAAATCCAGCTTTTAGCTGGATTTTTTATTTTTACATTAGTATGTTAGAAAAATTATTAAAACCATATAAAAATTTAACCAAAGATATTTGGATATTATCGGGCATAACGCTCGTTAATAGAACAGGTGCAATGGTAATTCCTTTTTTAGCCTTATACTTAACTGAAGCTTTAGGATTTTCTTTTCCAGAAGTTGGTACAATAATGACGTTTTACGGTTTAGGCTCTTTTGTAGGGACTTTGCTTGGTGGAAAACTAACCGATGTTATTGGGTATCATAAAGTGATGTATATTAGTTTGCTTTTGGGCGGCATTTTATTTTTTATGTTACAATATTTAGAAACTTTTTGGCAGTTTAGCATTGGTATTTTTATATTAATGACTGTTATAGATTTATTTAGACCAGCAATGTGGGTTGCAATAGCAGATTATAGTTCAGAAGAAAACAAAACAAGATCGGTTACATTAATACGCTTAGCTATTAATTTAGGATTTTCATTTGGTCCGGCTTTAGCAGGATTTATAATTGCTTTTATAAGTTACAAAGGCTTGTTTTGGGTGGATGCAGTAACCACTTTTATTGCTGGAATTTTGCTCTTTTTCTTTTTATCTCAAAAAACAAAAGTGG
>JAZGEV010000082.1:0-33747 GCA_036478895.1 Flavobacteriaceae bacterium | reverse complement strand
CTTTTAAACTAGCATCATTAAACATCTTTACTGCTGGTGCGGCAGGAAAAGACCTGGTAATAAAAGGAATATCTATAACTGAAGCGTTAAAAATAAAAGCTTTTATAACTGATAAGATAAATGAATAATTCATTTGATTTTTCTGAATATACAAGACAATCCGCCAAAGGTATTATTATAATTTATTTTAAGAATGTGTATGCGTTTATTAAAAAATCATGGGTATTTATTCCTATGCTTGTCATTGGAAAAACAAGTCCTGATAAAATTCAAAAAATGATTTGGGGTTTAATCATCATTCTACTTTTTTTATTGATAAAGTCCATATTAGATTACTTTTATTTTAAATTCAAAATTGTTGATAATCATTTTGTGCTTAAAGAAGGTGTTTTGAATAAAAAACAGTTGTCCATTCCGTTTGAACGCATTCAGAATATTAATTTTAAACAAAATTTCATTCAGCAACTTATCAATGTTACTCAAGTTGAAGTTGAGACTGCAGGCGCAAAAAAAACAGAGATTTCAATAAAAGCCATTGAACGAGAAAAAGCTGAAGCTATAAAATCACAAATTTTTGGTACAAATACTATTAATGAAGATGCGATTGCAAAAAAAGACGTAAATAAACCAATTCTACAAATATCTCTAACAGAGTTAGTAAAAATAAGCATCACCGAAAATCATTTAAAAAGTTTTGGAATTTTTGTCGGTTTTTTATTTATGATCTATAGCCAAATAAAAGATGCATTTAAAGATTTTACGTTAAAGGATACCGTTGGTGTAGATATAGAACAACAAGCACCAAACACATTAATTGGATTTGGAATTATTGTGATAATTGCCTTTATAATTGGCTTAATTATTTCATTTGTACGTGTTTTTCTTATACATTTTGATTTAGCAGTTTATATTAAAAATAAAACACTCGAAATTACGCAAGGCTTATTAACCAAAAGACATCATATCCTTAAAAAAGAAAAAGTACAATATATAACCATTACTACAAATCCGTTAAAACAAATATTAGGAATTTCTGGAGTTAATTTTAAACAAGCAAATAGCGCAAAAGCTAAAGTTCTTAAATTAATTCGTATTGTAGGTTGTGAAAACAAACATTTGGATAATGTTAAAAACATGCTGTATAACGAGCATACTTTAGCAAACAAAACATCTTTTAAACCTCATAAATACTACATCTTTCAAATGTTTTTTCGTAGTTTTATTGTAATTGCATTACTTAATGTCGTGGTGCTTTTACCGATGATTTACGATCCAGAAACTCCAAAAGATTTTAACTTGTTTTATTGGAATTTTCTACTAATCCCTATTGTTATATTTTTAATTTTATTAAAATATAAAAAAACATATTTTAAATTTAATGATGAATTATTAATTAAAGGGTTTGGGCAAATTGGTACAAAAACAACCTACTTTGAGTATTTTAAAATTCAATCTATTAAAACAAAACAAACTATTTTTCAGAAAAGAAAAGGTATTAAAGATTTGTTTTTAGTGACGGCCGTTGGTAAAATAAAATTACCTTGTATAAAAAACAAACAAGCGAACCAACTATATAATTATTTTTTATATCAAACCGAAATTTCCACAAAAGAATGGATGTAAAAAATTACATACAAGCCGCACGTTTACGAACCTTGCCTTTATCAATCTCGGGAATAGTTATGGGGAGCTTTATTGCTTACTCTAGAGGTTTTAATAACTATAAAATTACCATTTTAGCATTATTAACAACCATTGGGTTTCAAATAATATCCAATTTTGCCAATGATTATGGTGATGGCGTAAAAGGAACCGATAATGATGATAGAATTGGGCCAAAACGCGCTTTACAAACTGGAGCTATTAAACCAAAGCACATGTTAAATGCTATTGTATTAACAAGTTTCATTACCTTTTTAATTGCTTTATTGTTAATCTACATCTCTTTTGGAAAAGAATATTTCATGTATTCCATTATTTTTCTATTTCTTGGTCTTATTAGTATTGGAGCAGCTATAAAATATACTATGGGGAAAAACGCATATGGTTATAGTGGATTTGGCGATATTTTTGTATTTCTCTTTTTTGGAATACTAGGCGTATGCGGAAGTTATTTTTTATATAGTAAACAAATTGATTATACTGTTTTTTTACCCGCAATTTCAATTGGTCTTTTGAGTACCGCAGTTTTGAATTTGAATAATATGAGAGATATTAACAATGACAAACTTTCTAATAAAAATACATTAGTGGTAAAAATGGGAAACGAAAAGGCTAAAATCTATCACTATTTTTTACTTGTAAGTAGTTTTGTTTTTTCTGTAAGTTACATTATCATACACTATAAATCAGTAAAGCAGCTTTTATTTATACTTGCTTTCGCTCCTATTTTTATTCACTTAAAAAAGGTTTATAGTATTAGTAATCCTAAAGATTTTGATCCAGAATTAAAAAAACTCGCCTTAAGTACTTTTTTATTCTCCATGCTTTTTGGGGTTGGATTACTCATATAGTGTTAATAAAAAAATAATATTTTAATTTAATAATTTATTTTGTATGCTAAATTTATATTAACTTAGTCACTTCATTACGAAATGTATATTTCAAAAAATAATATTAATTAAAAAAACTTAACAAATTATGAGTGATTTAGAAAATTTTAAAGCGCAAGCAGTAAAACAATTAGGTGCCTGTGGTGTATCTAATATTAATGATGGTAAATTAGATGTTATTGTAAATCGATTAAAATTAATCGTTAGTAATAAAGATGCTACTTTAGTTTCTGGAACAGACCCATCTGAATTAGAGACTGTAAGAAAAAACTTCGTTGTAAAACACTTAGGTGTTGATGATAAAGATAAAGCTATGGCAGGTATTAACAAAATTGTTAGTACAATGTCTCAGTTTAAAATGAAAAACAGAGCTGCATTTTATTATTTAGTTCAAGAAGAATTAGGATAGTATTTTTTAAATACACTTCTATAAAATCTCCAAGATGTAATTCTTGGAGATTTTTTTATTCATATGGTTTTATAATTGGATTATGACATGACAATCACAATCTAGCTTTGTAAACTAAAACAAAAAACCTTATTTAGTTAGTGAAAGGCTTAGTTTTTTATGGGATGTTCGCTCTAAGCGTGATGGCAATCATACTAAGTCAAACGTAAAAAAAACCTTTCACAGTTTGTGAAAGGTTTTTGTCGGGGTGGCAGGATTCGAACCTGCGGCCTCCACGTCCCAAACGTGGCGCGATAACCGGGCTACGCTACACCCCGAAAATAAAAAACTAAATTAGTTTTTCTAAATTCGACTGCAAATATACTATTAAATCTAGTTTGAGCAATCTTTTTAAATCTTTTTATTCGAATGCTAATGTATATATTCTTTCAATTGCATTAGATAATTCTCCAATACCAATGATTCTACTTTTTCTTATGGTTTCTTTTCCATCAAACATTACTAGAATTGTAGGCTCAACAAAAACACTATAACGCGCAGGAATGGTTGGTGTTTTATCCATATCTACAAAATAAAACGGAATTTTGGGGAAATTTTCCTCTAACAATTTAATGATTTTTGGTTCTAAGGCTTCTCCTACATTACAACTTACTCTAGAAAAATAGAACAACACACCAAGTTCTTCTTTTAAAATTCTATCAAATGTTACTTCATCTTGTATTAGGTTAAAACTCATGTCTTGTAATTATTTATATATTATTCGTCTAAAACTATGCCAAAAATAAATGAAGCTTACTATAATAATGTAATGTATGTTACATATTTATAGTGTTATCAAAAAAAGTGATACAGAAATAATTTTATATTCTATAATTAAGCTAATTTTGTAATTGAAAATGAAGTTCGTTTTTTGGATAGTATTAATCTGATAAAAAAATAAAATATGTCAACTAAAATTGAAAGAATAAAGTGTTTAATTATAGGTTCTGGTCCTGCTGGTTATACAGCTGCAATATATGCCTCAAGAGCTGAGTTAAAGCCTGTTATGTATACAGGAATGCAAATGGGTGGACAACTTACAACAACAACTGAGGTTGATAATTTTCCAGGTTATCCAGACGGAACTGATGGAACTGCAATGATGGAAGATTTAAAAAAACAAGCCGAACGTTTTGGAACAGAGGTTCGTTTTGGAATGGTTACAAAGGTTGATTTTAGCAATAAAGTTGGTGGAATCCATAAAGTGATTATAGACGGAGAAACTGAAATTGAAGCAGAAACTGTAATTATTTCAACTGGTGCTACAGCAAAATATTTAAATATAGAAAGTGAACAACGCCTAATTGGTGGTGGTGTTTCTGCCTGTGCTACTTGTGATGGTTTCTTTTATAAAGGACAAAATGTAATTGTAGTTGGTGCTGGAGATACGGCTGCTGAGGAAGCAACATATTTAGCTAATATTTGTAAGAACGTTACAATGCTTGTTCGTAAAGATTATATGAAAGCTTCAAAAGCGATGCAAAATAGAGTGAATAAAACAGTAAATATTAATGTATTATACAATACAGAAATTGATGAAGTATTAGGTAAAAAAGCAGCATTTGGGAATGAAGAGGTTGTTGTAGGTGTTAGAACTATCAATAATCAAACAAAAAAAACTGAAGTTATTGATGTAACAGGTGTGTTTATTGCCATTGGTCATAAACCAAACACAGATTTATTTAAAGGTGTTTTGGATATGGATTCTATTGGTTATTTAATTACCGAAGGAAAATCTACATTAACGAATACGCCTGGCGTTTTTGCTGCAGGCGATGTGCAAGACAATATTTACAGACAAGCTGTAACTGCTGCCGGAACTGGCTGTATGGCAGCTTTGGATGCTGAACGTTACTTAGGACATTTAGATTAAAAACATGTTTTAGCAAAATTAAAAAGGCTGAAAAAATATTTTTTTTCAGTCTTTTTAATTTTAAATAAGTAATTTTTTATAAATCCCATTTAACACCAAATGAAATATTTTTTTGGTCTGTAAAACTTTGTTTAAACAAATCATTTAGATCATACTTTGCATAAAAACTTAAGGATTTATAACCAATTTGGCCTTGTAATCCATACACAAAACGATTCACATTAAAATCCCCTTTTTCGTTTATTGTTATGCGTTTACCATCTTTTTTATAATTTATTTTTTGAGTACTTAACAAATTTACACCTGCAAATCCTCCAAAGCCAATACGCCAAGAATCATTACGTTTAAAGCGGACTCTCTTTCCTGTAGTCGTTATTTTTGGTTTACTAAAATCTAACTCATAAAAAATAGGAATAACTAATTGAGATGTTGAAAAATTAACTTTTTTTAGACTTTCTATGTGAGTTTGCAAACCTGTATTCTCACCTGTTGTTACAAAGTATTTATTGTCTTTAATTCGCAATCTATTTCCTCTAAAAGATAATCCGTAGTTAATATAAGATAACCCTGAATTTTTGAATATTCTAGTTTTGTAATTAATTCCAATATCACTAAATCCCGATTTTCCAAAATTAAAATTTGAGTTTTGAATGGAATTTAATTCGCCATTATTCATTAAATTATTAAACCCAAAAGCTACAGAAAAATAAGCATGTGTTCGTTCATCTTTTTTAATCTTCTTTTTAGATTTATTTTTTCCAAACTTTATTTTTGCACCATAATATTCTTCCTCTAAAGGTTCTTTCATTGCCATTTTTTCATCTACACGCAATTGAATTATATCGTGAGCTTGTCTCTCAATTTGCGCCATTTTCTCTTTAATTTTAAAGGCATGTAATTTTGTAGCATCTTTTTTTAATTTCTCTGCTTGCTCTAAGGTAATTTGCTTAGCATTGTATTGATCTTCAATTGAATTTATGTCTTTTTTAAGCAATGCTTTCTCAGTATCCATAATTTTATCCATTGAAGAAGATAGATTGACTAGTTTTTCTTCAAATGTGGTTTCTTGAGCAAATCCGTTTGATATCATCATCATGAATATCAATACAAAATAGGTTGTAATTCTTATCATTTTTATTTATTTTAAATTAATTATTATTAGTAACAAATTCATCAACAGTGTCGACTCCTGCAATTAAAATTTGTTTTATTTGATCTCTTAATTGAAATTCTCTTTTGGTTTCAGTATTATTTTTTAACAAATCATCTTCAGAAATGGTAAATGCTAATGCTGGTTTTTTTACATAGCTCAATAATTCTTTTGCGAGCATTGCTTCAATGTCATCATTAGTACTTTGCATTTTTGTTGTTGTTTTAATAGTAACTTTATGTGCTAGTGTGTTGTAACTTGCTTTATCATTTACATTACCATTACTTAATACAACTTCATTCTCATTTGCCAGAGTTTCAGCATTTGTAGTTTGATTAAAATTAGTGTTCTTATTAACGTAAACACTAATAGTTTCATCAATTGACTTAGTAAATTTTGCTATTTGGTTCTTTGAAACAGTTCTTTTCATTCGTTTTACAGATTTTTGTATTGAATTTGGGATGGTTTTTCTCTTTTTTACTGTTTTAATAATATTTATCTTGTTTGGTTTTTTTTCATTAGGCGCATCTACTACTTTAATAGTGTTCTCAACAAACTTAAATTCATTAGACTCAATGGTCTTTACTTCACTATTTTTAATTACAATTAAATTTCTATTAGTAGTTGGTACACTTTTATAATTATTTATAAATAATAGCAATCCAAATAACAAACCAATAAAAACGGCAGCGTAGGTTAAGAATACTAATTTTTTATTTCGCCCTTTTACAGATTCTAAATCTAATTTTGCATTCAATAAGTCCCAAGATTTAGCATCAGGCGAAATTGTTCTATCCTTAAACTCTTTTTTAATTTTTTTTTCTATATTATTGTCCATAACTCTTAATAGTTAAGTTATTATATTGTTTTTTTAATAATTCTTTTGCTCTTTTATATCTTAATTTAGAAGCATTTTCACTAATGTTTAAATAGTCAGAAATTTCTTTATGCTTAAATTCTTCAACAACATAAAGATTAAAAACCACACGTAAATCTTCTCTTAAACCGTCTACTAATTGTTGTAACTGACTTACATTTTCTTCCTCATTAAATTCCATTTCTATTTCTTGTTCAAAATAGGCATCATCATCTATAAAAACCATTCGCTTTTTTAATCGTAAAAAGGAAATACAGTCATTTATCATAATTCTTCGTATCCAACCTTCAAAGCTTCCCTTAGATTTATATGTTTCTAATTTTGAAAATATTTTCATAAAACCGCTTAACATTACTTCTTCCGCATGATGAACATCCTTTATATATTGTCTACAAACACTCAACATTTTGGGCGCATAGATAGTATACAATTCCTGTTGCGCATCTCTCCTATTAGCTTTTAGACCGCTTAAAAGGTGCTTTTCGTTTTTATGTAGTTGAATTATTTTCAAATAATAGTCTTGTTATTTATAAGACGCAATAAATATAAAAAAGGTTTCAAGAAAAAGAGATTATTTTTATTTGTGTTTAAAACTAGTCATTTAAATGACGTATTTATATCTTTTAATAGAGAATCAAATACTCCAATTATATCTTTGTGGAAGACATTTTAATCTTCCCATTTAAAAAATCAATTATAACTAGATCTCAGTTTAAGCAATTAAACTTGGTGTATTCCTTGTTCTAAAAAAATACAATACAGTTAAAATACTTATTAAAAACAACATAGCGCCAAACTGATGTAAGACACCTAAAATAATGGGAACACTAAATAAAATAGTAAATACACCTAGTACAAACTGAACAATTATTGCAATTAACATTAATTTCAAAGCCATTCTTTGGTGTAGGCTATAAAACCTTTCTTGTGCCTTAGCTAATATATATATTACCAAAACTAAAACAATGGCAGCCAACCAACGATGTATAAATTGAATGGTTATTGGATCGGCAATTAATGCTATCCAACCAGTATTAGAAAAGTTTTCTGAAATAATATTTGGCATCCATTCTTGCCCCATTTTAGGAAACGTTGGATAAAATTTACCTGCTTTTAAGCCTGCAATAAAAGCGCCATATACAATTTGAATTGTAGTGATAAATAATAAAATTTTAGCTAAATTATAGATTGTTTTTGTTTTCAATTTTCCCGATCCAATTCCAGGAAATAGCAAACTCAACATTACCAAATAAATATAAGAAATCAATATTAAAGCCGTAATTAAATGAAATGCCAACCAATAATGACTCACATGTGGATTATCTCGCAAGCCACTTTTAACCATAAACCATCCAATGACACCTTGCAAACCACCCATAAAAAAAATAATGAGCAAGTGAATTAATAATTTTTTTGATTTTATTTTTTTCTTAATTAAAAAATATAAAAACGGCAGTAAAAAAACAATTCCTGCAATTCTACCTAATAATCGATGAGAGTATTCCCAAAAAAATATTTCTTTAAATTCGGATAATGAAAAATTGTAGTTTAACTTTTCATACTCTGGTGAAGTTTTGTATTGGGTAAATTCTACATCCCAAGCAGCAGCATTCAAAGGCGGCAACATTCCAGTAATTGGTTTCCAAGTTACCATTGATAAACCTGAATTGGTTAAGCGTGTTATACTTCCCAATATCAACATTGACGCAACAATTAAACAACCTATCAAAAGCCATTTTACAATTTGTTTATCGTCTTTTGAAATTACATTCATTAATCAAATGTTTTTTGTTTCAATACAAAATCTTTTCCTAAATAGACTTTACGAACCATTTCATCGGCAGCTAATTCTTCTGGTGTGCCTTCTTTAAGAATGCCACCTTCAAACATTAAATAAGTTCTATCGGTAATGGCTAAGGTTGCTTGTACATCGTGATCGGTAATTAAAATTCCTATGTTTCTTTCTTTTAATTTTGCTACTATACTTTGAATATCATGAACTGCAATAGGATCAACTCCTGCAAAGGGTTCATCTAATAAAATAAATTTAGGGTCGGATGCTAAACAACGTGCGATTTCAGTTCTTCTACGTTCTCCACCAGATAATAAATCGCCTCTGTTTTTACGAACATGACCCAAACTAAATTCATCAATAAGAGATTCCAATTTTTCCTTTTGCGCTTTTTTTGACAACTTTGTAAATTGCAGAACAGACATAATATTATCTTCTACAGATAATTTCCTAAATACGGATGCTTCTTGAGCTAAATAACCAATGCCTTTTTGAGCTCTTTTATACATGGAGTCTTTTGTAATATTATCATCATCCAAATAAATATTGCCTTCATTGGGTTTAACCATGCCAACAATCATATAAAAAGAAGTTGTTTTTCCAGCACCATTTGGACCTAACAAACCAATTATTTCGCCTTGTTTAACAGCTACCGAAATGCCTTTTACAACTTTTCTACTCCCGTAAATTTTTTCAATATTTTCTGCTCTTAAAATCATGTGTTTCTTGTTCTGATTACAAATTTACATAAAGTAACTTTAAATTTTACAAAAGAAGTCTTTATCTCGTGCTAAAAATTAGTTAATTTATTTAACGACGGCTTTTTTATTCTTTTTTTTCTCTCGTTTAATGACACGTCCCGAAATGTAAATACTCATTTCATATAATACCAACATTGGTATAGCAACTATAATTTGACTTATAATATCTGGTGGTGTTATGATGGCTGCCAATATCAATACAATTATTAACGAATACTTGCGGTATTTCCTTAAAAAATTTGGTGTTACTAAACCCATCTTTGATAGAAAATAAATAATAATTGGCATTTCGAAAATCATACCACTTGCCAATACTGATGCCTTAAGCAAACCTATATATGATGCCAAATCAATGTTGTTTTTAACTTCATTTGCTACACGATAGCTTCCCAAAAAATTAACCGATAATGGTGTAATAATAAAATATCCAAAAAGGATTCCAAGAAAAAATAATACCGATGAAATTATAATAAAAGAGGCTGCTCCTTTTTTCTCTTTTATATATAATGCAGGCTTTATAAACTTCCAAATCTCCCATATTATAAAAGGAAATGCCATGATAAAACCAGCGTAAATAGATGTCCAAATATGTGCAGAAAACTGACCTGCCATTTCCCTACTCTGTACAACAAACGGAATTTCATCTATACACAAACCTTCTGTACCAAAGCTTTTAGACAAATTGCACATAAAATTGTAAGTCCAAAAATCAACATTTTTTGGTGCTAATAGTATTCCAAAAATGATTTTTTTAAATAAAAAAGCGAAAATTCCAAAACCTAAAATTGCCAAAGAAGAACGTACCAATAACCATCTCAATTCTTCGAGATGATTTAAAAAAGACATGTCTTTTGGTTCTTTTTCTGCCATAATATGATTTATTTAAAAACAGTTATACTATGCAAAACAGTCAATAATTTGTTGTGCAACTCTCAAAGCATCTGTTCCATGTTTTAAGGTTACAATTGGTGTTGAGTCGTTATTAATTGCTTCAGCAAAAGTTTCTAATTCATCCAAAATAGCATTGTTATTTTCTACAATTGGATTCTCAAAATAGATTTGTTTTTTTACGCCTTCAGCATTTTGTAAGATCATTGCAAACTCATCTGGAGTTTCGGGAACATCTTTCATTTTCACCACTTCACTTTTCTTTTCCAAAAAATCTACAGAAATATAGGCATCACGTTGAAAAAAACGTGTTTTACGCATGTTTTTCATTGAAATTCTGCTTGCTGTTAAATTAGCAACACATCCATTTTCAAATTCAATACGTGCATTTGCAATATCGGGCGTTTCACTAATCACAGAAACACCACTTGCATGGACTGTTTTTACAGGAGAATTAACAACACTTAAAATAATATCAATATCATGAATCATCAAATCCAACACTACAGGAACATCAGTTCCTCTTGGATTAAACTCAGCCAAACGATGTGTTTCAATAAACATTGGCGAATCTATAAGATCTTTAATAGCACTAAAAGCAGGATTGAATCGCTCTACGTGACCAACTTGCCCTTTAACCTTGTATTTTTTTGCTAGATCTCTAATTTTTTCAGCTTCAACTACCGTTTTTGTAATTGGCTTTTCAATAAAAATATGTTTGCCATTTTCTATAGCTTTTACGGCACAATCAAAATGTGACAATGTTGGCGTTACAATATCAACGACATCTACAGCATCAATTAATGCTTCAATTGAAGGGAAATAAGTGTATCCAAATTCTTGAGCAACTTTCTTTCCGTTAGCTTCATTGGCATCATAAAATCCAACCAACTCAAACTTAGTTGATTGTTTTAATAATTTTAAATGAATTTTTCCTAGATGACCAGCACCCAACACGCCTGCTTTTAACATAAATTATATTTTATTCAAAAATACAAAAACTATTAATTATAGCGATAAAATTCGTTATTTTTGTCAACAAATTATGAGAGATTTACCAAAACATCAAGGTTTAAGAAACCAACTAGTTAGCGTTTTAAAAGACAAAGGCATCAGTAATGAAAAAGTACTTGATGCAATTGATGCAATTCCACGTCATTTATTTATGGATTCTAGTTTTATAGATTTTGCCTATAAAGATAAAGCATTTCCAATTGCGGCTGATCAAACGATTTCTCAACCATATACTGTTGCTTTTCAAACAGAATTACTTGACATAAAACCAAATGATAAAATTTTAGAAATTGGTACAGGTTCTGGATATCAAACTGCAGTTCTTATTCATTTAAAAGCAATCGTTTACAGTATTGAACGTCAAAAAGAACTCTTTACTAAAACCAAGAAATTCTTACCAAAATTAGGATTTGTAGCTAAAAAATTGATTTACGGCGACGGCTATATTGGCTTAAAAAAAGAAGCGCCTTTTGATGGAATTATAGTTACAGCAGGTGCGCCTTTTGTCCCAAAACCATTATTAGCTCAATTAAAAATTGGTGGAAAATTGGTAATTCCAGTAGGTGATGAAAAACAAATTATGACTTTATTTACTCGAAAAAGCGAAAAAAAATTCGATAAACAAGAGTTTCATGAATTTGCCTTTGTTCCTTTCTTGAAAGATGTTTCTGGATAAGCTTTTAAACCTTTACAATGTTAGTAATTTATTAGTTGTCCGCCAATTTCTAGCAGATGCAATAAGATCTAATTTTTTTTCAATTATTCTAACACTCAATTTTGATCTACCAGCGCCAATATCATATTTTAAATAAATAACATCATCACATATTATATAGGAATCTTTTCCAAAATCAAAAGTGTCTAGTTTTGAAGTATCTCTTGGTTTTTTCCATAAAAAAGCGACATATAGTTTCTTTACATCAATAGTATCCGTAATAAAAGGATTCTTATTAATAATGTAATTGATATTTTCAAACGTCTTAACAAGAACAGGGACATCCAAATTAAATTCTTCTTTAATACTATTCTTTATATCTAAAGCCAACTTTATTGTATCCGTTTCATTTGATTCAAAACAAACATTACCACTTTGTATATAGGTGTTTACAGCGCTTAACTTAGTTTTCACCAACAACGCTCTTAAATCTTTCATTAAAATTTTATTCTTTCCAGATACATTTATACCACGCAAAAGAGCAATGTATTTCATATAAATAACTAATTATTTTGTTAATTTTCGGCGTCTTCTTTCAGCTTTCAACAGTTTCAACTCTCTACTTGTTTGTCCTGCAACCGATGTGTTCTCTTCTGCTCTACGAATTAAATAGGGCATAACATCTCTAACTGGTCCAAATGGTAAATACTTGGCAACATTATAACCGTTGTCGGATAAATTATAACTAATATGATCACTCATACCATACAATTGACCAAACCATAAACGCATATCATCTTTTTGAATATTATGTTTTTTTGCAAGTTCTATCAATTTTAAAGAACTGTTTTCATTATGAGTTCCTGCAAAAATGGCCATTTTATCATGTGACATCATATAAATTACAGCTTCGTCATAATTATCATCCGTAATTTGTTTTGTTTCACAAATTGGTGATTTATAGCCTTTATCCTTAGCTCTATCACGCTCTTTTTCCATATACGCACCACGAACCAACTTCATTCCAATATGAAAATTTTGTGCCTTTGCTCGTTTATGTAATTCTTTTAAATAGGTCATTCTATCCCAGCGATACATCTGCAAGGTACTATAAACAATCACTTTATTGGTATTGTATTTTTGCATCATACGCTCAATTAAATCATCAGCAGCAATTTGCATCCAACTTTCTTCAGCATCAATTAATAAGGGCACATCATTGTCAAATGCCTTTTTACAAACGGCTTCATAACGCGCTTCTACTCTAGCCCATTCTTCTTTTTCCTTATCGGATAAATTTTTATTTTCAGTAATTTTTTGATATAAATCAAATCGTCCAAAACCTGTTGGTTTAAAAACTGCAAATGGAATACTGTTTTTTTCTTTAACAAAATCTAAAATATTTAGTGTTTTGTCTTTTGCAAAATTAAATTGAGCTTCAGTTTCTTTTCCTTCTACAGAATAATCTAAAACCGAATGTACTTTTTTAGTGAACATTTTCTCTATTGTTGACATACAATCTTCTTCGGTAATTCCGCCACAAAAATGATCAAAAACCGATGCTCTTATTAAATGTTCTACAGGCATGTGTGCTTTTAAAGCAAAGTTAGTTATTGCGGTTCCAATACGCACTAACGGCTGACTTTGAATCATTTTAAATAAAAAATAAGCACGTTCTAATTCGCTATCTTTTTTTACAGCAAATGCTGTTTTTATGTTTTCAAATATGGATTTCATTAAAAATATATTTATATCACAAAGTTAGTAAAAATCAGTGGAAAAAAGTTGTAAATTGCAATACCAAAATTAATTTTAAATGAAAAACATATCGGCATCGGATTATACAAACGTTTTTGAAGATAGCTCGTATGCTTTTTTAAGGGAATATCTAGATAAAACTGTATACTCTTCACTTTTCATTATCGTTGATGAAAACACAAAAAATAAATGTTTGCCTATTTTTCTAGCTAAATTATCAACGGAAATTGACTTTAATATACTTACAATTCCGGCAGGAGAAGCATTTAAAAATTTGAAAACTTGCCAACTGGTATGGCAAAATCTAACGGAACAAAAAGCAGACAGAAAAAGTATTGTCATTAATATTGGTGGCGGAATGGTTACCGATTTAGGCGCTTTTGTTGCAGCTACTTTTAAAAGAGGTTTGCGCTTTATTAATGTGTCTACATCACTTTTAGGAATGGTTGATGCATCTGTTGGCGGAAAAACTGGTGTCGATTTTAATGGTTTAAAAAATCAAATTGGTTTATTTGCTACGCCTGAATTAGTCATTATAGATTCTAAATACCTTAAAACATTAGCCGAAAGAGAATTGAAATCGGGCATTGCAGAAATTGTTAAGTATGGATTGAGTTATGATGGCAATTTATGGAAACAACTGAAGTCAAAAAAAACATTCTCTGATGATTTTATTCAACAAATAATTTACCGTTCTATTACAATTAAAAATGACATAGTAACTCAAGACCCAAAAGAGGAAAATTTACGAAAAATTCTTAATTTTGGACACACCATTGGACATGCTGTTGAAACATTATTCTTACAAGACAAAACAAAACATATTCTTACACATGGCGAAGCTATAGCTATAGGAATGGTTTGTGAAACCTACATATCTCATAAATTATACGGTTTTCCTAAAAAAGAATTATTACTTCTAAAACAGTTTACTAGAAAACATTATGATACAATTAAATTGGATGAAAATGACTTTAATGTCATTTTAGATTTAATGAAGCACGACAAAAAAAATACAAATGGTTTTATTAGCTTTGTTCTTTTAGAAAAAATAGGACATTGCAAAATAAATTGTCAAGTTAAAAATGAACTTATTATAGAATCACTTAAATATTATTTACATAAACTATGACCCAAATTTTTTCTATAAAGGATTTGCCAAATATTGCTAAAACAATACTTGAATTAGTGACGCATAAAAATGTGTTTTTCTATGCCAAAATGGGTGCTGGAAAGACAACGCTTATCAAAGAAATTATAAAGCAACTTGGCGTTTCAGATAATGTGAACTCACCAACATTCTCTTTGGTTAATGAATACATAGCTCATGATGATGCGCTTATTTATCATTTTGACTTTTATAGAATTAATGATGAACAAGAAGCTCTTGATATAGGCATTGAGGATTATTTTTACAAAAATGCATGGTGTTTTATTGAATGGCCACAAAACATAGAAAATTTACTACCTTTAGAATCTCATACTATTAGTATTGAAATAATTGATGAAGACACTAGAAAAATAAAATTTACAACGAATTTAAAACCAAACATATGAGCCAACAATTTAGTCCGTTTAGTAAAGAAGAGCTGATGCCTAAACCAGAAATGCTCGAAATTCAAAAACAAAAAGGCGAATTATTTATAGGGTTGCCAAAAGAAACGTGTTTAGAAGAAAAACGTATTTGCTTAACACCAGATGCAGTTGCTGCTTTAACGGCACACGGACATCAAATAATGGTTGAAACTGGAGCTGGAGAACATTCAAATTTCTCTGATAAAGAATATTCTGATTCAGGTGCAAAAATTGCATACAGTACAGAAGATGTCTTTGGTTGCAATATTGTTTTAAAAGTGGAACCACCATCATTGCATGAAATAAAAATGATGAAACCACAAAGCACCTTATTTTCTGCTTTGCAATTAAAAACTCAGAAAAAAGAATATATTGAAGCTTTAGCAAAAAAACGCATCACTGCTTTTGCTTATGATTTTATAAAAGATGAACATGGCATCTACCCAATTGTAAAATCATTAAGTGAAATTGCTGGTATTGCATCGGTTTTAATTGCATCTGAATTGATGAATAAAAGTAATAACGGAAATGGTTGGCTAATGGGAAACATTAGTGGTGTTCCACCAATTGAAGTGGTTATAATTGGCGCTGGAACCGTAGGAGAATTTGCTGCCCGATCTGCAATTGGCTTAGGCGCATCTGTTAAAGTATTTGATAATTCTATCAGTAAATTACGTCAACTACAGCATAATTTAGGGAGACCTGTTTACACATCAACCATTCAACCTAAAACATTACAAAAGGCTTTAAAACGCTGTCATGTTGCGATTGGAGCTGTAAGAGGAAAAAATCGCGCACCTGTTTTGGTAAGTGAAACAATGATAGAACAAATGAGAGATGGCGCTGTAATTGTTGATGTAAGTATTGATCGTGGCGGTTGTTTTGAAACTTCAGAAATTACAACACATAGTAAACCAACTTTTAAAAAACATGGTATTATTCATTATTGCGTGCCAAATATTCCATCGCGTTACGCACGTACTTCATCCTTATCTATAAGTAATATCATTACACCATATCTTTTAAATATAGGGGAAGAAGGCGGTATTGAAAATGCCACACGATTTGATAAAAGTTTACAAAAAGGGATGTATTTTTACCATGGAATTCTAACCCATAAATCGGTTGCAAACTGGTTTGATATTCCATATAGAGATATTAATTTATTATTATTTTAATTTATACTAATGGCATTTGATAAAGATTTTAAACGAAGACTATCCTTAATGGGAAGTGGTTTATTAATGGGAAGTGTACTTGTATTTTTTATTTTACAAGGTAAAAAAACAAGATGTAATTGGTTTCCAAACGAACGTATTTTGGGTATTATTAGACAAAAACACATTGAATACTCGCCACAAATAAACGACTTACTTAAAACCAATACAATTGACAGTACTGAAGTAAATAAGTTTTTATTGTTGGGAGATATTGATTTTTCTAAAAGCAAGGTTAAAAATGATCCTTGCAGAGAATATTGGATTGATGGTAAATTAAAAGATAAAAAAGCAGTTTTACATGTTAAAATATGCGACAGTGTTGCAATTTTAGATCGTTTGGATTATTGATCTATAATTAAAATTACACAATAAAATCGTTACTTTAAATTATTTTTAGCATTTACTTTTTTCATATAATCCATTAATTTTTTTCCGTAAATAGATTTTTTAACACTTGGTGACATTGACTTTGTAATTGTGTCTAATAATTTTGGCGTCGCATCATAGATTTCTGATAAAGCTAAATAAGGTGCAATTTCATAATCGGCATGATTAACAGCAAAATTGGCAGTGTATAAATATATTCGTCTTGGAATATTATTTATTTTTTTATTAAATTCAGCTACTTTATTATCATTTTTTGTTTTAGAAGCATCAAATTTTTCTTTAATCCATTCTAATTTTTGATTATTAAATTTAGAGATTGTTTCCTTATATTTATTCATTAAATCGTGATTTTTTGATCCTGTAATAACAGGTTTAAATCCGAATTCATCTAGCTCTGTAATAATATTAATGTTGCCATTTTCTCCAAAAAATTGCAATATTTTATCCGATTTAGCTAAAGACAAAAAATAAATTTGAGCGCTCTTAACCTCATCAGTCAATGTGAAATTTCCATTGCCTTCTAATTTTATAGAATCAACTTTTACCAATAAAGTATCTTTTACTTTCTCTAAATACAGAGTGCCTTGATGTAAACCTTTAATATTACCTGTAACCAACATTGTATTAGTATCCTTTTTACACGATAACAATACTGTTAATAATGAAATTATTACTATTACGTTTTTCATTTTTTAATACATTTATTTTTAATATAATTTTTAACTTTCCTCATATATTAGAAAATTAAACTATTTCATCATAGAACTCAATAAAACTAAGTTGTTTCAATTTGCTAAATTTCGTTTAGAAATTTAGAATCTCAATAAAAAATCCTTTCTAGCTCGATAGTTTCGAGAGAAAGGATTTAAAAAGTTATTTAAGAAATAAATTATGCTTCAAATGCTTCAATAGAAACATATGATTTATTATTTCTTTTTTTAGTGAATTTTACCAATCCATCAACTTGAGCATGTAATGTATGGTCTTTTCCCATATATACATTAACTCCTGGATGATGTTTTGTACCTCTTTGACGAATAATGATATTACCCGCTAAAGCTGCTTGTCCACCAAATATTTTTACACCTAGTCGTTTCGATTCTGATTCTCTACCATTCTTCGAACTACCTACACCTTTTTTATGTGCCATGATTTTATAGTTTTATAATACTATTAAAGTATTTAGTTTATATTATTTTTCTACGCCGTGATCGTTAGCATCTTGCCAAGCTTTAAGCTCATCCCATTTTCCATCTGCTGCCATTTTTGATTGTTTTGGCCAAGATCCTGGTTTTTTAGAAGCATATCTTCCACCTGCTGCAGCTAAAATTTCTTCTAACTTAGCAACTTTCGTTCCTGCTAATTCTGCAAAAGTATTGATACCTGCATTGTTGAATATTTCAGCAATTTTCGGTCCAATTCCTTCAATTTTTTTCAAATCATCTGCTTTTGAAGTTGCCTTCTTAGCTGCTGCTTTTTTAGGAGCTGCTTTAGCTTTTGGAGCTGCTTTAGGAGCTGCTGCTTTTTTAGGAGCCGCTTTGGAAGCTGAGCTTGTTGAAGCTTTTTTTGCTGCTGGTTTAGATGCTTTTGCACCACTTGCAACAATACTTTCGATTTGAATTTCAGTTAAGAATTGACGATGTCCGTTCTTTACTCTGTATCCTTTTCTACGTTTTTTCTTAAAAACGATTACTTTATCACCTTTAAGGTGCTTTAAAATTTTGGCAGTTACTGCTGCTCCTTTTATAGCTGGGGCGCCTATAGTTACTTTTCCATCGTCTAATAAAAGAACGTTGTCAAAACTTACGTTTGATCCTTCGTCTCCTTGTAAACGGTGAACAAATACCTTTTGGTCTTTTGCTACTTTAAATTGTTGCCCTGCTATCTCTACAATTGCATACATACTTTTAAATGTTTATTATTAATAATGCTCACTTTATTGTAAGCGAGTGCAAATGTACCATTTATTTTGGAATTGGAATGTTTTATTGAATTATTTTTCAGAGTAAAAACTCACACATTTAATTTTTATTACATTCTTGCAAAAGCAGAAATCCAATGAATATTTATATGAATTCCATATTTCTCACAAACGACATTTCATTTAAATTTCAGATTCTTAAAAAAATTATGTTTTTCTTTAAAAAAACTGCATCATATTATACAAAGTTTGAGCTTGCTTTGAATTGTTTTTCTTATCAAATTAATTAATTACTTAAAACTAATTCAATGGCTAAAGTTGTATGTTTGACATTCTTTTTATGAGTTAATTTCATTTTAGAAATATCAGACACTTTCCCATTACGCATAAGCTTATCATTCGATTTTTCTTTACTATAAGTAATACCAAATGTTGGTTCATAAAAAACCATATTTACTTTATTATTTTCGAGTGATGTAACTGTAAATTCATACTTATTACTCTCAATTTTAAGGGAATTTAAACCAATATACAATCCGTTTTTAGGAAATTGAATGTTTAATTTTGAAACATCTATCTCGGTATTTTTTTTTCCTTTTTTAGCAGTTACTAAAATATTCTCATCGTGTAGCAATTCTCCTGGTTCATTTTTATCATTTACAGCATATATATGTAATAAAAATTTACCTTTTTTGATTCTACACCTTGTCAAAATTTTAACTGTTTTTAAAAATGGAGTTTTATCATATTCTTTTTTATGCTTAAATAATTTTGCCACAATAGAAGGACTTGCAGCCCAAGCTGAATGAATTTTTCGTTTTTTAAATATTTCAATTCGTTTTTCCTTAGTATCCTTTTTCACTTTTATAACTACCTCATCTAACTCAGAAATTTTTGGTTTTAAATAAAAAAAAACTTGTGTTAAATCAGAATTAATTCTTTTAGTTTTATATCCAATAGCAGAAAAAACTAAGGTCCGTACAGAGCCAGTTGTTTCTAACTTAAAGGTTCCATCTTCATTTGACGTTGTTCCTATTTTTGTGTTTTCTATCCAAATATTAACATACGGTATTTTTTCATTAGAAATACTATCCAACACAACTCCTTTTACTTGAGAAACCATAAAGATTGGCACAAGTGTAATAAATATTATTAAATAGGGATTTTTCATTTTTTCTAAATAAAAACCTGCTAAATTAGAATTTAGCAGGTTTTATAAAATTATTAATTTATTGTTTAACTTCTGTATCCTTATAGTTAAATAAATAATCTACATCAAACTCTTCTACTTTCCCTAATTTATTAAGGGCTTTCATTTTCATGTCTTTTTTATTTCCAATAACCACAGCGGTATAATTACTTCCTTTTATGTTTTCTGCAAAGAAACCTGCTAAATCTTTCATAGTCATTCCTTGAACTTCTTTGTATATTTGTTCTCTTACATCGTAATCAATTCCTCTATTTTGCAAACCTTGGTAGGTCCAAAAGATGTTTGATTTATTAATACGTTGCGCTGCAATTTTTTTTAATGTTGCATTTTTAGCTGCTTCAAATTGTTCTTGAGCTTCGGGCATATTATTCATTAATTCCAACATAGCATCTACAGCTTCGGGCAACTTGTTAGCTTGCGTTCCAACATAAGCATAAATATAGTTTGAGTCGTCTTTTTTATTAGCATTAGAAAATGCTGAGAAAGCTGAATATGCTAACGATTTTGATTCTCTAATTTCTTGAAAAACAATAGATGATAATCCGCTTCCAAAATAAGCATTAAATACACGTGATAAGGCTAAATTCTTTACATCAAACTTATCTTTTTTAGATACAAATATCAATTCGGATTGTACCATATCATAATCTACAAAGTTCACTTTTCCACCTGTTGCTAACTCTGTATATTTTACTGGTTTTGGATAATCTTTTAAGTCTTTTGGCACTTTATGCAATTCATTTAAAGCATTTTTAGCTGCCGACACATCTTTACCATAATAAAAAATACGCTGTTTAAAATTACGTAAGTCTTTAGATATCGCTACCAATTCTTTTGGATCCATTTTTGCTAATTCATCTGCATTATAAATATTACGTAATCTGGAATTTTCTCCATATAAACTATAGTTATACAAGCCATTCCATAGAATGTTTCTTTTTTGAGTTTTTCCGTTTGTTCTTCCTTTTAATATTTTTGCAACATACTTATCATACGTTTCTTGATCTGCAACTGCGTTTGACCATAAATCTTCCAATAATGCTAAACCTTTATGTAAGTTTTCTTTTATTCCAGATATAAATACATAGGATCTATCTGCTCCAGCATTAACACCATAGCTTATTCCTAATTTATAAAATTCTTTTTTCAACTCTTCTGGAGAATATTTATCAGTACCTAAATAATCTAAATATCCTACAGCTAGATCTAATTTTTTATTGTGATCTTTCCCCATATCAAAAATGATATTTAGGTTAAATAAATCGTTAGACTTATTCTCAATGTATGATACTTCTAGTCCATTTTTCAATGTTGTTTTCTTAATTTTATCTTTATAATTGATGAAAACTGGTTGAATATCATCCGATGTCATTTTATTAAAACCTGTAATAAATTCAGACTGTTTATCTCTATTTAAATTAACTGGTGTAATGCCAGGGTTTTCTACTTTTGCAATTGTTTCATCTTTCCCTTTACGTTTATAAGTAACCACATAATTATCTTTATAGAATTCATTTGCAAAATCGACCACTTCTTGTTTGGTAATTTTTTTCAACTCATCTATAAACCCAACTTTATCACTCCATTTTTCATGATGAATGAATGCATTATAATAACTTCCTGCTAAAGCCGTACTGTTTTCAAACTGTCTTGTTTTACTTAATTTTAAATCGTTAATAACAGCCTCTAGCATCCAATCATCAAATTCACCTTTTTTTAATTTTTCAATTTCACCAAGTAACAAATCTTTAACTTCATCTAAAGTTTGACCCGCTTTTGGGCTTCCACTTAACGTCTGATATCCATAATCATTTAAAAACATTGGAGAACTTCCTCCACTTTGAATTACTTGTTTTTGATTTAAATTTAAATCGATTAGTCCTGCATTACCGTTAGCTAAAATCATATCGGTCATTGTCATCAGTTTTTCATCCGTACTTCCAACGCCATTTGAACGATATGCAATGGTAATAGATTCTGATGTTGGACCAAAAACTTCTTTTACAATTGGTTTTGTGATTGGTTGTTCTTTTGGTAAAACCGGGTGTTTAACTTCCTTACGTTTCATTTTTCCAAACGTATTATTTACCATATCAATTGTTTTATCAAAATCAATATCTCCAACTAATACCATTGCCATATTATTTGGCACATAATATTTATCAAAATAATTATGTATCGCTATCATTGATGGGTTTTTTAAATGATCTGATGTTCCAATGGTTGATTGCTGTCCGTAAGGATGATTTGGAAACAGTCCTTTTAACATTGCTGCATATCGTTTACGCCAATCGTTATCTTGACCACGATTAAATTCTTCATAAACTACTTCCAACTCAGTATGAAATAGTCGTAAAACCAATTCACCAAAACGTTCTGATTCTAGATTCAACCATTTCTCTAATTCGTTTGCAGGTATTTTATTTTTATAAACCGTTTCTTCAAACCAAGTATGTGCGTTTGTTCCAGTTGCACCAAGAGAACTCGTCATTTTATCATATTCATTAGCTACCGAATATTTTGAAGCCTCTAATGACGCTTTATCAATTTCTCTATAAATAGCTCTCTTCTTAGCTGGATCTTTCTCTGCTTTTTGCTTCTCGAATAAATTGGATACTTTTTTAAGAATTACTTTTTCATGTTCCCAATCATGAGTTCCCATTTTAGAAGTCCCTTTAAACACCATATGTTCCAGATAATGTGCTAAACCTGTTGACTCTTTTGGATCATAATTTGAACCTGCTCTAACTGCTATATAGGTTTGAATTTTTGGTTCATCTGTATTTTTACTTAAATAGACTTGAAATCCATTTTCTAAAGTATATAGCCTTAAGCCTGTTGGGTCATTATCAACGGTTTCGTAGGCGAATCCTTTAGAGTCTTTAGCTGTTGTTACTTCATAAGATTTTGAATTATCTGTTTTACAATTTATCATAAAGATTGATAAAAAGATAATCATTAAAATGAGTGATTTTTTCATGAGATTAGGTTTTAATTAGTAGTTCTAGTATATGTAACAAAAATATTAAAAAAAAATTGCAATTAGAGTGTCTCATTTTTAATTAACATTTCTTTAGGAAGCGTCATTATTTTTATTAATTTTGATTTTATATGAAACCTAGAATTCTTTTTGTAGATGATGAACCAGATATTCTTGAAATATTGAAATATAATTTTGAAAAAGAAGGTTATATCGTATATACCGCAAACAATGGCTCCGAAGGTCTTTTAAAAGCAAAGAAACACCAACCTCACCTCATAATTTTGGATGTTATGATGCCTGAAATTGATGGTATTGAAACCTGCCGTTTATTACGTGAAATTCCAGAATTTGCTAAAACAATCATTTTATTTTTAACAGCTCGTAATGAAGAATATTCTGAATTGGCTGGTTTCAATGCTGGTGCTGATGATTATGTTTTCAAACCAATTAGACCAAGAACTCTTATAGCGCGCGTAAAATCTTTATTAAAAAGACAAAAAAATGTTGAAGACACTATTCAACCACTTCATTTTGGAGATCTTTTTATTAATCCTGAGGAGCGCTTAGTGAAAATTAAAAATGAAACTATTAAATTACCTCGAAAAGAATTTGACTTACTATTATTATTAGCTTCAAAACCTGAGAAAGTTTTTACTAGAGAAAAAATATTTTCAAAAATTTGGGGCGATGATGTTATTGTTGGCGACAGAACATTAGATGTTCATATTAGAAAATTACGTAAAAAAATTGGAAAAGATTATATTAGAACAAGTAAAGGCATTGGTTATTCAATGCGCTTATTATAAACTATTCTCATTAATCAATAACTATTTCACCTTAATAGTTTCTGTATTTTGATGTAATATCAAATACGTGTGTTAAAATTACTTGTTCCTTTTCATCAAATTCTAATTCTTTTCTTTGCATAACAACTTTTGTAACTTCTGCTACTTTATTCATCTTATAGGTTGTAAATCCTGAGTGTCCACCCCAAGAAAAAGATGGAATGAAATTTCGTGGAAAGTTAGATCCAAAAATATTGGCGCTTACACCAACTACAGTTCCTGTATTAAACATAGTGTTGATACCACATTTAGAATGATCGCCAAACATTAAGCCACAAAATTGCAAACCTGTTTTTGCAAAACGTTCGGTTTCATAAGACCATAATTTCACTTCTGCATAATTGTTTTTTAAATTTGAATTATTTGTATCTGCTCCTAAATTACACCATTCTCCAATAACGGAATTTCCCAAATAGCCGTCGTGACTTTTATTTCCATAACCAAAAAATACCGTATTATTAACTTCTCCTCCAACTTTACAATATGGTCCTATGGTAGTTGCGCCGTATATTTTCGCGCCCATTTTTAAGATTGAATTATCACCTAAAGCGAATGAACCTCTAACTAAAGCACCTTCCATAATTTCAGCATTTTCTCCAATATAAATTGGCCCTTTTGATGCATTTAATGTTGCAAACTCAACTTTTGCACCTTTCTCAAGAAAAATATGCTCTTTATTAATACAATTTACGGTGTCAGATATTTCTTCGGATTCTCTGCCTTCGGTAATTAAATCAAAATCTGCTTTTAAAGCAATGTCGTTTAAGGAAAAAATATCCCACGTGTTTTTTATTTGCAAAAAATTATCGACAGCTTCTATAATTTCATAATTCTCAAAATTGACTTCTTGATCTTCTAAAGTAAAAAAAGCAAGAACTTCATCATCTTTATAAATAGCTTGATTTTTTTCCAACTTTTTTATTTGTTCAACCATTTTTTCAGTTGGTAAAAAAGACGCATTTATCATTATGTTTTCTTCCATTTCTACCATGGGAAATTTTTCTTCCAAATAGTCCTCAGTTACTGTTGTTGTGGTTGAACCCAAATAATGTTCCCATTTTTCACGAATTGTTAAAATTCCAATTCTAATATCAGCAACAGGTCTTGTATATGTAAATGGCAATAAGGCATCTCTTACGCTACCATCGAATAAAATGTAGTTCATAATTTTAAAATTTACTTAACAAAAGTACTTTAAATAATCGTATTTTTGCAAAAAATTAACACGCATTTTGGAACAAAACAAAAGACTTAAAAAAGAAGATAAACGATTACACCGCACATTAGTTTTTGCGGTTGTAGATTCCTTAAAATTAATATTTAATGACGATCGTTATGCAAGTAAAGTTGTTGAAAAAGTACTGAAACGTGATAAACGTTGGGGCGCAAGAGATCGTAAATTCATTGCAGAGACTATTTATGAAATGGTTCGATGGAAACGTTTATATAATGAAATTGCCGGTACAAAATCTCATTATACCGCAGAAAATCTTTGGAAAAACTTTGCTGTTTTTGCAGTTTTAAGAGGTTATGATTTACCCGAATGGAAACATTTTATAGACATACCTGTACGTAAAATCAAAGGTCGTTTTGATGAATTAAGCAACATTAGAAAATTTAAAGAATCTATTCCAGATTGGTTGGATGAACTTGGTCTTAAAGAAATTGGCGAACAATGGGATGAAGAAATTCATGCTTTAAATCAGCAAGCAAAAGTTATTTTACGTGTTAATTCTTTAAAGACGAATAAATTAAAACTACAAAAAGATTTGTTAGAAGAAGCTATTGAAACCATTCTTTTACCATATTACCTAAATGCTTTAGAATTAGTAGTTCGTAAAAATGTTTTTAGAACCGATGCTTTTCAGAATGGTCATTTTGAAGTACAAGACGCTTCATCGCAAACCGTTGCACCATTTTTGGATGTAAAAGAAGGTATGCGCGTGATTGATGCGTGTGCTGGTGCTGGTGGAAAATCTTTACATTTAGCGTCATTAATGAATAACAAAGGGCAAATAATTGCTTTGGATATTTACGGAAATAAGTTAAAAGAATTAAAACGTAGAGCGAAACGAAATGGTGCTCACAACATTGAAACAAGAGAGATCATAAATTCCAAAGTCATTAAAAAACTGAGAAATTCTGCCGATCGTGTTTTAATTGATGCGCCGTGTAGTGGTTTGGGTGTTTTAAAACGAAATCCCGATGCAAAATGGAAATTAAAACCTGAATTTCTTGAGAATATAAAGAAAACTCAAGCAGAAATTTTAGACAATTATTCACAATTGGTAAAAGTTGGTGGAAAATTAGTTTATGCAACCTGTTCTATTTTCCCATCGGAAAATGAAGAGCAAGTACAGAATTTCTTAAAAAATCATCCTGAATACACCTTAGTTTCCGAAGACAAAGTGTCGCCAGCAAAAACAGGTTACGATGGGTTTTATATGGCTTTACTTGAAAAAAACAGCTAACTATACTTTAAATTGTAAAAATTAACAACATCTCAAAAAAAATATTAAATGAAACATTTTCTACTTACACTTTTAGTATTATCATCTTTAGTTTTGTTTTCGCAAGTACCTTCAAATTATTATAATTCGGCTAACGGATTAACAGGTTATGCATTAAAAACACAATTAAGTTCTATTATATCTAACAGTCATAATCCACATTCATATTCTCAATTATACACAGCCTATCAAACAAGTGATACTGATAATTATTTTGAGAATGATGGTACCGTTTTAGATATGTATTCCGAAAAACCAAATGGCAGTGATTCTTATAATTACAACCATACAAATAGTGATCATTGTGGTAATTATAATAGTGAAGCAGATTGCTATAATAGAGAACACATTATGCCGCAAAGTGTTTTTAGTTCTGCGAGCCCAATGAAAGCTGATGCTCATTTTGTTGTACCAAGTGATGGTTATGTGAATGGTCAACGTGGTAGTTTACCTTTTGGCGAAGTGCAAAGTGCAAGTTGGACATCAACCAATGGGTCTAAACGCGGTTCTAGTGCTACTGCTGGTTATAGCGGACAAGTTTTTGAACCTATTGATGAATTTAAAGGTGACATAGCTCGTATGCTACTTTATTTTGCAACACGTTATGAATCTCAGGTTGTAAATTGGAATCATACCATGTTAAACGGGACATCAAACCAAGTTTACTCTGATTGGTTTATTGCTTTGTTATTAGATTGGCACACAAATGATCCTGTAAGTCAACGAGAAATTGACCGAAATAACGCTTTATACAATTATCAAACAAACGCAAATCCGTTTATCGATCATCCAGAATGGGTTAATACTATTTGGAATCCAAGTGCGCATGTTAATAATGCCGAATTCGCTGATAATTTATTGGTATATCCAAATCCTGCAAAAAACCGAATTCAAATTAAAAGTAGCACTACGCTAAGTAATATTGTTTTTTATAACGCTTTAGGACAAATAGTTTTATCTCAGAATGATAGTAACGACATTGACATTAGCTCTTTAGAACAAGGTGTTTATATTTGCAAAATTATAGATGAATTTGGTAATGTTGGTATGAAAAAAATTATAAAAAATTAATTTTAAGTAGCGTGTTGTATGGTTAATTGTTCTCGACTTCGCTCGAACTGACAGTCATACTAATATTTGAAAATCACTTAATTTTATTGAATACATTTAAAACACTATTCGTGTAATATATAGATGTAAACGTTATGATTCTACAAAACCACCAACCTACTTCACTTCCAACTTTACGGATTCCTTTAATTTTGTTCTAATATTTTCACCAGAATGTGTTAAATTATGTGTCAACTTTAATATTAATTCTTTATCTTTTGATTTAATCCAATAGCTTACAGCAATATTGGCAAATTTATAATATCGCAATTCAAAATCAGCTAAGGTCACTTCTTTCTTGTTTTTTTCTTCCGAAATTATTGAAAAAAGAATCCATTCATGATTATTATCCATTTTAAATTTAATAATTTCTAATTCAGCATCGCCATTAAATTTTTTTGAATTATTTTTTTTTGCGGATTTTATAATTTCTGATTCATTTATTAACTTTAATAGTAATTTAAATTGTTCCTTGTTTTTCCCCAATTCTCTAACAAGACTACTTTTTCTTTTGAAAATCATTGGGTTTTTATGACCGCCTTCGTAAATAAAATCGACATCTACAATACGTCTTTTATTAATATTTAATTGCGAAACTATTTTTAAATCATTCTCACTCTTATTTGTTTCTACTTTCTTAATTTCTAAGCCAACTAATTTATCTTTACCTTTATATTTAATAAAATTCAAGCTAAAAAAATGACTAGGTATCACAGATGGCATTTCAATACCTAGTGGAATAATTACCGTTGTTATAATAATTGAATCTAAAACTACTTTATCATTTTCAAAGCTTCCTAATTGTTTTTTTACAATAAAATTTTCTTGTTTTTCAATTTTAACATCCTTTAGAAGTATTGCATATTCTTTAAAAATTACATCAATGTTTGGAATTTCTGCTAAACCCTCTATTCCATATTTTGTAAGAACTTCTTTTTTACCTGATTTAAAACTTTCAACAATTACCTTTGCTTTACCTTTAATTGTCATTGGCTTACAACTTTGAAACATCAAAAAAGTAATAAATAACACTGTTATTTTATATGTTAATTTATTTAATTTCATTTAAATCTTTATCATATAAACCAACCAAAATACTATTCCCATCATTGTCAATTCGTAAGGCACCATATTTTCCTTTTTCATATTTTTCTCCTTCGCCTTCTTGAAAGAAAAAAGACTCTGCTCCAATATTAATATTCCAACGAGAAGATGCCGTATAAGGTATTATATATTCAGTATCATTTTGTTTTGTTTTATTTTCTTGAAATCTAACAACATCAGCAACCCCATTTTCTTTTAATTTAACAACACAAAAACCTCGTTTTGAGAGTTTCTTATCTTTATTCTTTATTTTTTTTCGCCATACTGAAGAAATCTTATAGTTTAATCTCATATAATCGCCTTGCATTAATGATCTAGGATCTACAGGTGCTAGTTCTAACAAAACTAATGTTCCATTGACTAAAGTTTTTTCTTTTTTTACGACAGCTCTTGTCATTATTAAAACTAAAAAAACTAAATTTATTAATATGATTGTATTTTTATACTTCATCATCTGTAACTAATTTTTTATTAATAAATAAATATAAAATGATAAATAACATTCCCGATCCAAATAACAAAATAGACTTCGTTAATAACGTAAAACTTAAATCATAATAATATTGTGACACAAAATAAATAAGTGAGGCAACGCCAATAACCAATCCAATTCTAAAGTTTACATAAAAACTCAATAGCACAATTAAAATACCACCTAAAATTGCTGGTGAACCAGATGAAAACCCAAGTAGTAACAAAATTAATACATAGATCATTATTTTTGAATTTGTTTCTACAATTGCTAATTTACCCAATATTTTAGGAATTAAATAAAGGATTCCTATGGAAATAGCGATTACAGATATCCAAAAAAAGTTATCGGATAATTCAATCATTCCACGTTTAGAAGTCGCAATTAAACCAACCAAAAAAGAAATCATTATTCCTATTCTTAACGGCTTATATAAACGCGAAAACTTCTTATTAAATGTTATGATTTTAGCTTCATTTAAAAAAATAATGGTCAAAAGTAATGTTTGAAATACAATATATAAATGGATTGCGTTTGGTTTTTCATTTAACCAAATAAAAGATAACAGGCTTCCGCTTAAAGCAAGTACTGAAATGAATAATAACATATAACTTTGAGTACTAAATAATGAAACCAGTGCAATGACTAAACCAACCAGAACAGTGAAATTTTTACTATCGGTAATTTCTGCTATTCCAAAAATTATCATTAAAAAACCAACAATATATAAAGCAATACTAGCAGTGTCAATTATTAACTTATCGTATATTTTATTTACCCAAATAGCGGCAATTACAAACACAATTCCCAAAACTAACATGCTTACTTCAGATCTAAAAATTCTAGTTAAGAATAAAAACCCAACAAAAGCTAATGTAGCTAAAATACCTCCAAGAACAGATAGTATTTTAATTGTTGTAGTTGATTTATTATCATCGTTATGCTTATATTCAGCTAATATAGTTTCTTCATTATAAGTAAAAGAATCACCTTCTTTCGCTTTAATTTTCTGTAATAATCTGTTGATTTTATCTAATTTATTCATTATCCCAGTTTTTTTGAAGTTTCATTAAATATTTCACAACTACAGTGACAAAAGCAATAACTAAAAGACTTGCTAACAATAAGACACCACTATCAAAATCGAACACCTTTAGAAATAATGCAACCAATATAACAATTATACTCAATGCAATTATTGCAATATAAAATGTATCTTTTGTATTAAAAGCATAAAATCTTCCTATAATATATAGTACAATAGTCACTAGTAGAAGTGGCCAATTATATGCTAAATCCACATCAAAAATAATTACCACAACACCAAAGGTAGCAAGGGTAACAATAGCAATTGCTACAATTTTTTGTAGCCAAACATATTGTTTATCCTTTTTAGATAAAATAAAATTTCCTATTAAAAAAACTGTATTCAAAAGTATTAACAGTAACAACAAAGTTAATGGAGACCAATCATGCGCAACTTGCTTTTCGTATAATACCAATGTGATATTCGCTAAAACCATAAAGACTAACCACATTGCAGAAAAATTAGAAATAAACACCCAAAGTGCAACTGCCATTGTCCAGCCCAAAAAGAAATCATAAGCATTGGCTCCTGTTTGATATATTTGTCCAAATACTGCAAATAAAACGCCCACAAGCATTGTTACACCAGTTAAAATAACATTTTTAATAGTTTGGCTATTTTTAGAAAAAGCCACAAAAAGTGTTAAACCAATAATGAGAGACCCAATTAAACCCAATTTTATAAATTTATGAAGATCATTCCAATTGTAAGCAAAAAAGAAAATGATTCCTGCAGTTGTAAACGCCACACCTAAACTTATAAATAATAGTTTTAAAAAATGAGTCCAATCTGCTTTTTTACTATAAATTTTACTGTGCAGGACATCATCTACACTAGTAGTAGACCAATTACTATGTCTACTAATAATATGAATGTCATTATTATTTATATTCTCCATAAAACTTTTAAAATTGTGTTTATTAAACTAGTATTCACTTCAATTCTTAGACTACTAAAAATTATTATAACTAATTAAGTATGTAAATATAGCTAAATTAATACAGTCTAAATCATCGCTTTCATAATCGTAAAGTATTAATTTGCATTCGTTAATAGTGTATCGCAAAATTTTTAATCAAAAAAAAACCAAAGACTCAACTTTGGTATTTATTATTAACTATTATGAGATTACGAATACAAACGTTCTCTTAATTCTTTTATTTTTTGATCTGCATAATAATCTTCGAATGTCATATGGCGATCAATAACGCCTTTTGGTGTTATTTCTATAACTCTGTTTGCAACTGTTTGTGCAAATTCGTGATCATGAGTTGACATTAAAACAGTTCCTTTAAAGTTAGCTAAAGAATTATTAAACGCTTGTATTGACTCTAAGTCTAAGTGATTTGTTGGCTCATCTATCAATAAAACATTTGCTCTTGTCATCATCATTCGAGATAGCATACAACGCACTTTTTCTCCACCAGACAAAACGGTACATTTTTTTAAGGCCTCATCACCACTAAAAATCATTTTACCTAAAAAGCCACGTAAATGCACTTCTTCTCGCTCTTCTTCAGTTTTAGCATATTGTCTTAACCAATCAACTAAATCTAAATCGCCATCTTTAAAAAAGGTTGCATTATCTAATGGTAAATATGCTTGTGATGTTGTAACGCCCCATTTAAACTCACCTTCAAATTTTGTATCATTGCCTGATATAATTTCAAAAAATGAAGTGACTGCTCTGGCATCTTTAGAAATAATCACAATTTTATCTCCTTTGGCTAAATTGATATTAATTTTCTTAAAAACAGTTTTACCGTCTATTTCTTTTTCTAATTCTTCTACATGTAAAATTTGATCACCTGCTTCGCGCTCTCTATCAAAAATAATTGCTGGATAACGCCTACTCGATGGTTTTATATCTTCTACGTTTAATTTCTCAATCATTTTCTTTCTACTTGTTGCTTGTTTAGATTTAGCAACATTAGCAGAAAAACGACGGATAAAATCTTCTAATTCTTTTTTCTTGTCTTCGGCTTTTTTATTCTGTTGAGCACGTTGGCGCGCTGCTAATTGACTAGATTCATACCAAAAAGTATAATTACCAGAAAAGTGATTAATTTTATTAAAATCAATATCAGATATGTGTGTACAAACTGCATCTAAAAAGTGTCTATCGTGAGATACTACAATAACTGTATTCTTATAATGTGCCAAGAAATTTTCTAACCAAGATATTGTTTCATAATCCAAATCATTGGTTGGCTCATCCATTACTAATAAATCTGGATTTCCAAAAAGTGCTTGTGCTATTAAAATTCTTACTTTTGCTTTACCACCAATATCTTTCATTAACATGTAATGCATTTCATCGGTAATTCCAACAGAGGATAATAAAGTTGCCGCATCACTTTCTGCGTTCCAGCCTCCTTTTTCTTCGTAAATTACACCAAGCTCTCCAGCTTTAATTCCATCAGCTTCATCAAAATCTGGTTTTGCATATAAGGCATCCATTTCAATTTTTAAATCGTATAATGGTTTATTCCCCATCAACACAGTATCCAATACATTAAACTCGTTAAAAGCAAAGTGATCTTGAGACAATACAGACATTCTTTTCCCTTTTTCTAGAGATACATTACCACTTGTAGGATCCATTTCACCCGCAATAATTTTTAAAAATGTAGATTTTCCTGCACCATTTGCGCCAATTATTCCATAGCAATTGCCATGTGTAAACTTTGTATTTACTTCGTCAAAAAGAATTCTTTTGCCGAATTGTACTGATAAATTTGATACTGTTAACATACTGTTTTAATTTTTGGCAAAAGTAATACTATTTTACTATTAGATGGTGTTTATTATGAATGATTTGGGTTTTGAATTTTGAAAATTATTTTTTAAATCAAATAAATCTACCATGTTAATATTTAATACTTTTGCAATCCTTAATAAATCTACGAGTAATAAGAATTTATTCATATTCTAATCACCGATAAGCTTAAAAGAATCAGATAATTTTATTTCGCGTGCTTCACAAATACGTTGTAATGTTTTCTGGGATATTATACCTATTTATTTTCAATAGTTTATGAACAGTTTTCTCGTCTAAATTATGATAAACAGCAAAACTGTGATTGGAATTTCGTTTTAAAATTCATTTCTTAGATATATAATTTTTTTAAATAATTAATTTACAAATCTGCGTTTTAAATTTTTTTAAAAAAAAGGGTAATTTTAATATATCGTTAAAAATCAACGTGTTAATTTTTAAAAAATACCTACTTGTCGGTATGTTTTAGGTTGTTAAATAATTATACCTTGTGAAAAATAATTAGCACTCAATTTATGAATAAAAGCACCCTTATAATAGTATTATTTTTAAATACTTTTTTGAACCTCTATAGCCAAACTGAAAATTTAAAACTACCAGAATCGACACCACCATCACCTGATGCGTTTGCTATCACAAAATATGGTGATGGCATATAATAGTAGTAACAAATCACAAAGTTCCATTGTGGGAACAGGATGGTCATTTAATATTCCATATATTCAGCGAACAAATAAAACTGGAACAAATAACCTCTACACCACTGATTCATTTAC
>JAZGEV010000081.1:0-9280 GCA_036478895.1 Flavobacteriaceae bacterium | reverse complement strand
TAGAAACCATTTTTAATGAAAAGTCTTTACTAGAATAGCTCCAAAGCCAATTCTATCGCAAATATACTGATTTTTTTCGCAATGCTGTATTAATTCATTGGTTATGAAATTGTGAACGGTTTCTTTTTCCTTTTCGGGATACAAAATATGCACATTTGCACCGGCATCTAAGGTAAAACAAATGTTTGAATTCGTTTGTTTTCTAAACGCCCAAATTTTTTCAATAATTTGCAATGTGTTTGGTTTCATTAAAATAAAATACGGATTACTACTCATCATCATAGCGTGTAAAGTTAAAGCTTCACTTTCAACAATTTCTATAAACTGTTTTAAATCACCATTTTGCAATATAGTTTTAATTTTTTCAATATTTTCTGTCGCCTGAATAAACCGCGCTTTTGCAAGAGGATGATTTTGCATTAAATTATGACCAACTGTACTGGACACTTGTTTTTCGCCTTTATCAACTAGTAAGATGGTGTCATGATAATTTTTAAAATTAGGATGCAGCTCAAAAGGGAATTTAATGCCATATAAATTAGAACTTCCTGGCATATTCTCATGTTCTCCCCAAACTACTACATTGCCTTCAATACTTCTACTAGCGCTTCCAGAACCCAAACGTGCTAAAAATGACGCTTTTTTATTAAAATAGTCGTCGCTAATACTTGAATTTATTGACTTTTCTATTTGCATAATGCACATAGCTAAAGCAGATAAACCACTTGCCGATGATGCAATTCCACTGCTGTGTGGAAAAGAATTTCGCGTATCAATTACAAATTTATAATCGGTTAAAAACGGAACATAATCTACAATTCTTTCAAAAAATGTTTGAATTTTTGGTTTAAAGGCATCGTATTTTTTGCCTTCAAACACTACTTCAAAATCGAAATTGTTTGTTGCTTTTTCTTTTTTAGTAAATGATAATGTTGTTAAGGTATAACACGCATTCAATGTAAAACTAATAGAGCTGTTTTTTGGAATTTGCGGATCTTCTTTACCCCAATATTTTACTAAAGCAATATTACTTGGCGCACGAAATGTAAAACGGCCATTAGTTAATGTAGAAATACCGTTTGGATGTAATATAAAATCGTTTGCTGTCAAAATATTTTTTTCACAAAGATAGTATTACTTTTGTATTTGAATAATAGAAAATGGTATGAATAGAAAAATAAGATTGATTTGGGAATTTAGAGGTCCAGATTCATTGGGTATTGCAAAACATCACGTAATACATTTACAGGAATTCGCAAAAATGGAAAATTTAGCGTTCTATGAAGTCAATACTATTGAACATTCCAATTATTTTAATTCAGCTTTTATTATTGTGGACGAAAAAGATATGTTGACGTATAAAAATGCTTTAAAACCAGATCGTGGAACGGTTTTTAGAGACTAGTGCATTACAAATGTCTTTTTATTATATTAAGACTCTGAAACCAGTTCACAATTTTTAAACAAATGAAATGTAGAAAGATGAATCGTTGAGCTTAGATGTAGCGAGCACAACTATTAAACAAATGAAATGTAGAAAGATGAATTGTTGAATTTAGGAATAGCAAGCACAACTATTAAACTAATAAAATGTAGAAAGATGAATCGTTGAATTTAGGAATAGCAAGCACAACTATTAAACTAATAAAATGTAAAAAGATGAATCGTTGAACTTAGATGTAGCGAGCACAATTTTTAAACAAATGAAATGTAGAAAGATGAATCGTTGAGCTTAGATGTAGCGATAAAAAAAACCTACTTCTTAACCCGTTTCTCATTCTGTTTCACAAAAGCACTCCAACCAGAATAGGATTTCCCAATTGCAATTCGGTCTCTGTTATAAAAATGACACACTGCAGCTGCTAATCCATCGGTTGCATCTAAATTTTTAGGTAAAGTTTTAATTTTAAGCAAGCTCTGTAACATTTTAGCAACCTGTTCTTTAGAGGCGTTTCCATTGCCAGTAATGGCCATTTTTATTTTTTTTGGAGCGTACTCCGTAATAGAAACTTCGCGAGACAAACCTGCAGCCATTGCAACTCCTTGAGCGCGACCTAACTTTAACATAGATTGCACATTTTTACCAAAAAATGGTGCTTCAATTGCAATTTCATCGGGATTATAGTCGTCTATTAATTGGATGGTCCTTTCAAATATTTTTTTTAATCGTAAGTAATGATCGTCGTATTTTTTTAATATTAGTTCGTTAAAAACGATAAATTCCATTTTTTTATTGACAATTTTTATAACGCCAAACCCCATTATAGTTGTTCCAGGATCAATTCCTAATATGATAATTTCTTTGCTCAATTAATTATTGTTTCTTTGTTGTTCAAAAGTACGACAAATAGTTTAATCGTATGTATTATTATGAATGAGAAACATTAGTTATAAATACCGACAATTCCTCTTTTTTTTGATGAAATCATCAATAATTGCTGGTGCATTTTATTTCATTTATCAAAAAATGGTGCATAATGATGTTATGCCGTTATCTGATTTTATCATTCAGCTTGAACAAAAATTATTTACCAATTATAAAGCATTAGCTATTCTTTTCACTTTGACTTTTTTCAATTGGTTTTTTGAAATTTTAAAATGGAAAAATTTAGTATCTAATATAAAGAAAATAAGCTTATTGGAGTCTTTTAAGCAAAGTTTAGGTTCACTTACTGCATCGTTATTTACACCAAATAGAATTGGTGAATATGGTGCAAAAGCATTTTATTATTACAAAGACCAACGTAAAAAAATTATGCTATTAAACTTAGTGTCCAATGTGTCGCAAATGACCATTACTTTAGCATTTGGTGTTTGGGGATTGCTTTATTTTTTGCTAAATTTTAATGTTGAATTACCTTTGTTTAGAATGCGTCGCTTAATTTATATTTTTGCATTACTAATCGCCTCGTTTTTTGGTGGACGCGTATTTATCAGTAAAAAAATTAGAGGGTTTTACTTAGACAAAATCATTAAATTTATTAAAAATCTATCGGGTAAAATTGTTTTTACGACTTTACTTTTTTCAATAATTCGTTATGTTATTTTTTCTCATCAATTTTTTTATCTATTGAATTTATTTGGTGTTGAGGTTGATTATTATACCTTAATGATGCTTATTTTTACCATGTATTTATTGGCATCAGTAATTCCAAGTTTACCTATGTTTGATTGGTTAATCAAAGGATCGGTTGCCGTTTTTGTGTTTTCTTTTATTCAAGTTAATGAAATGATTATTGTTACAATTTCAAGTTTAATGTGGTTGTTTAATTTTGCGATACCTTCTATAATTGGTAGTTATTTTATAATGAATTTTAAATACATTGGTGTTCAGAATAAACCAACTAAAAAGGGGAGAAGCTAATGCCTTTATTAATAATCATATCCGTTTTATATCTAGTTCTTATTATTGTTTTAATAATTGGATTTAATAAAGTACTTACTTTTAAAGAAACAAAACGTGAACCATTTCATAAATTCTCTATCATTATACCTTTTCGAGATGAAATGGATAACATCCCTTTTTTAGCACAAAGTTTAGAAGCATTACATTATCCAACAACACACTTTGAAGTACTATGGATTAATGACAACTCAACTGATGACTCTGAATTGGTTTTATCTAAGTACCTCAATAAAAACAACAATTGGCGGATGATTCATTCCGTAAGAAAAACGACTTCTCCAAAAAAAGACGCTATAAATACAGCCATTAATTTAGCAAGATTCTCTTGGATTTTAACTACAGATGCTGATTGCGAAGTTTCGAAACTTTGGTTAAACTCCTATAATTCATTTTTAAAAGATAACGAATCTTTAAAAATGATAGCTGGTCCAGTTATTTATAGAACTGATGATTCATTATTACATAATTTCCAGAGTTTAGATTTTTTGAGTCTTATTGGAACTACAATTGGCAGTTTTGGAATCAACAAACCTTTTATGTGTAATGGCGCTAATTTATGCTATCAAAAAGACGCTTTTAATAGTGTTAATGGTTTTGTAGGAAATGATTCTATTGCAAGTGGCGATGATGTGTTTTTATTAGAAAAAATGTTGACATACTATCCAAATAATGTTAACTATATAAAATCAATTGATGCTTTGGTAGTTACCAAGCCAGAAAATAGTTTTAAAGAATTGATCAATCAGCGTATTCGTTGGGCTTCTAAAACAACAGCTACTAATAATTGGTTTGCGAAAACGATTGGTATTCTGGTTTTTTTAATGAATTTAATTGTCGTTTTTACCATTGCAAGCTTGCGCGATATAAGTGAATTATATAAACCTTTATACTTAATTTTTGCATTTAAATTGCTAATAGATTTATTATTATTATACAAAGTGCATCTCTTTTTTAAACTTAATTTAAACTTAAAATTTTATCTAATAAGCTTCTTTATTTATCCTGTTTTTGTAGTATTTATAGTTGTTTCATCATTCTTTAAAAAGTACCACTGGAAAGGACGAATTTTTGATAAGTAAAAAGTCAGGGTTTAAAATAGTCAGAGTTTTATAACAAATTAAAAAATCAAGTTTTTTAAAAAATAAAAGTCAAGGTTTCACTCTAAGTGAAGTCCTGACTATAGCACAAAGTGAAATCCTGACTTTTAATAGTTCATCATTTTACACCTCGCAACCACAATTTTTGCACTTTTTAGACTCAGCATTTTTTCTATCTTTTTGTATTTTATTGATAAAAGCCGAGCTAATTATACCAGTTGGTAATGCTACAAACGCAACGCCAATTAAAGCAATAACACCACTTATAAATTTTCCTAAACCTGTTATAGGATAAACATCACCATAACCAACAGTAGTTAATGTAGCAACAGACCACCAAAGTGACTGACCAATGTTTTCAAATTTTTCTGGCTGTGCTTCACTCTCTACATAATACATCAATGTAGAGGAGAATATTAAAAATATGAATGAAATAAAAACGGTTATTGATAGTTCTTCTTTGGTTTCTTTAAGCACATTTTTAATAGTTTCAAATGATTTTGAAAACCGTCCAATTTTAAATATTCGTAATAATCTAAATAAACGTAAAATTCTTACAAATCGTAAATCAAAAGGAAAGAGTAGTGGTAAGTAAAACGGCATTATTGCCAATAAATCAATAATTGCGTAGGACGAGAATATAAAATTTTTCCGTTTTGTAAATGCCGTTTTCCCTTTATAAAATAGATCTGCAGTCCACAGTCTTAAAATATATTCTATGGTAAAAATAACTACAGAGAACATCTCAAAATATTCCAAAAAACCAGCATATTCATTTCTAACATCTTTATAGGACGCTAAAATTATTGAAATAATATTTAATATAATTAAGGTGTAAATGAATTTGATAAAAAACTCATTGCCTGTTACTTTGTCCTCATCACCTTTTTCGCCGTGTATGAATTTATGTATTTTCTCTTTTAATGTCATATTTATTTTTTATTAATAGTTTTTTAAACAGATTATTCAAAATCCAAAATATTTGAAGCGTTTATTAATTGTTTTAACGCCTCTATTTTAGTATGAATTTTATTAAAAAAAGAATTACGTTCTTTTTCACCTACAGTATTTAGTAATTTTGATTCGTTTAATTGTTTTTCTAGAAAAATACCAGCTTCTTTACATGTCAATTTATCGCTTGTTTTGTAATACGATAATAACGTAAAAGGAACATATAATACTTGCGTACTTGGCGTACTAACCAATACATTATTATTCATTAAATGCAATTCATTATAATATATTTGATAATTGCTATCATGAATCATTTTGGAAGTAATATCTGTTATAAGTTTATTTAATTGATCACACAGTGTTAAGGCACTTTCTGCATTTAATTGACCAGCTTCAAAGTAAAAATGGATTTGTTTTAAGGTACTGTTAATTGTTGTAATATCCCATATTTCGGATTTTGAAATCGTATTATACAATGCGGCTAATTTATTTCCTGCTTGAACCAATGCAATTCTAGGTGTGAATTTTTCAAAACTTTTTGCAGTGTAAGACTTGTCCAATAATTTTAACCAAACATACATTTTAAAACGTCCTAGAATATCATCAGATACTGTATAAAATAAGGGTATGTCTTTAGCCGAATATAATAAATTTATATTTTTCTGTTTGGATAATGGTGCTAAAGAAGCGTAAGATTCTTCTAAATATAGAATTAAATCGTCTTCATTACCAATATTTTTAGTCTTTTCAACGGCTACAAAATTTGATGTTGTGGTTTCGAAAAGCCGATCGATTGATAAGTTGTAGTATTTGGCAAGTAAAATGGTTTCGTCCAAAGAGAATTTACTTTTTAAACTTACACGCCTGTGCGCTGCATCGTAACTAATTTCCAAAGCAATTGCAACAGCGTCTATCAACGAAGCGTTTTGTGGAATTTCTTTTTGTAAAAGGTGAAGTAATTCTTCTTGATACATCGGTCAAAAATACATTTATTTGCGATAATCACAAAAATTAGAATCATTATTCGTGTTTATCAACATTCAAAATGTGAATATAGCAATAATTTTGACTTGAATTTAAAAACAAATATTATGAAATTTATTTTAAGAACAGTAATCATTGCATTATTTACAGTAAGTAGTTTTGCACAACAGAACAGTACACCATCCAATACGTATCACGATCCTATTGGAGAATCATTAAGTAATTCTAGCTTTAGAATAGGAACAGGCGTTTTATTGCCGCAAAAAAAATTAAAAAAATATTTTGGCATTTCTCCATTTGTGGAGTTAAGTTTTGATTTCCCAACAAAAAACGGAAAATCCATTGAATTTGCCTTACAAATGGTTGTTCCAAATCAAAAAGAAAAATTCAAGTATGCACGCAGCACAGATACCATTTCTGCTAAAGCAAGCTTTATGATTAACCCAATGGTAAAATTTAGAAAAGATCTTTTTAATATTGATAGATCACGTTTAAATATTGGTTTGGGAATTGGCGCATCTCTAATCACAACAGATGCTCGAAATCCGTTTTATGAAGGCGAAACAGGTAGTGAAAATAAAAAAGAAAAATACGAAACCATTAGCACAATGCTTATCGCACCAAGTATAGAATACACGTATACTTTTAGAAATAATGATAGAATTTCAATGGGATTTAATCTACAATTTTCACCTTACAAAGTAGAAGGTTCATTACAAACCGATATTGGTAGTTTATTTTATGTACCGCGTATTGCGTATAAATTTTGATGCATTTTTCAGTCAGGGTTTCACTCAAAGTGAAGCCCTGACTTATTTTGCTGTCATTTCTAGTATATCCGAATTTGTCAATTTTTGCAAAATTAAATTTGTGTCAGTTCGAGCGAAGTCGAGAACAGGCTGTTTTAAAAAGACATTCTCTACTTCGCTCGAATTGACATTTAATTTCAAATAAAAGTCAGAGTTTCACTTAAAGTGAAGCTCTGACTAATTTCTTACTATTGTTTCAAATCATCCTATTTTACAACCTCAATCCATTGACCTTTGGTACGCGTCAAATAATCATCATCATACATCGCTTCGGCTTGAACGCCAAACAGATAATATTTTCCAAGATACGATGCATTCAACAATACATTAAATGTTTTGCTTTCACCATTTTTTAAATGAAAGTAAAAATTAACACGATCGTCTTTAATATCTGTAAAGTTAGCAGAACTTGATTTCACATTACCATAATCCGTAAAACGTGTGTTTACAATTTCCCAACCAGATGGAAATATTTCGGTTAAGGCAATATCGTTTACATAGTCATTTTTATCGTTGCTTATTGTAACGGAAGCCATAAAATCGGCTCCTTGCTGTAGCTTTTTAACATCAATTGTATTACCTTCTTTGTCAAGATAATTAATTTTAATATTTAAATTACGATGTTCAGCAATTTCTTGTCCAAGTGGTAGAATACCTTTATTAAGTAAACGTACAAAAACAACATTGTTTTCTTTATTGGTTATGGTGACTTTATTAGCCCCTTTTTTCACCTTTAAGGTTCGTTGCGCAACTGCAAATGGTGAGCTGATAGCATTGGTGTTTTCACCATTTAGATTATACGTAACCTTCATCGCTTTACCACCATTTGTCTCAACTAATTTAGACATAGCTAATAAACTATAACTGGTAGATTGCGTACTCATATATTTTTTTGATGATAACCTTTTTGCAATTGACTTTGTTAAATCAATAGATTGATTGTCCTTAATTAAAAGCATAGTTTCTAAGGCCATAGCTCTATTTCTATCAACCGAACCGTAGGAGTGATAATCGTATTTATAAGGTTTAAAATCAATGTTAGCAGTATTGGCTAATTTTTTAGCAACCTCTTTTTGTCCAGCTAAAGCATAAGCTCCAGCCAAGCGCCATTTGGCATCATTACTTAACTTACTTTCACGCAAGCGATTCATTGAGGCTAAATCCGCATGACCAGCCAAAGCCAAAGTATATAGACGATAAGCTTGTGTTAGCGTATTATTATAACCTGATTTTTTACGCCAACCTCTAGCAGCTTGTTTTTGGTATTTTAACCAATTACTCATAAAAGTAAGTGGCAATACAAAGCCTTTTTTCTCTGCTTCAATCATAAAATGACCTGCATAAGTACTTCCCCAATCGTTGGCTGTATTTTGTCCACTCCAATAACTTAAACCACCACTTGTGGTTTGAAATTCACCCAATTTAGTAATGGCAATTTTCACATTATCTACCATATCTTGTTTTTTTTGAGCTGTAATATCAAAGATGTTTGCCAGATATAATTGTGGAAATACACTAGATGTTGTTTGTTCTACACAACCATGCGGATATCTAATTAAATAGTTCATTCGTTGGGTAAAATTCATAGCTGGTAAAGTAGAAAACTCAATCTCTGCTTCATTAGAGCCGTGTATTCCAAAGGTAGAAAAATCGATATTTTTAGTTTCATTGGCTTGTAAAACTAGATCAATAGCTTTATTGGTTATTGGATTTGGATTTACAATATCAATTTCAACCTCGTAAGACGCTTGTTCATTATTACCAGTTGCAATAACTTCTATTTTTCCGATGCCTTTTGCTTGGGAGACATCCAACTCAAAATTGACCATTTTTTCATCAGGTTTTGCAAACTTAACGTGGTGTGTTTTTTTACCAATTATTTTAATCCCTTTACTTAATTTTAAAGAAATAGTAGCATTTTTAATGTGATCTTCCATAGCAAAAACAGTTACAGGAAGACTTACTTTTTCTCCTGGACTCAGTTTACGTGGCAACGAAGCCAATACCATTAAGGGTTTTTTAACTGGCGT
>JAZGEV010000080.1:0-9238 GCA_036478895.1 Flavobacteriaceae bacterium | reverse complement strand
AAAGCAATTTTAGTTTGTTAAAAGGAATCCTGTTATTACTTAAAAAATTTAAACCTAATTTTCGATTTGCCTTTAAAAAAAATCAGGGTTTCACATTAAGTGAAACCCTGAATTATTACTTTAAACTTACTTTTACATTCACAACGTGACTTATAGTAAAAAAGTAAAAAAAGGTCATTAAATTTTAAACAACTCCTTGCGATAACATAGCATCTGCTACTTTAACAAAACCTGCAATATTTGCACCTTTTACGTAATCTGTAAATCCTTTTGAAGAAGTTCCGTATTTAACACAAGATGAATGAATATCACTCATAATTGCTTTTAGTTTATCATCAACTTCTTTTCTTGTCCAGTTATAACGCATAGAATTCTGACTCATTTCTAATCCACTTGTAGCAACACCACCAGCGTTAGATGCTTTTCCTGGCGCAAATAAAACTCTTGCTTTAGTAAATACTTCAATTGCTTCTGGAGTACACGGCATATTTGCACCTTCGGTAACACAAAGTACACCATTCTTAACAAGTTCCTTTGCTTCTGCTCCGTTCAACTCGTTTTGCGTTGCACAAGGATATGCAATATCACATTTTATAGACCAAGGTCGTTTCCCTTTAAAGAATTTTGCTTTTGGATATTTCTTTACATACTCACCAATTCGTCCACGTTTTACGTTTTTCAAATCCATAATAAATGCTAATTTACTTTTAGTAAAGCCTTCTTCATCATAAATAAATCCACTAGAATCTGACATTGTAACAACTTTTGCTCCTAAGCTTGTTGCTTTTTGCGTTGCGTATTGTGCTACATTTCCAGATCCAGAAATAGCGACTGTTTTTCCTTTTAAAGACTTTCCAATGGTTTCTAACATGGTGTTTGAAAAATAAACAGCACCATAACCTGTTGCTTCTGGACGGATTAATGAGCCTCCATAACTCATTCCTTTTCCAGTTAAAACGCCTACAAATTCATCTCTCATTCTTTTGTATTGTCCAAATAAGAAACCTATTTCACGTCCACCAACACCAATATCTCCAGCAGGCACATCTGTATTTGCACCAATATGCTTAGATAATTCACTCATAAAAGATTGACAAAAACGCATGACTTCGTTATCCGACTTTCCTTTAGGATTAAAATCTGAACCACCTTTTCCGCCACCCATTGGCAAAGTTGTTAATGAGTTTTTAAATACTTGCTCAAATCCTAAAAACTTTAAGATCGATAAATTAACTGATGGATGAAAACGTAAACCGCCTTTATATGGTCCAATAGCAGAATTAAATTGAACTCTAAAACCTCTATTTACTTGAATTCCACCTTTATCATCCAACCAAGGCACTCTAAAAATAAAAGTACGTTCTGGCTCAATCATTCTTTCTAAAAGCATTTTACCTTTATATTGTTTGTTTTTTTCAATAAAAGGAATTATTGCTTCGGCAACTTCGTGTACTGCTTGTAAAAACTCTGGTTCATTCGGATTCTTTGCTTTCGCATAATCCATAAATGCATTGATTTGTTTTTCCATATTCTAAAAATTTTATATTAAGTTTGATAATGCAAATATAATTATTTTTAAAAATATAGGTTTGTTTTTAGATGAATTTTTCAATTACGAAAACGTTTTCGAAAACACATTTGAAATGCTTTAAAAACACACTAATTACAACACTTTAGAATTACTCATTTATTAAATCATCGAGCATTTTACGCACTTTACCACTATTCCAATTGGATGCGCCAGTCTCTTTTAGAGCTAATCTACCTTGTTTATCAATAATAAATGTTGTTGGTAAACTACGTGTGTTTATTTCTGATGCTGGATTTGATAACATATTATAAGTAGGTAACTTATACTTATTTTCTGAGTAATATTTATCAACTTTAGATTTATCATCTGATGTTATAAAAATAAAAGACACCTTATCTTTATAGTCATTAAATAAAGATTGTATGGAAGGCATTTCTGCACGACAAGGTGGACACCAAGTTGCCCAATAATTTATAAAAATCACCTTTCCTTTTTGTGATGCTAAATTTACATCATTAGCATATGAAATTCCTTTAAGAGATAAATCCAAACTTGATATCACCTTTCTATTAATTACCTCATCTGCTGATGGTGCAAAAATGAGTGTTTTAACATATGTAACACCTTGTATTAATTTAGCTTTTGTACTTGCTCCATAAGGTGTAAACAGGAATATTATAAATCCGAAAAAAAGAATATTTGACCACATTTTTTTTGTAAATTTCATTTGTCTATTTTATATCAATATTAGTTGCAAAAATAAATAATAACTTACAATATTCAGTCAATCAATCTTTATTATTTAGCTTTCAATTCATCCCAATTTTCATCGGCTAAACTTCTTAATTTTTCTGGATTTTCTTTTAACCATTTTTTATACGTATTATTAAAATAGGCTTTATAGAATAAATATAATTTTCCATCTCTAATTTCAAAAGTTTCAGGGTTCATATCTACTTTTTCACCTTTATCTGCCATAGCATAAGCGCACCAACCACCATATTGAGGTAAATATTCAACTGGAGTAGCTTTAAATTTTTCTAAATTTTCTTTATTAGAAAAATTATAGGATACAGTATTATAAGTGTGAGTAAATTCCTCTTTACCTTTAACAGCTTCACCAGCAAAATATGCTACTAAATCATAACCATTAACACCCAGATTATTTTTAACATTACAATCTGTCTCCTGAGAAAAAACAGATGTACTTACTAATATAATTATTAAATATATAAATTTCATAATTTGATTTTTTTAAGAATGAATACAGAGCGTTAAGATTGTAACGCTCTGTAGAATCATTTATTATTTAAACATTACGTATTATCTAGATACAGAACCTGTTGGTAAACTACCAAGATTTTGATTTAACATATATAATGTATGATCTGTTGCCATAGTTGGAATATCTCCAGCCAAAGGTTTTAATGTAAATGGCATTGGGCTATTATCTGGCACAGGTTCAATAGAAATCACAGCTTTTCCTCCAGCTAAATCTGTTGGAAAAGATAAACCTGTTGGTGCAGCCATTAAAAAATCTTCTCCAGGAAAAAACCCGTCAGCACCATTTGGCATTGGCAAAGACATTGATCCGCTAAAATCATCAAAATTATCTGTTCCACTAAGATTAGTAAATGTACCTGTTGTTACTGGCTTACCATTTATTACAGCCCAACCTTCATAAATCCAACCAGCTGGTAATGTTGGTAAATCTAAACCTGCCATTGGTGTACCACTTGTTGGGTCTAAAAACCAAATACCACTATTTTCATTATTCATCATACCATCTGTTGGTGTTGCTAAAATATATTTACCAGATGAATTTGAAAAATCACCAACTAGCATTGTGTTAACTTCTGCCATATCGCCAGAAAAATCTCCTGCCAAAATTTTAGTGTTGGATGGCGCTGGATCATTATCATTTGTTGGCTCTATTGATAATACAAATTTAGTTGCTGCATTTACTTGATTGATATTTACTGTAAATGTTTGTGGAAATGTAACACTTGTAAATGTTCCTGTACTAACTGGACTTCCGTCAACAATAATCCAACCTTCATATACATAATCTGATCCTAAATCATCTAGACCGGCAATATTTAAAGTTAAACTTTTTGTTGTTACTGGATCATCATCGCTACAAGAAATTAAAAATGATACGATTATTGTTAATGCTAATAGTTTTAAAATACTTTTCATAATTATAGTTTTAAATTAATAATACTGCAAATTTATTGCGAAAAGTATTTTTATTATGTTAGCTATCTAACACTTTTGCATTTTTCAAAACTATTTCTTTACCGTTAAAAGTTAAATAACCTTCATCTTTTAAATTATTTAAGACAATATTCAAAGATGGTCTTGAGGTACCGATAAGTGTCGCAATTTCTTTTTGGGAATAAGGATGTTTTATTAAAATCTCACCATTTAAAAGAATTTTACCATAATCTTTTTTCAATTCATTGATAAATTCTGTAGTTCGCTTTCTAACATCTTTAAATAATAAAATTGCCAATTGTCTTTCTAATTTTTTTATTCTAAAACCAATTAACTTATAAAAACTTAAAGAAAATGATGTATTATTTTTCATCATATCTTGTAAAGTATCAACTGGTATTGGGCAGATAACTGTCTCGTTATCTATAGATTGCGCAAATTCATTTCTTTTTTCTTCGCCTAGAATTGCCTTTTCACCAAACACTTCGCCTTTACTTAATATAGACTTTACAATTTCCTGACCATCTTCTGTATAATACCCTAATTTTACTTTTCCCGAGTTTATTAAATACACGGTTTTGGATGCATCCTTATTAAAATAGACATAATCTTTTTTCTTATAGGCGTCAAAAGTATGCGTGTTTTTATAGTCCTTATATTGATGAGGACAAATAATCTTAAACAGATTAACACATTCTAAATACCAAACTTCTTTCATTATTTAAATAAAATAGATATCGTAAAAATAAAAAAAATACAGTCAACTAAGACTGTATTTTCATATAACTTTATTAGTATTCAATTATTGCATTTTATGCATTCTCTTTTTTAATTAAATTTAATGCAGAACCTTCTTTAAACCAAGCAATTTGACCTTCGTTATATGTATGATTTAGCATAATTACATCTTTAGAACCATTAGCATGAACCGCTTCTAAAGTCAATTGCTTTCCTTGAGTAAAGTTTGCTAAGTCTGTAAAATTAAACGTATCGTCTTCTTGAATTAAAGCATAATCAGACTCAGTAGCAAAAGTTAAACCTAGCATACCTTGTTTTTTAAGATTTGTTTCGTGGATTCTTGCAAACGATTTTACAATAACTGCAACAACACCAAGATGTCTTGGTTCCATAGCAGCATGCTCTCTTGACGATCCTTCACCATAATTATGTTCTCCAACTACAATTGATGGAACGCCTGCTTTTTTATAAGCTCTTGCTGTTGTAGGCACTGGCCCAAATTCTCCTGTTAATTGATTTTTTACTTTATTGGTTGCTTCTCCAAATGCATTGACAGCACCTATTAAACAGTTTTCAGAAATATTATCTAAGTGTCCTCTAAAACGCAACCAAGGTCCAGCCATAGAAATATGATCTGTAGTACATTTTCCTGCCGCTTTAACTAATAGTTTTGCACCAGAAATGTTTCCTTTTATAGGTTCAAAAGGTGTTAATAATTGAATTCTTTTTGACGTTGGATCAACAGTGATTTTTACACCAGAACCATCTGCCATTGGCGCTACAAATCCAGGATCTTTAACATCAAATCCTCTTGGTGGTAATTCAAAACCTGTTGGTTCATCAAGCATTACTTCATCGCCATTTTTATTGATTAATTTATCTGTCATCGGATTAAAATCCAGTTTACCCGAAATTGCAACTGCAGCAACCATTGAAGGTGAACCTACAAATGCATGTGTGTTTGGATTTCCATCGGCACGTTTAGAAAAATTTCTGTTAAATGAATGTACAATTGTATTTTTTGGTTGACCTTCCGATCCTTCTCTAGCCCATTGTCCAATACAAGGTCCACAAGCATTCGTAAAAATAGTTGCTCCTAAGTTTTCAAAAATATCCAATAAACCATCGCGCTCCGAAGTGTAACGTACTTGTTCTGAACCTGGATTAATTCCAAATTCCGCTTTGGCAACCAAACCTTTATCTACAGCTTGTTTTGCAATAGATGCTGCTCTTGATAAATCTTCGTAAGACGAGTTTGTACAAGAACCAATCAATCCCCATTCTACTTGTAAAGGCCAATCGTTTTTGGTTGCTTTTTCCGTCATCTCTTTTCCTACTGGTGTAGCTAAATCTGGTGTAAATGGTCCGTTTAAATGTGGTCCTAATTCGTCTAAATTGATTTCAATTACTTGATCGAAATATTTTTTTGGGTTTTCGTAAACTGCTGCATCTCCAGTTAAATAGTCTTTAATTTCATTGGCTGCATCGGCAACATCTGCTCTGTTAGTTGCTCTTAAATATCTTTCGATAGATTCATCATAACCAAAAGTTGATGTTGTAGCTCCAACTTCTGCACCCATATTACAAATTGTTCCTTTTCCTGTTGCAGAAAGTGATTTTGCACCTTCGCCAAAATATTCTATGATACAATCTGTTCCTCCTTTTGCAGTTAAAATTCCAGCTACTTTTAAAATGACATCTTTTGATGCTGTCCAACCAGATAATTTACCTGTTAACTTTACACCAATTAATTTAGGGAACTTTAATTCCCAAGGCATTCCTGCCATTACATCTACAGCATCTGCTCCACCAACTCCAATGGCAATCATTCCTAAACCACCAGCATTTACAGTATGTGAATCTGTTCCAATCATCATTCCTCCAGGAAATGCATAATTTTCTAAAACAACTTGATGTATGATTCCTGCGCCTGGTTTCCAAAAACCAATACCATATTTATTTGATACCGATGCTAAAAAATTAAACACTTCGCTTGACGTGTTAATTGCATTTTGCAAATCTTTATCTGCTCCTATTTTGGCTTGTATTAAATGATCACAATGCACCGTTGTTGGAACTGCTACTTCTTTTTTACCAGCTTGCATAAATTGTAATAATGCCATTTGCGCCGTTGCATCTTGACAAGCAATACGGTCTGGAGCAAAATCTACATAATCTTTTCCACGTTCAAATGCAGTCTTTGAATTTGCTTCCCAAAGGTGATTGTACAATATTTTTTCTGCTAAAGTTAAAGGCTTCCCAACCACTTCACGAGCTTTATCAACATTGTTTTTCATTCTGCTGTAAACTCCTTTTATCATTTTAATATCAAATGCCATATATCTTTCTTTTTAAATTAGTTTTCTAATGGTTGCGAATTTACGAAATTGAGTGGGATTTTTCAAGATTTTTCAACGCAGATTGTCAAGAATTATAATATTCATAATATTTAAAAGTTAATTTATTAATTTGGGACTATTTTCACCGATTTTTAAGAAAATGAAAATAGTGCTTTTATCTAAATCCTAAAAAAAGCATTACGGCATAATCTTTGTGTTTGATACATAAAATAAAACATCATGAATATCATACAAAAAACAACAACTCTATTAGTAACACTTTTTTTATTCGCTTCTTGCGCAACAGTAAATGTAAAAACAGATTACGACAGTCAAACCGATTTTACTAAATACAAAACATTTGCATTTTATAAAAAAGGCATTGATAAAGCGACTATTTCCGATTTAGATAAGCGTAGAATTTTACGCGCAATAGAAACTAATTTAAAGGCAAAAGGTTTAACTGTTTCTAAAAATCCCGATTTTTTAGTAAGTATTTTTGCTAAATCAACAAAACACGTTAATGTGTATAATAACAACCGTTACTATCCTAGATATTATGGTTCTTATTATCATAATAATGTTTCAAGATATACTCAAGGTACTTTAATGATTGACTTTATTGACACCGATGGTAAAAAATTACTTTGGCAAGGTGTTGGTGTTGGTGCTTTAAACACTTCTGGAAAAGTAGAAAAAAAAGAAGCTCGCATTCAAGAATTTGTTGGTGAGATTATGGAAGAATTTCCTCCGGTCAAGTAGTTCTTAAAATAAAAAAAAACCGTTAGTTTTAAACTAATGGATTTTTTTATACTAAATGTCCCGTCCTGAAACAAGTTCAGATTGACGAACGGAATTAGATTGAAGTTATAAAATACTAAGTTAATTTGTATTTTTTTAATTTAAAATCTAGATTATAAAAAGTCAATTATTGCTTACTCGCCTTCTTACTGCCGCGGTACATTTCATATTTCACAAAACGACATTCTAACGCGCCGTTATAAACTTGTATTTTTCGCGAAGTTCTTAAACCTACTTTTTTTAAACCGTCTTGAAAATCGGATGTGATTAGCCAAGCATCAACACCTGAATAACTTTGTTTTAGAGTATCGCCAATTTTTCCATAAAATACTGGGATATCAACTTCCAAACGTTCGCCATAAGGCGGATTGAATAAAACAATTGTTTTTCCTTCAACGGGATTCTTACTTTTGAAAAAATCTATATTTTGTATTTTAACAAACTCGGCTAAATCTGCATTTTCAATATTTTCTTCTGCTTTTCTAATGGCACTTGGCGCTTTATCAAAACCTATAATAGAGGCACTTGTATCACGAATTTTACCAATTAATGAATCCTGAATTTTATCGAATAATTCATCATCAAAATCTGCCCATTTTTCAAAACCGAATTCTGGCCTTTTTAAATTTGGCGGAATATTTACAGCAATCATAGCAGCTTCTATCAAAATAGTTCCACTACCACACATTGGATCAATTAAATGTTGCGTTCCATCATATCCCGATAATAATACTAAACCTGCAGCCAACACTTCATTTATAGGCGCAATATTGGTATTTGATCGATAACCTCTTTTATGCAAAGTATCTCCAGAACTATCAAATGATACAGTACAGATGTTTTTTTGAATGTGAATATTTATTGCTAAATCGGGATGTTTTAGGTCAATACTAGGTCTTTCATCGTAGCGTTCTCTAAAATAATCTACAATGGCATCTTTAGTTTTTAATGATACGTAATGCGAATGTGTGAAATTATCTGAATTTACTGTAGAATTTACAGCAAAGGTTTTATCGGTAAACAAAAAATCTTCCCAATGGATACTTTTTATTTGTTTATATAAATCGTGTTCATCATTTACTCTAAAACTTTTATAAGGTTTTAAAATACGAATTGCTGTCCGTAAAGCCATATTGGCTTTGTACATAAAACCTTTATCACCTTCAAAAGTGACACTTCGCACGCCTTCTTTAACATGCATTGCACCAAGGTTACGCAATTCTTTAGCCAATATTGGTTCAAAACCATGCATTGTTTTGGCTAACATTTTAAAATTATCATTCATTTGGCAAAGTTAGGTTATTTTATTCGGTTTTTTTACCGAACTTTGCATAATGATTAAAGAAAAGGAATGGTTTGTAGATTGGTTTGATACTTTGTATTATCATATTTTATATCAAGATAGAAATGATATAGAAGCTCAATTATTTATGCAAAATTTAATTCAGTTTTTGGATTTAAAAAAAGGTTCAAAAATTCTAGATTTAGCTTGCGGTAGAGGTCGGCATTCAATTTACTTAAATGCTTTAGGTTATAAAGTAACTGGTGTAGATTTATCTAAAAATAGCATTGCTTTTGCAAAAAAACATGAGCAAAAAAATTTATCTTTTTA
>JAZGEV010000079.1:0-7699 GCA_036478895.1 Flavobacteriaceae bacterium | reverse complement strand
GGGTACGAGTTGTTACTGCAAGTTGTGGTTGTGTAGATGTTTACCCAATAGATATTACTTACATTCCTGGAGTAACCGTAACCGATGATGCACAAGTAAGCACAGGAACAATATTCGATTTAACGACCTCCATAGCAGATATGGTTGTAGATTTAACTGACATAACCGTACAATACTATACAACCTTAATTGGCGCACAAACGCAAGACCCACTAGACTTAATTGCAGATCCTGTTAACTACGGAATTACAAATCCCGATGAAGAAGTATTTATTGTTTTTATTAATGATATATCAGGATGTATTTCCATAGGAACTCTCGATTTATCAACTGTTGGATTTGTTGGTGGAGCTGATGGCAACTTTTTGGTTTGTGATATTGATAATAATAATGCCGAATTAGTAACTCTAAGTGATTATGATGCTGGATTAATTACTGGTTATGACGATGCACAATATATGGTTGTCAGCTATTATTTAACAAATGCGCAAGCAGCTGTAGGAACTCCAAATATTACTACAATTCCAATTACAGGAACAACTACCGTTTGGGCAAGAGTATCATTAATGTTTCAAAATCCAGGTAATGCAACACCTCAAGAAATTGATTTTGAATTGGTCGAAATTACTTTAGACTTTCAAACTACTACTACACTTACTGCAATAGTAGATACCATTTGCGATGAGTTTGGAAATAATCAAGAAGTACACGATTTAACACAATATGAAAGTGCTATAACAGGTGTCGCAGGAGTTACTTTCGCTTATGAATATACCAATGGAAACTCAATTCCAGACGCAGTAAATTTCAATGTTATTGGACCAACACAAATTGTAGATGTTTATGTTACTACGCCAGATGGTTGCGTTACTCAAACAACAATTACTTTAGATTTTCATCCAATTATTGCAACTCAAACTGCAACATTGCAAGAATGTGATTTAAATGGTGATGATACCGAAATGTTTGATTTAGACACTGCTTTAGCAACTATAAATACAAGTTTCGCATCATATACCATAACATATTATAATACTTTACTTGAAGCACAAGCAGGTGATATTACTACAATAATTACAACACCAAATGCATTTTCAGTTACAACAGGAGATACCGTTTTTGTTAGATTGGAAGACCCAACAACAACTTGCTACAGTACAGCTCAAATAAATTTAGAAATTGTACCAGTTCCTGTAATTAATGCAAACACATTTGATTATTGTGATTTTGAAAATACGTCAACAGAAAATAATGTTGATTTAACTCAGTTTGATGTAGATATTTTAAACGGTCAAACCAATGTGATTGTAACCTATCACAATACTTTAGCAGATGCCGATGGAAACTTAAACCCTATTACAACGGTTAATATCAATAATAGCATCTCCATTTTTGTTCGTTTAGAAGCGCCAGATAACTGTATAACAACAAGTGATATTACCATAAACCTGCAAGCTTCTCCATTAGTTAATAACACCAATGTAATTGTTTGTGACAATGTTGCTCTTGGAAATCCTTTAGGCGCAGAAATTTACGACTTAACACAAAGTAATGCAGATATCATTGCAGATATCGCAAACCATACCTTCAGTTATTTTACAACTAATCAAAATGCTATTGACAATGTAGGCGCTGTATCAAGTTCGTACAACATCACTTCTACGCCACAAACTATCTATGTTCGTGTTGTTAATAATGCAACAGGTTGTTTTTCCATTGCGGAAATTGGGTTAACCTTTACATTTCCAATTGCTGTTCAAGATACGGAATTATCTGCCTGTGATGTTGATTTCAGTTTATCCGAAGTATTTAATTTAGAGGACGCAATCCCTGCAATGTTAGCCAACACTACAGGTTTAACCATTTCTTATTATACCGATGAAGTAGGTGCTGAAACAGCTAATGCTACTTTTTTAGTGACAAATCATTTAGCACACGATACTGCAACCGAACCCGATAATATTTTCGTCCGTTTTGATGATTTTGCAACAGGCTGTTTCTCCATAGGTAAATTAGTTTTAAAAGTATTGGCAACACCAAAGTTAGTTGCTGGTAATTTTGAAGTTTGTGATACCGATTTTGACGGAGCTTATACCTTAAATTTAGTTGATGTAAATTTTGCTATAATACAAGATCATACCAATTTAATTTTCACCTATTATCCAAGTTTTAATGATGCGGATAATGAAACGAATGAAATTACTGCTATTTCAAATTATGCTACTCCAAGCAACAATCACGTTATTTACGTTCGTGTTATTAATGAATTTAGCTGTGTATCCATTGCGCCTGTAACTATAAGTATTAGAGCATCTGCAACTGTAGAAGTTGTAACCGATGTTTTAGAAACTTGTGATGATGATTTAGACGAATATGCTTTCTTTGATTTAACATCATTTGATCATTTGTTCACGACTGAAGTTGGCGCAACATTCCGTTATTACAATTCACAAAACGATGCCAACTTAGAGCAAAACGAAATACCAACTCCAAGTGTTCATCAAAATATTACTGTAACCTCACAAAATGTTTTTGTACGTGTTTCCGTAACCGATAAATGTGATGCCATTACGTCATTCTTAATTAGAGTGAGGCATATTACGCCGCCAACTATTACAAACCCTTATTTTTGTTCAGGAAGTTCGGCTACCATCGATGCTGGTGCAAATTATACTGATTACTTGTGGAGTACTGGAGAAATTACACAAACAATAGATGTGATCGTTGCTGGGAATTACAGTTTAACAGTAACCGATGCTTTTGGTTGTACTGGAACATTTCCTGTAACAATTTATGAACAACCACTTCCCTATTCTAATTCAACTCAAATTACGGAATGTGATTATGATGGCACTCTTGATGATAGTACAACTTTTATCTTAGCGAATTATACTGATCAATTATCAGGTGTGTTTTTCCCTGTAACAACACATTTTTATTTAACGCAAACTGATTTAGATAACGAAACAAATGAACTAGATCCAAATATAGCGTTCACAAACACAAGCAATCCTCAAATTATATTTGTTAGAATTAATGATATTAATACCGTTTGCTATAGCGAAACAACCTTAGAGTTAAATGTAAGCGATATCGTATTAAATACAAGCACACACGAAATTTGTGATACCGATTTAGATGGAAATTATTCGTTTGATATTACCGAATTAAATCCTTTAGTCATTGGAAATACAACAGGTTTAACATTCGAATATTACACCTCACAAGCTGATGCCGATGCGCAAACAAATGCCATACCAAGTGTGGTTCCTTATACTATTCCTAATAATAATCATACGCTTTTTGTACGTGTAGAAAATAGCGACACTTGTGCTTACACAACTACGGTTGAGGTAACTTATCAAGCCGATGTTATACTATTGCCAATCACCGAAATTTTAGAAGCTTGTGATGATGATAACGATGGCGTAGGAACATTTAATTTAACCGATATTCAACCTTTTGTAACCAATGAAATTGGTGCAACTTTCCGTTATTACAACACGCAAAACGATGCCAATTTAGAACAAAACGAAATTACAGGTTTTACTGCTTATGACAATACATCGCCAACACCTGAAGTTGTTTTTGTACGGGTTTCGGTTGCTGGAAAATGCGATGTTGTTACATCATTTCAAATTCAAGTTATTCATATTGCAGTACCAACATTGACAACAGCTGATTTCTGTGCAGGAACATCGGTTAATTTAGATATGGGTGCAAATTATGTTTCCTACGCTTGGAGTACTGGCGAAGTTTCGCAAGATATTGATGTATCTGTTGCAGGAATTTACACAGTTACTTTAGTCGATAGCAATGGTTGTTCTGGAACTTTTAGTGTAAACGTTATTGAATTGCCATTACCAACTACTGTTGATAGCAGTATTTTAGAATGTGATTATGAAGGTTTATCCGATGGATTAATGACCTTCAATCTACACGATTACGATGCACAAGTAACAGGAAACGCAACTGGCGTAACCACACATTTCTTTTTATCTCAAACCGATTTAGATGCTGATATTAACGAGCAAAACGCATCGTTTACAAACACAACCAATCCGCAAACTATTTTTGTAAAAGTGATTGATGATACTACGTTGTGTTTTGATACAGCGGAATTGATATTGAACTCGAGTTTTATTCTTTCTGATACGGCAATGCTCGAATTGTGTGATGAATTAGACAGTCCTGATGGAATAAATAATTTTGATTTAACTTTGGCAACATCGCAAGTCATTGAAAATTTACCAGCAACAACGCAAGTTGTTTATTACGAAACGTTTAACGATGCAGTAGCCAACACCAATCAATTAACCGATTTTTACACCAATACCAATGCGTATTCTCAAACTATTTATTCTAGAGTAGAAAATGCAGATGGTTGTTACGGAATTAACGAAGTCTATTTAATTATAACCGATTTACCAGATATTACCGAAAACTCGGATATTATTTATTGTCTGGATACCTATCCTGATACCATTGAATTGATTTCAGGAATACTAGACGATCCAAATAATTATTTCTATTTATGGAGTACCAATGAGACTTCACCAACTATTCAAGTTAATGAAATTGGTGTTTATTCGGTAACGATAACTTCAATTGATGGTTGTTCAAAAACAAGAGAAATAACTGTTTTACCATCAAGTATTGCAACCATTGATCATATTGATATTGAGGATCCATTAAATGTTTATGGCGTCACTGTATTTGCAACAGGCGAAGGCGATTACGAATATGCAATTGACGATGAAACTGGTCCATATCAAGATAGCAGGCAGTTCTTTAATGTGGAAAGTGGTATTCATACGTTATATGTAAGAGATAAAAATGGCTGTGGAATTGTGAGTGAACAAATTACAAGTATTCGCATTCCTCCATTCTTTACACCAAATAATGATGGCGTGAATGATACGTGGTTACCAAAAGGAATTACAAGAGAATTTCACGAAAATGTAACTTTAGAAATCTACAACAGATACGGAAAAGTGTTGGCAGTTATCGATCCATTTGGCGAAGGTTGGGATGGTTTCTATATTGGAAAACTAATGAATAAAACTGATTACTGGTATAAATTAAATTATACCGAGAAGTTTAGCGGTATGAAACGCGAATTTAAAAGTCATTTTACGTTGAAGATATAGAAACTGTCTCATCTAAAAAAAGCGAAAGATTTAAATCTTTCGCTTTTTTTAGTTTATTTATTCAATAGCTTATCTTTAAAAACAAACATCAAAACAATAGGAATTGCTAAAACAATAACTAAATTTTTATTGGTTTGTATAATGGAAGGATGCAATAAAATAGTTAAAACATAACCGCCAATTGCACCACCCAAATGCGCACTATGTCCAATATTTCCCAAAGATTTTTTCATACCATACATAGAGTATAATAAATACCCAATTGCAAATACAAAACCAGGAATTTTAATAGCAAAATATAAATACAAACTCATCCCTGGATTTAATAAAATAGAGGCGTATAAAATACCTGACACTGCGCCAGATGCTCCAACGGCACTATAATAAGGTTCGTTTTTATGAAACAACATAGCTAATAAACTACCAGCTAATAAACTTGCCAAGTAAATTAAAACAAAATTAAACTCTCTAACACGATTAATTACAGGATTAGCAAAAAAGTAAAGCGTTAGCATATTCATAAACAAATGCGCTTGATCTACATGTAAAAACCCTGAAGAGAATAGTCTCAATTTATCACCTTGCTGAATAGGCGAAATTTGAAACTTGTATTTATTAAAAAAAACACGGTCACTAAAACCTTTCATCGATAGTAAAACATTAATTGCAATTAACACGATGGTAACTATATTTAAACCTTGCATATTTATTATTTTATTTTCATCAAAGATAAAATTTAATCCGATATTTGCGATAAATTATAAATTATTAATGAAATTTCTCATTTTTATTCTTGTGTATCCTATAGTTTGGTTGATTTCATTACTTCCAATGCGTTTGCTTTATTTATTTTCCGATTTTATATATCTATTGGTTTATTATATATTTGGGTATCGTAAAAAAGTTGTTACTAGTAATTTACACCTTGCTTTTCCAGAAAAATCTGACAAGGAAATAATAAAAATTCAGAAAAAATTCTATTCTCATTTTATTGATATTTTTATTGAAATGATAAAATCTTTTTCAATATCAGAAAAGGAATTACAAAAAAGATATCAATTTAGCAATATTGAACTACTACAAGAGCAAGAAAAAAAAGGCAAAAGTATAGTGTTAATGGGTTCACATTATGCCAATTGGGAATGGATTATAGTATTAAATAAATATATTTCTTTTAAAACATATGCTGCATATACTAGAATACAAAATAAATATTTTGAAAAAAAAATATTAGCTTCTAGAGAAAGATTAGGCGCAAATTTTAAAAAAACTAACGAATTTATTCCATTTATAGAATCCAATAAAAAAAATAATGTCTTAGCACTTTATGGTTTACTAAGCGATCAATCGCCACAATTGGATCGGTCCAAATATTTTAGTGAATTTATGGGTGTTAAAGTACCTGTTCATACAGGTGCAGAGTTTTTGGCAAAGAAATTTGATCATTCTGTAATACTTTTGAAAACAAAAAAAATAAAACGTGGTTACTATATTACTGAATTTAAAATTCTAGCTAAAAACCCTAACGATTATAATAATTACGAAATTACAGATCTTTTTTTACGCGAAGTAGAAAGCCAAATTAAAGAAAAACCTGAGCACTATTTTTGGTCGCATAAACGTTGGAAACACGCCAATAGAATAGAAGAAGAGCTAGAACGTAGAAAAAAATTACAACAGAAATCCTAATAAAAACCTTTCTTTATAAAACTGTTTTTTTTCTAAAGTGCTACATTCTATAAATAAACAACCTCGATACAAGAGTACGAAGTATTAAATAGGAATTTATTTTTTATTCCGACGCAGATCTACGGAAAAATACACCCACAAACCCTACAAAAATTGGAGTTAGTACAACTAACCACTATAAAAAAAGCGTGGATTTTCACTAATTAAACCATTCTTTAATAATATCTTCCTCAATATTATCATTTGAAACATGTTTAAACTCATTGACGTTGGCATGGTATTTATAATCTTTTGCCCATTCGGTATGATTTTCTGCCAAAGCAACAATACTATCGCACACAAAATGCAGCTCCTTATCTGTTAAAGTAGGGTGAATAGACATTCTAATCCAACCTGGTTTATCGAGCATACAACCATCAGCAATACTATCAATCAACTCATGTGATTTTTGCTGATCTACATGCAATAAATAATGACCGTAAGTCCCTGCACAAGAACAGCCGCCACGTGTTTGAATACCAAATCGATCGTTCAATATTTTTACACCTAAATTAAAATGCAAATCGTTTATATAAAATGAAAAAACGCCTAATCTATCTGTATGCTGTTCTGCTAATATTTTCAAATTGTGCACCTTACCTAGCTTCTCAAAAACAATACTATTTAATTCATGCTCTCGCTTTAAAATATTATCAACGCCCATTTCCTCTTTTAGCTGAATTGCCAAAGCAATTTTAATAGTCTGTAAAAAAGCTGGTGTTCCACCATCTTCACGTACTTCAATATCATTTATATAGGAATGTTCGCCCCAAGGATTTGTCCAATTTACTGTGCCGCCACCAGGATTGTCTGGAATGGTG
>JAZGEV010000078.1:0-2184 GCA_036478895.1 Flavobacteriaceae bacterium | reverse complement strand
AATTCTGTTGCACCATTTGTTTTGTGTAATCGACTTGCAGAAGTTATGAAAAAAGACAATACAGGTCAAAAACATATTATCAATGTTTCGGCAATGGAAGGGAAATTTCATCGTTTTTTCAAAGAATCTCGTCATCCACATACCAATATGGCAAAAGCAGCATTGAATATGTTAACGCATACTGCTTCTGGTGAATTGGCAAAAAGCGGCATTTTTATGAATGCTGTCGATACTGGTTGGGTTACAGATGAAGATCCTGCAGAATTAGCTAAAATGAAACAAGAAGTACACGATTTTCAACCGCCATTAGATATTGTAGATGGTGCTGCACGTGTTATGGATCCTTTATTAGATGGAATTAATTCAGGTAAACATTGGTGTGGGAAGTTTTTGAAGGATTATTTCCCTATTGATTGGTAGAAAATATATTTATTGACATTTTCATTGAATACTAATTATTAAATTTTATATATTAAATTGAATAAAGGTGCAGTAAAATTTTTCAATGAATCAAAAGGATTTGAATTTATCACGAAAGAAGGCGTATTTTTATGGTTATATAATACAAAACCTTAGAGTTTAATATTTAATATAATCTAAAGATATTTCAAAATAATGGAATGCTTTACCCTAATTGATTGTTAAGAAATTTTTTTTTAATAAGCCGTAATTTACTTTAACATAATTTCTTGATATATTACACCTGTGTGTAGTTATATCCGAAATTATGTAAAATAGCCTGAAATACGGCTATACAGAAATTACTCTAATTGTACTATAATGTACAGCATTATATTACTTTGCTTTGGTGAAAGCGATTTATAACAAATAATTTCTTTAATTTTTTTTCTAAACAGTTTCTTAAAAATGGTAATGGAACACTCTTTTTGAGTAGGGCAGAAGTAGTGGAGCAAAATGTGTGTGTGGAATGGATTGTACTTCTAAAAACCCTAATAGAATCCCTTATCTTAATCTGCATTATGTTCAATTGCATATTTTGCCCAATCTACAATAGCTTGTAACAAGGGTACTAAAGTTTTACCAAACTCAGTTAAAGAGTATTCTACTTTAAGTGGTGGTTTTGAGGTGTAAACTTTCCTCTTAATAATTCCATCATTTACTAATGTTTTTAACTGTAAACTCAAAGTGCGTTCAGTTATCGTAGGTAATTTTTTTCTAAGTTCATTATAACGCAGTGTAGTAGACTTCAAATTATATAAAATAGCTATTTTCCATTTTCCGCCAATAATTCCCATTGCTAAAGTTGCATAGCAGGGATATTCTTTTCCATTGAATTTGTGCATACTTTCAATTTAATTAAACTATCATTTTTGACCGTTATTGCAAAGATATAATAATATACTTAATATTGTACCTATATTAAATATAGTATAAAATTCTAATAATGGAAACAGCGATAATTTAAAAAATATAACATATGAACCCAGTTTTAATTGACAGTATTGGTTACGCAGGTTTAATCATCAATTTATATTCAATGTCTACCAAAGGTGAATATAAACTACGCTTTATCTCACTAATTGCGAATGTAGTTTACATTTTATACGGTTTATTAATTAGAGCCAATCCGATAATTATAGGATGTACTATTGCTGTATTTCTACATGGCTACCATATAAGACGTTTACGAATTAAAAAAAAGAGCAATGATTAAAATAAAATTAGCTAAAGAAGTAGATACAAATGTTTTGGCACTTTTAGGTCGACTAACATACGCTGAATCTCATGGGCATTTTATAGATGATAAAAATGATCTATTAAAACACCTTGATGAGAATTTTTCAGTTTCTAAAACGAAACAAGATATAAACAATCCTAAGAATCTTTTCTATCTTATTTATGTCGATGATTTACCTGTTGGTTATGCAAAATTAGTAGTAAACGCTAAACACAAAAGTATTACTTCACAAAACAATTGTTGCCTTGAAAAAATCTACATCTTAAATGATTTTATAAAGTTAAAAATTGGAAAACAACTATTAATTTATGTTGAAGAGCAAGCCAAAGCATTAAATTTAGATACCATGTGGCTTTCTGTTTATATAAAAAATAATAGAGCTATAAGATTCTATGAAAAAAATGAATTTAAAAACGTTGGAGAATTAAATTTTATAGTCAATGGAAAATCATATGAAAACATTGTATTCTCTAAAAAACTATAAA
>JAZGEV010000077.1:0-8780 GCA_036478895.1 Flavobacteriaceae bacterium | reverse complement strand
TTACTTAAGGATAGAGATGTTTTGTTGTTAGAATCAAGAAGTAAAACAAAAGACGCAAGACAATTTATAACAATTAATGAAACTGATACATTAGTCACCATCCAACATTCAACATTTAACATTAAACATTCAGCAGTCAAAATTCAGCAGTCAATAAGTATCAAATTTGATAAAAATTTGTTAAAATTCCCGTTAATTGTAAGAAAATGGCAAAAAGGAGACTACTTTTACCCAATAGGCATGGAAGGTAAAAAGAAATTAAGTAAGTATTTTAAAGATGAGAAAATATCACTCATAGAAAAAGAAAATATTTGGTTACTTTTGTCGGACAATGAAATTGTTTGGATTATAGGAAAACGCCAAGACGAACGTTTTAAAATAACCTCAAGAACAACTCAAATTTTAGAATTTTATAAAACAGAACATAATGAATAAATTTTTCAGCTTATTAATTGCGTTATTTGTAGTATCAACTAGTGTGTTTTCGCAAGATTTTAGTCTTGGTGATGCAGGAACATTGAAAGACCCTGTAACTTGGAAAACATCCGTTGAAAAAATAAACGACAAAGAATTTTATCTGGTATTTAAAGCTGAAATTGAAGATAAATGGCATTTATATTCACAGTATAATCCAGAAGGCGCATCGCTACCTATTGATATTGATAGCGAGCAAAAAGACTCTTTATTTACCTTTATTGGAAAAGCTTTAGAATCTGAAACACATAAAGAATTTAGTGAAACTTGGGGTAAAGAAGAAACCTTTTTCTCAAAAAACGCTACCTTAAAACAACGCATTAAACTACTAAAAGACGTTACCAAGGTAGAAGCTACATTATACGGTCAAGTCTGTAAAGAATCGTGTATTCAAGTAGAACATGGAGCCACTTTTGATTTGAGTAAAGCTACGGCTGTTACAGAAATGAAAGCTAGCGATAATGCGCCTAAAGAAGAAAAGAAAGGCTTATGGACATTATTTATACTAAGTTTCTTTGCTGGTTTTGCAGCCTTATTAACACCTTGTGTATTCCCAATGATACCAATGACAGTAAGTTTCTTTACCAAGCAAAGTAAAAATAGAGCGCAAGGCATAAGAAATGCCATTATTTATGGTGTTGCAATTATTGTATTATATGTTTTACTTGGCGTATTTGTTAGTGCTGTTTTTGGCGCAACTGCACTAAATGAACTCTCCACAAATCCATGGTTTAATTTAGTTTTCTTTGTAATATTGATTGTTTTTGCGGTTTCCTTTTTAGGGGCTTTTGAAATAATGTTACCAAATTCTTGGGCAAACAAAGTAGACTCACAAGCCGATAAAGGTGGTATAATAGGTATTTTATTTATGGCTTTAGCTTTAGCTATTGTCTCTTTTTCTTGTACAGGTCCAATTGTTGGTTCGGCTTTAGTTGCAGCAGCTTCGCAAGGTGAATTTATAGCGCCAATCCTTAGTATGCTTGGTTTTTCATTAGCCATTGCATTACCTTTTGCATTATTTGCAGCATTTCCAGGTTGGTTAAATTCATTGCCAAAATCGGGCGGTTGGTTAAACACCGTAAAAGTAGTTTTAGGGTTTTTAGAACTGGCTTTAGCATTCAAATTCTTATCAAATGCAGATATTGCGTGGGATTTCCATTATATAGAACGAGAAATGTTCTTAGCCATATGGATTGCAATATTTACTGTATTGGCATTCTATTTATTTGGAAAAATTCAATTACCACATGATTCTCCATTAAAGTTTTTATCCGTAGGTAGATTATTATTGGGTATAACAACACTTATTTTTGTGGTTTATTTAATTCCAGGTCTTTGGGGCGCACCATTAAAATTGATTAGTGGCTTGCCACCAGCAATGAGTGATTATAGCGAATCTCCTTACGGTGTTGGTTATCAAAAATTAGGCTCTGGAGGCAGTTCCGCTTCACATTCAGATCTTCCAGAAGGTGCGCATTATATGAAACCGCATGATATTATAGCATTTCATGACTTTAAAGATGGCTTAGCGTATGCTAAAAAAGTTGGTAAACCAATTTTATTAGATTTTACAGGGAAAAATTGTGTGAATTGTAGACGTATGGAAGAAAATGTTTGGCCAAAAGAAACCATTTTACCGCAACTAAAAAATGATGTTGTCTTAATATCTTTGTATGTAGATGATAAAAAAATGTTACCAAAATCTGAACAATATAAATCAGAAAAAACAGGCAAAAAAATACGTACTTATGGCAATAAATGGAGCGAATTTCAAGTCAATAATTATAAAGCAAATGCACAACCTTATTATGTAATTATTGGTCACGATGATTTAAAACCGCTCAATGGTTTTACGGTTTATAATCCCGATGTAGAACTATACGAAAACTGGCTAAAAGAAGGCGTGAAAAATTTTAACAATCAACAAGAAAAGTAGTATGAAATATACAGCAATAACCAACAAATTATTCGTTAAAAACAGAAAAAAATTCGTTGCCAGAATGGCATCAAATTCATTGGCAATTTTTAATTCTAACGATATTTATCCCGTAAGCGCAGACAGTACGTTACCGTTTCAACAACATCGTGATATTTTTTATTTATCTGGTGTAGATCAAGAAGAAAGTATCTTGGTTATTTTTCCTGATGCACCAAAAGAAAAACATCGTGAAATGTTGTTTTTAAAAGAAACCAACGAACATATTGCCATTTGGGAAGGCGAGAAATTAGATGATGAATCGGCTTTTGAAACATCGGGCATTGAGAATATTTATTGGCTGGATGAATTTGATAGTGTGTTAAAAGAAATAATGACACAAACCGAATATGTATACATCAATACCAACGAACATTACAGAGCCAATGTAGAAACCGAAACTAGAGAAGCTCGTTTCATCAAAACATTAAAAAATAATTATCCTGCACATACTTATTTAAGAAGTCAGCCTATTTTACAACGAATACGATCCGTAAAAGAAAAAGAAGAAATAGCACTAATTCAGCAAGCGTGCACCATAACCGAAAAAGGTTTTAAACGCGTGCTTGGTTTTGTTAAACCAGATGTTACTGAATATGAAATAGAAGCAGAATACATTCACGAATTTATTCGCAATAGAGCAACAGGTTTTGCTTATACACCAATTGTAGCAAGTGGTTATAGCGCCTGTGTTTTACATTATATAGAAAATAATAATCAATGTAAAGCTGGTGAAGTTATCTTGATGGATGTTGGTGCAAGTTATGCTAATTACGCAAGTGATATGACACGTTGCGTACCTGTTTCTGGAAAATTTACCAAACGTCAAGCTGATGTTTATAATGCTGTTTTACGTGTTAAAAAAGCAGCCGCAAAATTATTAGTTCCTGGTACTATTTGGGCAGATTATCACGTAGAGGTTGGCGAATTAATGACCAAAGAATTATTAGGTTTAAACCTGATAACTAAAGAAGATATAAAAAATGAAGATCCAGATTGGCCAGCATATAAAAAATATTTTATGCACGGAACTTCACATCATATGGGATTAGATACCCACGATTATGGTATTTTAACTGAGCCTATGAAAGCCAATATGGTTTTTACAGTAGAACCTGGTATTTATATTCCCGAAGAAAACTTAGGCATCCGTTTGGAGGATGATTATGTAATTAAGGCAAAAGGAGAACCCTTTAATTTAATGGCAAATATTCCTATTGAATTGGAAGATATTGAAGCTTTAATGCGCAACTAGTAGCCTAACTTGTAAATTATTAGATCTAAAATTTTGCAAGAAAAAACCTTTTATTATAAAAATATAAAAATCAACTACTCTTCTTCAGGAAAAGGACCTGTCGTTGTTTTATTGCACGGTTTTTTAGAAAATAAAACGATGTGGCAAGAAATTGTTCCTAGTTTAGCTCAAAAAAATAGAGTCATTACCATTGATTTATTAGGTCACGGGAAAACAGATAATTTAAGTTATGTCCACACAATGGAAGCGCAAGCAAAAATGATAAAAGCGATGCTAAACCATCTTAAATTAAGGCGTTACTTTATCATTGGGCATTCGCTTGGCGGTTATATTGCTTTAGCTTTCGCCGAATTATTTCCAAAAACAATAAAAGGTCTTTGCCTGATGAATTCTACAGCATTACCCGATACTTTTGAAAAAAAAATAAATCGTGAAAGAGCCATAGCAATGGTTAAAAAAAACGCAACAATTTTTATAAAATTAGCCATTCCAAATTTGTTTACCTCAGCCAGTAGACTAAAACATAAAACGAGTATAGAAGCAATAAAAGAACAGGCTTTATTGACAACAAAACAAGGTGTAATAGCTTCTTTGGAAGGTATGAAAATACGTAAAGATCGTAGTTTTATATATCATAATAGTGCCTTTAAAACAACATTGATAATTGGAAAAACAGATCCTTTATTGTCTTATAATTCTTTATTAAGTCAAGTGAAAAATACCAAAGTAGACATTATAGAATTTTCAAACGGACATATGAGTCATGTTGAAAATACGCAAGAATTGATTGTAGAATTTTTACAATTTTTAAAATAAAATTACACTTTTCTGTTTACTTTTATTTTAGTGGCGATAACTGTAAACTTCTCGTCCAGTCATTTATACAAAATAAGTTTGAGCATAAAAAAACTTCATCGATAATGATGAAGTTTTTTGCTTAGTAGCGGGAACTGGACTCGAACCAGTGACCTTTGGGTTATGAGCCCAACGAGCTACCTACTGCTCTATCCCGCGATTTAGACGGCAAAGATACTACTATTTTTAATACCTACAATTTATTAATGAATTATTTTGTTGTGCGAACTGGTCTCAAACATATTAAAAAATCAAAACCATTTATCTTACGATAAATGGCTTGTATTAATTTGACTATTTTTTGGATAATAAATCATCCATTCATACTCATTAAAAATTCTTCATTATTTTTTGTATGTTTGATTTTGTCTTTAATGAATTCCATTGCTTCTAATGGGTTCATATCTGCCAAATATTTACGTAAAATCCATAAACGTTGTAAGTTTTTAGGATCTAATAATAAATCATCTCTACGTGTACTTGACTTAATAATATCAATAGCTGGGTAAATTCTACGGTTAGAAATATTACGATCTAATTGTAATTCCATATTACCAGTTCCTTTAAATTCTTCAAATATCACTTCGTCCATTTTTGAACCAGTATCTGTTAAAGCAGTTGCAATAATAGATAATGAACCACCATTCTCAATTTTACGAGCCGCTCCAAAGAAACGTTTTGGTTTATGCAATGCATTAGCATCAATACCACCCGAAAGTATTTTTCCAGATGCTGGTGCAACTGTATTATAAGCTCTTGCTAAACGCGTAATAGAATCTAATAAAATGACGACATCGTGTCCACATTCTACCAAACGCTTGGCTTTTTCCAAAACAATATTAGCAACTTTTACGTGCTTTTCTGCAGGTTCATCAAAGGTTGAAGCAACAACTTCTCCATTGGTACTTCTACGCATATCGGTAACTTCTTCTGGTCGTTCATCAATTAATAAAATGATTTGATAAACTTCTGGATGACTGCCTGCAATTGCATTGGCAATATCCTTTAAAAGCATTGTTTTACCCGTTTTTGGTTGCGATACAATCATACCACGTTGTCCTTTTCCAATTGGTGCAAACATATCCATTATTCTTGTAGATAGTGAGCTTCCTGTTCCTGCCAAATTGAATTTTTCTTTTGGAAAAAGTGGTGTTAAATGTTCAAATGCAACACGATCTCTTACAATACTAGGATTTAAGCCATTAATTAAAGACACGCGAATAAGCGGGAAATATTTTTCTCCTTCTTTTGGAGGTCTTACTACACCTTTTACAGTATCACCTGTTTTTAAACCAAATAATTTTATTTGAGATTGCGATACGTAAATATCATCTGGTGATGATAAATAATTATAATCTGATGATCTTAAAAAACCATAACCGTCATTCATTTTTTCTAAAACGCCTTCAGCTTCAATAATACCATCAAATTCATAATCTGGATCACGGTATTTACCTGTTTCGCCTTTTAATTCATTACCTCTATCAACTTTTACTTTCGCTTTTTGCTGTTGCGGTTGTTTTTGAGTATGCTCTTTATTTTGCCCATTTTGATTTGCACCAGAGCTCTTTTTCTTATAATTAGGATTTAAAGCATTGGCTCTTTCATTGCGCTTTTTTTGATCATCGGTCAATTCTCTTCTGTCGTTTTTAAGCGATTTTTCAGTGTTCTTGCTTTCAGAAACAACTTCAACAGGCACCGTTTTTTTAATTTCAACTGGCGGTGCTACCTTTGTGCTAATTGCCGTTTCAGTTGTTGCTTTTGCAGTAACTCTAGCTATTGGTTTTTTGGGTGCTTCTTTCTTTGGAGTTTCCAATTTTTTAGGAGTTTCTTCCTTTTTAGCAACTCCTTTTATAGCTGTTGCTTCTTTTTTTGGAGTTTTTGCTTGTTCGTCTAAAATTAAATAAATTAGGTCAATTTTTTTTAATTGACTTGTTTTTTTTAATCCAATTACTTTGGCAATTTCTTGCAATTCTACTAGCTTTTTGTCTTTAAGCGCTTCGATTTCAAACATTGATGTATGTATAAATTAATAAATTGTTGTTAGTGATTAACTAATTATAAGGTAAGTGAGTTTTTTTTCAAATATATTTTGGAATTGTAATGAAGTCTATTACAATGCTTTCCGTTTGATAGTACAATAGTACGATATTATTTTAAATAAATTACTTTATATCTTAAAAATATTGGTGTATTTTTGCAAGGTTACTAAATTAGTATTCATTTTATGATTCAAAGAATTCAATCACTATTTCTATTATTAGCTACTGTTGTTTCTGGCGCTTTATCACATGTATTTTTTTTATGGAAAGCTACTTATGATGCCGATTTTACAGCGCTGGAATCTATTGCCCATGAATCATTAACTATAAAACCAATTGGGGTTTTATTTATAGTATCAGCATTAATTTCTTTTGTTACAATTTTTATGTTTAAAAACAGAAAAGCGCAATTTGTAATGAATAGAGTAAACATATTATTAAACTTTTTATTATTAGGTTTTATTTTTTATAATCTATTCAACATATCTGGAGAGCCATTGGTTTCTGAGAAAGGTATTGGGTCTTTTTTACCTATCGCTAGTGTATTTTTATTGGTGTTTGCCAATAGATTTATCAAGAAGGATGAAGATCTCGTAAAATCGGTAGATAGATTAAGATAAAAGCTAACTTATTTATTTGTGTAGAAAATCGCCTTACTTTGTAAGGCGATTTTTGTTTTAAATTAATAGTTTTATCTTAAACATTAATTATATATATATTTTATCATACGCTTAAATAGTATATTTGCATAAAACAATTTACAATGAAATTATACGATACTTTAATAATTGGCGGTGGCGCAGCTGGCATGTCTTGTGCTTTAGTTTTGGGTTCTGCAAAAGAAAAAGAATTCGCAAAAGAAAAAAATATTGGTATTATTATACATCAAAAAGCATCTGCATTACAAAATGGGTTGTTTAATAATGTATTAGGATTGAAGGTAGGAACAAAAGGTAAAGAAATTTTAGAAAATGGTATTTTACATTTAAAGAATACCTATCCTCATGTAAATCAGATAGAAAAAGAAAAAGTACTTAAAATATTTATTGATGCAAAATTTATTCAAATAACAACCAATAAAAATACATACCATTCAAAACAAATTGTAGTTGCTATTGGACCTTCAAACCAATTTAATATAGAAGGTTTAAAACAGTATGTTATGCCACATCAAAAACTTCCTGCCAAGAAAGAACGTATCCAGTTAAAGAATAACGATCATAAAGTAGCTACTAATATTTTTGTTGCAGGCGTATTAGCTGGCCATAGAAGTCAGTTTGCAATTGCTTCTGGTAGTGGCGCACAAGTTGCTACCGATATATTAAGTGAATGGAATAATGGTAAGCACACAATGGTTCACGATTCTATTAGTTAAACACGTAATTTAGTATTAAAATTTAGGCGATTTTAAAGCATTTAACAATAAATACTTTTGTCGCCTTACAAAACAAATCATTCCAAATGAAAAAAATTCTTACTTTTTTATTTGTTATTTTTATTATTAATTCTTGTACATAAAATGGTATTTCATCTGAAGACTTTGAGTATTCTGATGTTCCATCAGTGAGATCTTTTGTAACTTATACGCCTCAAAATTCTGTAAAACTAAATGGTTTTATTGATAATTCTAATAATTATTACCAAGGTACGGACACTTATAAAGTAGGTGTTATTTTTAGAAATGAAGATATTTTAAACAGAAAAAGTATCTGTTGCTATTCTTTAATTAGACGACACATTTACTGTGTATCTAACCACAAAGAACACAAAGTTTCACACAAAGGACACAAGAGAATCAGTTGTTAATTATATTAGATTTTCTAAAAAAACAAACACACAGCTTTGTGACCTTTGTGCCTTCTTGGTGACTTTGTGGTTAAATTAAATAACCTTCAAAACTGACAAAGCCTTATCCACACTATCAATTTTAATAAAAGTAATGAGTAAACGTAAACCATTTTTAGTTTCTTTTTCTTTCATTACACAAGTCGTTTTATTCTTTTGCACATAATTTAAAACGCGTGTAAATTTATCGGATTGATAAAAATCGGATTGCTGATTGCTTACAAAATAAGCCAACATTCGTTTTTGCTTTAAGATGATTTTTTCCATTCCAAATTCACGAGCCAACCATTTTATACGCACCGAATTTAATAAATCGACTATTTGTGTTGGTATT
>JAZGEV010000076.1:0-16801 GCA_036478895.1 Flavobacteriaceae bacterium | reverse complement strand
GAACAGCAGCAATTCATTTGGGATTGATATTATTAAATGTCAAGCAAGACGATGAAGTAATTTGTTCCTCTTTTACATTCTCTGCATCGGTAAATCCAATTTGCTATTTAAAAGCAATTCCTATTTTGGTAGATTCTGAACGAGACACCTTTAATATGTGCCCTATTTCTTTAGAAGAAGCAATTAGAGATAGAATCTCTAAAGGAAAAACACCAAAAGTTATAATCGTTGTACATCTTTACGGAATGCCAAGTAAAATGGATGATATTATAGCCATTTCAGAGAAATACAATATCCCTATTCTTGAAGATGCCGCCGAAGCCATTGGCTCAATCTACAACGGAAAAATGATGGGAAGTATGACCGAAATTGGCATCTATTCCTTCAACGGCAATAAAATAATCACGACTTCTGGTGGTGGCGCATTAGTATCCAACAAAGAAGAACATACCAAAAAAGCCACATTTTTAGCGACACAAGCACGTGATAATGCACCACATTATCAGCATAGTGAAATTGGTTACAATTACCGTATGAGTAATATTGTTGCTGGTATTGGTCGTGGACAATTGGAAGTTTTAGACGATAGAGTAAAAGCACGAAGAGCAAATTATGAGTTTTATAAAAAGGAATTAGCAACTATAAAAGGCATTACCTTTACCGATGAACCAGATGGCTTCTATTCAAATCGTTGGCTAACCACTATCCTACTCGATTCTTACGAAACTAGAGAGCATATACGTTTAGCGTTAGAAAATGATAATATTGAAGCGCGTCCGTTATGGAAACCGATGCATCTACAACCTATTTTTGAAAAATATCCTGCTTATACCAATGGCGTATCGGAAGATTTATTTGAACGTGGTTTGTGCTTACCAAGTGGTTCTAATATGACTTTGGAAGAGATTAATCGTGTTGTTGATGCTGTTAAGACTTGTTTTTAACCGTCATTCCGAATTCATTTCGGAATCTGTTATCGTTACAACAATGCTTTTTTATAATTTTGCTAGCTAGAGCAGACTCTGAAATGAATTTAGTGTGACGTACTGGAAATGAATTCATAGTGATGTTATTTTGAGTAACGTTGACTGGTTAACTTACACCTTTTCATTTTTCAAGCGTTCTTGCTCCATTTGTTCTGCCAAACGTTTTGGGATAATAGGTTTAATAATTGTCTGACGGGTTTTTGTTTTTATAAACGGATACAGTTCCATGTCATTTTTCATAGCATCATTTTCATTTGGGTATTTATTTGTTCCCAATAACACCAACGATCCTTCATTAAATTGAGCTTGTTCTTTAGCGGCCGATTCTTCTATTTTGCGTTGAATCGTGCCTTTTTTAAGCTGCTCAATAAAGCCAGCACTTTTTTCGATGTCTTTAAACAGTTTCAAGGCTTTATCAGCTATTTCAAAGGTTAATTGCTCTATATAATACGAACCCTTTGTGATATTTGCTTTATTTGTAAAATAACTCTCTTCTTTTAAAATCAATAATTGATTTCTAGATATTCGCGTACCAAATTCATTTGATCTATGGTAAATACTATCATACGGATTATTATTTACGATATCTGCTCCTCCAATAATGGCACTCATACATTCGGTTGTGGTTCGCAAAAGATTTACATTATAATCGTAAATTGTTTTATTCCGAAACGTTGGTTCTGCACAAATAATTGGCGTTACATCTAATTTATATTCTTGGGCTAATTTTTTAAACAAATAGCGGAATGCTCTAATTTTTGAAATCTCAAAAAAGTAATGACTTCCTACAGAAAACGTAACTTGCAATTCCGATTTATCAGCAATTAAACCTGCATTAAAATATTCATTTACATGTGCCAATGCATAGGCAACTTGTTGTACATTATTAGCACCCGAATTTTGATAAATTTGCGTGTTTAAACTAGTAATTGCCCTATTCTTATTCTTTAATTGGATAGTTTTAATTATCTTAAAATCAGATAATTGATTATCAAACCAATTTCCATCTCTAACAAATTGATCAATACTGTCAATTTGCAAAACAAGCTTAAAACTAGTCGTAAAATTTATTATTTCAGTAATAAATTCTTCATTTAAAAAATGAAAAACAAGGCGCATTTCTTGCGCTTCCAATCCATTGAATAATTTCTTATAATCAAATGCTTTATCAGCAATAAAACGCACAATATTGGCACCTTTAGAAAAAGCTTCTTTTGCAATACCATTGGCTTTTTTCTCATCAGCAATAAAAACAGTTTGGCAAATTTTAGTTTCCGTTTTAGCACCTGGAATGTCTAACTTTTTATACGTTTCCTGATGATAAAAAGGTTTAATTACAATGCCTTCATTGGTAGAAGTCATTAAAACGGCATTATAATCGGCTCCTTTTAAATCCATTTGGATTTTCTGCTTCCATTGTTTTGCAGAAACAGGATTAAAATCGGAATATAAATTAGAATCGGACATTAAAGCTTAAATTATCGTATTAATTTTTTGTACTTAATTCGTTTTGGAATTAAATCGCCACCCAAACGATTCTTTTTATTCTCTTCATATTCCGAGAATGATCCTTCAAAATAATACACAGAACTATCGCTTTCAAAAGCTAAAATATGTGTACAAATACGATCCAAAAACCATCTATCGTGAGAAATCACTACCGCACAACCTGCAAAATTTTCTAGACCTTCTTCCAATGCTCTTAATGTATTAACATCCAAGTCATTGGTTGGCTCATCTAGAAGTAAAACATTACCTTCTTCTTTTAAGGTCATTGCTAAGTGCAAACGGTTTCGCTCTCCACCAGACAGCATAGAAACTTTTTTATTCTGTTCTGATCCACTAAAATTAAAGCGACTTAAATACGCTCTAGAATTCACCATTTTTCCGCCCATCATAATCAATTCTTGTGCATCTGCAAAGTTTTCCCATATGGTTTTTTCTGGATCAATATTAGAGTGACGTTGATCTACATAGGCAATCTTTGCTGTATCACCAACCTTAAATTCACCTTTATCGGGTTTTTCTTCACCCATTATCATCTTAAAAATGGTGGTTTTACCAGCACCATTTGGTCCAATAATACCAACAATTCCGTTTGGTGGTAAACTAAAATTCAAATCATCGTATAATAATTTTTCACCAAAGGCTTTTGAAACTCCAACTGCATCTATCACATTAGTTCCTAATCTTGGTCCGTTTGGAATGTAAATTTCTAGTTTCTCCTCTACTTTTTTCTGATCTTGATTCAGTAATTTTTCATAACTCGCCAAACGTGCTTTGGATTTACTTTGTCTTCCTTTAGCGCCTTGTCTAACCCATTCCAGCTCACGCTCTAATGTTTTTTGACGTTTTGAAGCTTGTTTATCTTCTTTCGCCATTCTATCGGTTTTTTGTTCTAACCAAGACGAATAGTTTCCTTTCCAAGGGATTCCTGCGCCTCTATCTAGTTCTAAAATCCATCCGGCAACGTTATCCAAGAAATATCTATCATGCGTAACAGCAATTACGGTTCCTTTATACTGTGCCAAGTGATGTTCTAACCAATGTACCGATTCTGCATCCAAGTGATTGGTTGGCTCATCCAATAATAAAACATCGGGTTGTTGCAATAATAAACGACACAATGCCACACGTCTTCGTTCTCCACCAGATAAATTTTTAATTGGCGTTTCTCCAACAGGTGTTCGTAATGCATCCATGGCTATTTCTAATTTGGTATCTAATTCCCAAGCATCCATTGCATCAATTTTATCTTGTAAAACGGCTTGTTGGTTCATTAATTTCTCCATTTTATCGGCATCGGAATAGACTTCTTCCAAACCAAACATATCGTTAATTTTATTGTATTCATCCAAAACCGCAACAGTTTCTGCAACGCCTTCTCTTACAATATCAATTACGGTTTTAGTTTCATCTAAAGCGGGCTCTTGGGATAAGTAACCTACAGTATAACCAGGTGAAAAAGAGACATCGCCTTGAAAATTGGTTTCTAAGCCTGCAATAATTTTCATTAGGGTAGATTTACCCGATCCATTAAGACCTAAAATTCCAATTTTTGCACCATAAAAGAAACTTAAATAAATGTTCTTTAACACTTGTTTATTTCCACCATCGTAGCTTTTACTTAAAGCGGACATTGAAAATATTACTTTTTTATCGTCTGACATAATTTTGATTTGATTTGAATTGCGAATATAAAAAAAACCACGCTTAATTAAACGTGATTCTTTATTATAATTTAAAAATTATTATTTTTAAATGTGTTTTTTCTTCAACTCTATTGCCAATTTTTTCAATAACAGATTTGAATCTTCAATTGGAACAGTTAATTTTATTGTTTTTTGCACTGTTCTCACTTTATTTTTTAACTTTAAAAAAGAGTTAAACTGATCTACCTGTTTATTATACAATCCAAATGAATCTCCCATAAATGCTAGTTTTAGTTGTTATTATAACGCTAATTTAAACGATTATTTTATGAATTCTTCATTTAATTTATAAACGTAAACAATCGGTTTATAATCGTTAAAAATCTGTTTTTATTTCATTTTTTTTCTTTAACTTTTTTCATCAAAATAAACAAGGACTCTTTATCTTCTTTTTGAGAATCTACTTTTGTCTTAGCATTATTTTTAAAAAAATTGTGAAGTTTATTAAACTCTTTTTCAAATTCTTCAAGTGGATTAATCTTTTTCATATATGTTAGATTTGGCTGCAAAAAAAAGAATTTACAATCTAATATAAAAGAGGGTTTTTCCCCATATTTATTTTTTTTAACTATCGTTAATAAATCAATTCATAAATGCTACATTTGCTAAAAAGCAAAATAAATGGATATTGATTTTAATAAAAACGAAGATCATAACAAATTACTACTTTCTAAATTACGAAAAAACTTAGCTCAAGTTTATAAAGGTGGCGGTGAAAAACGCATGGAAAAACATCGTTCTAAAGGGAAAATGACCGCACGAGAACGTATTGACTATTTATTGGATAAAGGCAATAATATTGAGATTGCTGCTTTTGCTGGACAAGATATGTATGAAGAACATGGCGGTTGTCCATCTGGTGGTGTTGTTGTAAAAATGGGGTATATTATGGGTAAACAATGCATCGTTGTTGCCAATGACGCTACTGTAAAAGCTGGTGCATGGTTTCCCATTACTGGAAAAAAGAACTTAAGAGCTCAAGAAATTGCTATGGAAAATAGATTGCCAATCATCTATTTAGTAGATAGTGCTGGTGTATTTTTACCAATGCAAGATGAAATTTTTCCCGATAAAGAACATTTTGGTCGCATATTTAGAAACAACGCACATATGAGTAGTATGGGAATCACACAAATATCTGCCGTTATGGGCTCTTGTGTGGCAGGCGGAGCATATTTACCAATTATGAGTGATGAAGCCATTATGGTTGATAAAACATCCAGTATTTTTTTAGCAGGAAGCTATTTAGTAAAAGCTGCTATTGGTGAAAGTATTGATAACGAAACACTTGGTGGCGCAACAACTCACAATGCTATTTCTGGCGTGGCGGATTATAAAGCCAAAGATGATAAAGATGCCTTAGATAAAATTAAAAAAATAGTCGGTAAAATTGGTAATTTTGACAAAGCTGGTTTAAACCGACAAAAAGCATTGAAACCAAAGTTAAACGAACAAGAAATTTTTGGTATTCTACCAGATATGCGTAATGAACCTTATGATATGAACGAGATTATATTAAGGCTCGTTGATGATTCGGATTTTGAAGCCTATAAAAATGACTACGGAAAAACACTAATTTGTGGCTATGCTCGTATGGATGGTTGGGCTGTTGGTATTATCGCCAATCAGCGTAAGATGGTAAAAAATGCCAAAGGTGAAATGCAATTTGGTGGTGTTATTTATTCCGATTCTGCCGATAAAGCAACACGTTTTATCGCAAACTGTAATCAGAAAAAAATCCCTCTTGTTTTTTTACAAGATGTTACTGGCTTTATGGTTGGTAGTAAAAGTGAACATAGCGGCATTATAAAAGATGGCGCAAAAATGGTGAATGCTGTAGCGAATTCAGTTGTGCCAAAATTCACCATAATTATTGGAAATTCTTACGGTGCTGGAAATTATGCTATGTGTGGAAAAGCGTATGACCCAAGATTGATTGCTGCTTGGCCAAGTGCCAATTTAGCTGTTATGAGTGGCGCATCTGCTGCTAAAGTACTATTGCAAATAGAAACGGCTTCGTTAAAGAAAAAAGGAGAAACCATTACAAAAAAACAAGAAGATGCGTTATTTAACAAAATAAAATCGCGTTATGATAATCAAATTTCTCCATACTATGCTGCTAGTAGAATATGGACTGATGGCATTATTAATCCACTAGACACAAGAAAATGGATTTCTATGGGCATAGAAGCCGCTAACCACTCGCCTATTGACAAGCGTTTTAATATGGGTGTTCTACAGGTTTAACGTAAAAAACCTCAAAGCACATCTTTGAGGTTTTTAAACTTATTTATCTTTTAAAATACGAAGTACTTCTGGTGCCAAGCTAATTATGGTTAATAAAATAACATTGCTCCTTACTTTTTTTTCTTTCTTTTCCTTTTTTACAGTTTTATTTTCCGTTTTAACAACTGCATTAGTGGCATTAGAATCTCGTATTAATACAACTGTATTTATGGATTGAATATCAAAATTTTCATCTGCTTTATCATAACCCAACTGCACGCCATCTTCAACAGTTACTTTAATTCCCGTCTCTATATTATTTAATGCGTATAATATTTTCTTAATTTCTTTTGCCGAAGTTGGTGGTAAAAACTCTCCATTTAATCCAGAATAAGCGATTAACGTAATTTTGTCATTTTCACCTAATTTATCAGACAATAAACGAAATCCTTGCTTTAATAATATACTATTTTCAGTAATTTCATCGGTAACAGTGGCTGGAATTAAAAAGGTTATATTATTTGTTACCGTAGAGTCGGTTGCTACTTTAAAGTTATTAGCAACATAAGGAATGAAACTTTTAATTTGAACAGATTTTGTAAATACATTGTTCTCTTGTGCGATTAATTGAGCTACTATAAATAGCGCAAAAATCAAAGTGCTTGATTTTTTCATAATAGGGTTTGGTTTTAAATTCAGAATAAAATTAAGGTACTAAAAGTAAAATTCAAACCATAAATGAGGGAAGTGGTTTTGAGGGTTAGTAAAGTGATTGATTGAATTAGTAAACTAATAATATTACTATTTATTGTATCTTTCCATAAATAAAAAACACAACGCTATGAAAAATTTCACTCTTATCATACTCTTAAACTATATCAATAGAACACAAACAATACAACAAACATAAAGCGACTATACATTTTATTGATGGTGAAAATTAGAAGGTTCTACTAAACTTGGTCGATATGTTAGAGATTCCGATTCAAAAAAAAGTATCGAAACACAATACGATAAAAGAACTGTAAATTTTGACCGAATTTACGCTAAAGAAACACCTTTCGACTTATATCAAACAAAAAAAAAGGAAAAAAATGTGTAATTAAAGTGAATAAAGGTTTTAATAAAAAGGAAAAAAATTATTTTAAAGATTGTAAAAAACTCGTTTAGTTAATTGTCATAAATGGATACAAATCCATTAATTTATACAATATCGTATTATTTTACAATAATAATTGTAATTGATTTTCAAAAAATAATTTTAAAGTGTACTTTTACCATTCCTATTTAAGGAATAGAATATTTTACAATAATCTCTTGAATTAACAACAATGCACAAACTAATAATCACACTTATTTTAAGTCTTTTAATTGCAACAGCAACTGCTCAACACAGAAGAGAAAAAGCAAAATTATATTTTAAAGACGGCACAGAATTAGTTGGTTTTGCAAAGATAAAAAGTAAAAAATTAAATTTCTACAAAGAAAAAAGAAAAGGAAAAGTCGTTAAATATAATTTTGAAGATCTTAAATATTTTGAAATTAAATATGATGGAAAATACGTGTCTTTTTATTACAAAAAAATTAAAGGAAAGGACAGATCTATGTTAATGGAATTAATTACAACAGGAAAAGTTATATTGTATAGAAGAGCCGTTAGCCAAAAGGGGGATATTCATACCTTTAATGGTGGTATTGGCACGCCAATGGGTATGCCAGATAAAAAAATATCCTATTATATGGCAAAAAACGAAACCGATGATGTTATTAAATTTAAACAAAAATTTAAAAAAGAAGCTAAAGCGTTTTTTAAAGATTGTAAGCAATTAGTAGAACTCATTAGTACGAAGAATTATAGACGAAAAGACATCTTAGATATTGTTGATTATTATAACAATGACTGTGAATAGTTTAAATCACTTAAAAAAATCTTATTTAATTATTCGATTTATTTTTATTTAAACTCAAAAAAACAAATTTACTTAACATAAAAAATTAAATTAATGGGTAGAGCATTCGAATTCCGTAAAGCAAGAAAAATGAAACGTTGGTCAGCAATGGCAAAAACCTTTACACGTATTGGTAAAGATATTGTTATGGCAGTAAAAGAAGGTGGCTCAAATCCCGAAACAAATTCTCGTTTACGTGCTGTTATTCAGAATGCAAAAGCGGCAAATATGCCGTTAGCAAATGTGGATAGAGCAATTAAAAAAGCAACGGATAAAGATCAAGCGGATTATAAAGAGGTTCTTTTTGAAGGTTACGCACCTCATGGCATTGCAATACTAGTAGAAACTGCAACAGATAATAATAATAGAACCGTAGCAAATGTAAGAGCATCTTTTAACAAATGTGATGGTACATTTGGCACTTCTGGCTCAGTTGTATTTATGTTTGATAGAACGTGTAATTTCACGATTAAATCTAATGATACTTTAGATTTAGAAGAGCTAGAATTGGATTTAATGGATTTCAATGTAGAAGAAATTTTTAATGATGAAGATGGTATTATAATTTACGCTCCTTTTGAAGAGTTTGGAAATATTCAATCGTATCTTGAAGAACATAAATTAGAAATTTTATCGTCTGGTTTTGAAAGAATCCCTACAACATCAAAAAAAATAGACGAAACAAAACAAGCAGATGTTGAAAAACTACTAGAACGCCTAGAAGAAGATGATGATGTACAACACGTATACCATAATATGATAATGAATTAATATGTTGATATTCAAATGTTGTAAAGCATTGCAGAAAAATACAAAATGAAGAAAAACATCAAATTCATATCAATTATATTAACTCTTGTTATTTCAGCAATTTTGGGATATATAGAAATAGGAATGTTTAAAGAATACGGCTGGACATTATTTTCTGTTATTCCATTTTTAATTGGTTTTCTACCACCTTTTATTGTGGGAAGACAAAATGAAATCTCAAGAAATGAGAGTTTTAAATTAAGTTTTCTAACATTAGGAATTGTGCTTCTTGGACTTCTTGTTTTTGCAATTGAAGGAATGATTTGTATAGCAATGGCATTTCCATTAATTGGACTTTTAACTTGGTTAGGTTCTTATTTAGGTTATAAAATAAATGCTGGAAAATGGATTAACTCAACGAATACAACAATCGGACTTTTTTTAATTTGTATTACTACTATGAGTTTTGATTATATCAATAAACCTGAAAATTTAATTCCTGTAAAAACTACAATAATAGTAAATGCACCAATTAATGAAGTGTGGAAAAATGTAGTGACTTTTAACAAAATAGACGAGCCAACCGACTGGATTTTTAATACTGGAATATCATATCCAACGGATGCCACAATAGAAGGAACTGGAGTTGGAGCAATTAGATATTGTAATTTTACAACTGGTAGTTTTGTAGAGCCAATTACAACTTGGAACGAACCGAATTTATTGCAATTTGATGTTGTTGAACAACCAATACCAATGAATGAATTTAATCCATTTTGGGAAATTCATCCACCACATTTAGATGGTTATTTCAAATCGTACAAAGGACAATTCAAATTGACGAAAATTGACAATAATAGTACGGAATTGGAAGGGACAACTTGGTATAAAGTTGATATTACACCAGAAATATATTGGAAAAGTTGGTCGGATTTTATAATTCACCGAATACATAAAAGAGTTTTAAACCATATAAAAGTAGAAGCGGAAAAATGATAAACGCTTTACAACAATGGCTATAGTTAATACGGGTTTTGGTGCTTAACCCAAAGTGAAGTGCCCTGAACAAAGTCCGCAAAATTTAAAATTTTGCGTGTCTATTATTAATGAAAAAATTATAAATTTGGCTAAGTGCTTAATCGAAAGCTCGGTGTATCAATTTAATTAAAAATTTAATATTAATCTGTAGCCGTATTTTAGGACTAGACATGCGACAAAAAATCCCACAAACCTTGTATTTGAACTTTTTTTGTATTTTTGGTACATATTAACAGAATATGAGACAAAATGCACCATATAAAGAAACTTGAAAAATTACCTAGAAAAAGAATAACTGAATAAAAAAACTACACACAACAAAATGTGAAAATAATAAAGGTTTTGTGCTTAATTCAAAGGTAGTATCTTTGAACAAAGTTTAAAGATAAATTGAAAGGTAAATGTTTTGAAATCCGCAACTACGCTTACATAGAACCACTATACCATCTATCAAACAGATATCACAGATTCCACAACGCCCTGAATTCTAAAATCATCAGTTAATATAATTGGCTGATATTTTTTATTATTTGATTTTGGTTTAAGTACAACCAATTCACCTGTATGATGATATTCTTTTATCGTTGCCTCATCATTAATTAATGCCACGACTCGATCTCCATTAATTGCTTGATTTTGCTGACGAATCAAAACCAAATCACCATCATTTATACCCGAATTGTTCATAGAATCGCCTTTGGCTCGTAATAAAAAATAACGATGTCCTTTTTTAATCAACTTTATAGAAATAGGCACTTGAGCTTCAATGTTTTCTTCAGCAAAAATGGGCAAACCACAAGATGCCATACCAACTAACGGAATTAAAACTGTCTCAATGTTTTTTAACGTAATAGAAGAACCAGATGTTGATGTATCCAACAACTCAACAACCGAAACATCTAATATTACTGCTATCCTAAACAGATCTTCCAAACTAGGTTGCCTCCTATTCTGCACATACGAGTTAATCATATTATAACTTTTAGACATCTTTTCCGATAACCAAGTTTGCTTTATGCCCTTATTTATTAAAATTTCTTTTATACGATTCATAGCTATTCGTTTATTTTTCAAATATAGAAAAATTTATTTATATATCAAAATATGAGATATAAATAACTAAACTCATACTTTAATATTAACTTGAGCTCGACCTAATTTTTAATTATTAAAATACAACTAAAAGGCGAGATATAAAGAAAAAAAAATCAATTGTAATAAAGAATGCGCATGACGTAACTCTTACTCGTTTCAGAGTCTTTCGTACGCAATACGTCACTCTGAACTTGATTCGGACGGTACATATTACTCTTATCGATTCAACCAAACACGTGCGTTTACAAAGCCTTCAATCCAAGGTGTAATTTCATCGGTACTTCTACCGTTTGGATAATTTGCCCAGTTCCATTTAAACGTTGAACGTTCTAAATGAGGCATCATTACTGTATGTCTTCCACAATCCGATGACAAGAATGCCGCATTAAAATCCGATCCATTTGGGTTTGCAGGAAAACCATCATAACCATATTTAGCCACAATATTGTATTTTTCTTCGCCGTAAGGGAAACTGAATTTTCCTTCACCGTGCGCTGCCCAAATTCCCAATGTAGTACCTGCCATTGTATTAAACATCACAGATTTGTTGTCTTTAATTTCAACAGATGTGAAATTACATTCAAATTTACCCGTTTCGTTATGTAGCATTTTTGGTTTTTCGCTGTGGTTTTCATTGATTAAGCCTAATTCTATAAAAAGCTGACAACCATTACAAACACCAAGTGACAATGTATCTGGTCTTGCAAAGAAATTATCTAGAGCTTTTTTTGCTTTTTCATTATATAAAAATGCGCCAGCCCAACCTTTAGCAGAACCTAACACATCTGAATTTGAAAATCCACCAACAGCAACTATAAACTGAATATCTTCTAGTGTTTCCCTACCAGATATTAAATCGGTCATATGTACATCTTTTACATCAAAACCTGCTATAAATAGTGCATAGGCCATTTCTCTTTCAGAATTTGAACCTTTCTCACGAATTACCGCTGCTTTTGGTCGTTTAGAAACTTTCTTTGGAAACTTACCTGTAAAGTTTTTTGGAAACTTAAAATTTAACGGCTGATTTTTATAATTATCAAAACGTTCTTTTGCTTTAATTTCTCCCGATTGTTTTGCATCCAATAAATAAGACGGCTTGTACCAAACATCTCTATAGTCATTAATATCAAAACTATAATCTTCCTCATTGAATTTTAAATTTAATGTTTCGTTTGTAGTTACTTTTCCAATATTATAAAATGAAACTTCATGCGCTTTAAGAATTTCTTCTACTTTGGATGAATTTACTGCTTGGAAAACAATACCACTATTTTCGGAAAACAATAAGGTTACAATATCTTTAGCTTCTATTTTACTTAAATCTACAGTTGCACCTGTTTCTCTACTTGCAAAACACATCTCTAATAAGGTTGTAATCATACCACCAGCAGAAATATCATGACCTGCAATTATTAATTTTTGATCAATTAAATTTTGTACAACATTAAAGGCTTTCTTAAAAAAAGCACTATTTTTAATAGTTGGTGTTTCTTTTCCAATTACAGATTGCGTTTGCGCAAAAGACGAACCACCTAATTTATAGGAATCTTGAGAAAAATTGATGTAGTAAATCGCATTTTCATCAGCTGTAGCTTTAAAAACAGGCTCAACAACATCAGCAATATTAGTACATTCTGCAGTGGCAGAAATAATCACTGTTCCAGGAGAAATAACATCATAATCCTCATATTTTTGTTTCATAGATAAGGAATCTTTTCCAGTTGGAATATTGATTCCTAATTCTATAGCAAAGTTGGATATTGCTTCAACGGCATTATACAAACGTGCATCTTCACCTTCGTTTTTACAAGGCCACATCCAATTTGCAGATAATGAAACGGAATCTAAATGATCCTTTAATGGTGCCCAAATAATATTGGTTAGTGATTCCGCAATGGCATTTCTACTTCCAGCAACTTCATCAATTAAAGCACTTATCGGCGCGTGACCAACCGATGTTGCTATACCACTTTCACCTTTAAAATCCAATGCCATAACACCAACATCGTTTAATGGTAATTGCAAGGTACCGCAAGTTTGCTGTTTAGCAACTTTTCCAGTAACACAACGATCTACTTTATTTGTCAACCAATCTTTACACGCAACGGCTTCTATACTCAAAACAGCCGTTATATAATCATATACTTTATCTGTAGAATAAGAGACTTCATCGTAATTTCTAACAACCGTTTCATCGTTCATTATGGTTTGCGGTGATGACCCAAACATATCCAATAAATGCAAATCTATGGGGTTTTTATCTTGTCGACCTTCAAATGTAAAACGGTGATTATCTGTTACTTTACCAACTTCATAAATTGGTGCACGTTCACGTTCTGCAATACGCGTTAATAAAGGTAAATCTTTTTTATTAATCACTAAGCCCATTCGCTCTTGGGATTCGTTACCAATTATTTCCTTATCGGATAAGGTTATATCACCCAAAGGCAATTTATCAACTTGAATGATTCCTCCGGTATCTTCAACCAATTCCGACAAACAATTTAAGTGTCCACCTGCGCCGTGATCGTGAATGGATACAATTTTGTTATCACTTTCCACCATGGCTCTAATTGCATTGGCAACACGTTTTTGCATTTCGGGATTGGAACGTTGTACTGCGTTTAATTCTATGGCATTAGAAAACTCACCAGTATCAGCTGACGATACTGCTGCGCCACCCATACCAATACGGTAATTATCACCTCCTAAAATTACAATGGCATCGTCTTTATTTGGCGTATCTTTTAAACTGTCTTTTTCTTTTCCATAACCAATTCCGCCAGCTTGCATAATGACTTTATCGTAACCTAATTTACGCTCTTTATTATCGTTTTCAAAAGTCAATACAGAACCGCAAATAAGTGGTTGTCCAAATTTATTTCCAAAATCTGATGCACCATTGGATGCTTTTATTAAAATATCCATTGGTGTTTGATACAACCAAGGTCTTGCTTGCATTTGTTGTTCCCATTCGGTATTTGCAATGCGCGAATATGCTGTCATATAAACTGCTGTTCCCGCTAACGGTAACGATCCTTTTCCGCCTGCTAATCGATCTCTAATTTCGCCACCAGAACCTGTTGCTGCTCCGTTAAATGGTTCTACTGTTGTTGGAAAATTATGCGTCTCGGCTTTTAAAGAAATTACCGATTTTATGTATTTTTCTTCATAATAAGCTGATGTATCGAAACGTTGTGGTGCAAATTGAACAATAGTTGGTCCTTCTATGAATGCCACATTATCTTTGTAAGCCGATATTAATCCTTCTGGCTTTTCAGCCGATGTTTTTTTAATAAGTTTAAATAGTGATGATGATTTTGTTTTCCCATCAATAATAAAAGTGCCGTTAAATATTTTATGGCGACAATGTTCTGAGTTAACTTGCGAAAACCCAAATACTTCGCCATCGGTTAGTTTTCTATTTAGTTTTTTAGATAAATTTTCTAAATAGTCAATTTCTTCGGCATTTAAAGCCAAACCTTCTTGTTTGTTATAACGTGCAATATCATCAATTTCTAAAATCGCTTCTGGTTGCGTATCAATATCAAATATATGCTGATTTAAAGTGGTATAAAAAGCAGAAATCATTTTATCAAAAGCAAGTTCTTTTGAAGAAACTTCTGTAAATTTTTCTATACGAACAATGCCTTCAATGCCCATATTTTGGGTTATTTCAACAGCATTTGTACTCCAAGGCGTAATCATTTCTTTGCGAGGTCCAACAAAACTAGATGCAATACTAGCTTGCTTCACTTCTTGCGCATTGGCAAAAAGCCACACTAATTTTTGTTTATTTTTAGATGATAATTCTTGCTTGGTTGATACAGTAAAAACTGTTTTTTTGTCTTGGAAAAATAAGATCATTATACTATTTTTAATAGGTTTAAAATAAGCTACAAAGAAACGAAGAATGGTTTTAAAAAATAAAAAATGTTAATAAGATTGTACAAGTTGTTTTAAAGTTAAACAACTTTAAAATAAACGCTGTAAAGTGTGTTCATAATTTGAAATAATCGTAAATTTGAGTAAAAATATTTAGTATGTCAAAACGATCAAGAAAAGTATATTTTGTTACTTTTAAAATTGTCTTCAAGTATTTAAAACTACATTACTTAAGTAAAATATTCGGTAAACAGTTTTGGGATAATCGCATTTCTGATTTACATCAAAAATCGGCTTTAAACATTAAAAAAACCTTACTCAATCTTAAAGGTTTGTATATAAAAGTTGGTCAATTAATTTCTATAATGTCCAATGTATTGCCCGAAGAGTTTAGAGAACCTTTAGAAACCTTGCAAGATCAATTACCAGCTAGAAGTTTTAACGAAATCAAAACAACCATTGAAACTGAATTTAACAAACCGCTTTCAGAAATATTTAGTTGGTTTGACGAACAAGTCTTAGCTTCTGCTTCTATTGGTCAAACGCATAGAGCAACTTTAAAAGATGGTACTAATGTGGTTGTGAAAATTCAGCATAAAGACATAGAAGCTATTGCGGAAACCGATTTAAATGTCATTAAAAATTTGGTTAAAGTACATTCGCGATTCTTTGCAATTAAAGGGATGAATCATACGTACACGCAAGTAAAAGCAATGATTGAAGATGAACTTGATTATGTTCACGAAGCAAGTGCAATGCAACGCATTAAAGAGAATTTAAAAAATGAATCTGGCATCATTGTTCCTGAAGTTTTTGCAGCGTATTCTACCAAAAAAGTAATTACAAGCAGTTTTCAAGAAGGTGTCAAAATTTCCAACATTCAGCAACTTAACGATTGGCAAATTGATAAAGAAGATTTGGCTAAACGGTTTGTTCAATTGTATTGCAAAATGATTTTGGAAGATGATATTTTTCACGCAGATCCACATCCAGGAAATATCTTAATCACTAAAAAAGGAGAGATTGTATTGTTGGATTTTGGTGCAGTATCTCACATTGACGAAAATATGAGAACTGGTTTGCCCGAATTGGTTTTAGCAATTACCAAGAACAACACCAATGGTATTGTAAATGCTATGCGTAAAATGGGATTCTTAGGTTCTGGAAAAGAGGCTGAGAAATTAGCGAAAAAATTCATTGCCTTAGCACAAGACATTCTTCAAAATGAACTCGAAATCACGAGCTTAAACTTAGAAGGTATTAGCCTTAATTCCGATTCAAAAATTATAAGTAAACTATTAAGCGCCCTAAATTTACGTGAAATTTCTAATGCCATTCAAATTCCAAAAGATTGGGTTTTATTACAGCGCGTTCTTTTATTAGTGCTTGGTATTAGCAACCAATTAGATCCGCAATTGGATTTGAAAGCGGCCATAAAACCGTACTACAAAAAGTACATTTTTAGTAAAAAAGGCGGTATGAAAACATTTGTATTCGATGCTATTAAAAATCAATTTACTACTTTACTATCAATCCCAAATGAGTTAAAAAACAGCTTACAAACACTAAATAATGGTGAGTTTGAAATTAAATCATCTCAATTAGAAAAACAAACAAAACTGCTTTCCAATACTTTGCAACAATTGGTTTTTGCACT
>JAZGEV010000075.1:0-9690 GCA_036478895.1 Flavobacteriaceae bacterium | reverse complement strand
ATAAATATTCCATCCATACCTTCAGCTGGCGTGTTGAAAAGTGTATTTCAACGCTCCAATAAAAATGTAAAAGTAACCATTACCAATAATTATAAATTAATACTAAAACCAAAATTATGAAGATATTTATCATTCTATTACTAAGTGCTTACACAATAACAATAGTTGGGCAAACTGATACGATTTATGCCAATGAAAAGAAAGCCGTAGCATTATTTTTTCCAAAACCGATACGACAGGGTATTGTGGGGAAATCAAATTTCACCTTTACTTATAACAAAGGAGAGGCACAATACTTTGGACTGTTACAAGCTACACCAGGAAAAGAAAGTAATCTATTGGCAATTACCAATGATGGTCAAGTATATTCCTATATTCTAAAGTATTCCGATTCGGTTCAAAAGCTCAATTATTTTGTTAAGAAATCTAAGAGCATTGGAAATGAAAAACCAGTTAAACCAAAGAAAAAGCATTCGAATAATTTAATAGCTGAAACAGAAAGTAAGTTTGCGAAATATGCAAATACAAGCAAAGCTATCTTAAAATTTCCAACTAGAAATTTGATAAAAGCCAAACAAAAATATGGAATAAAATTAGCTGTTCAACAGATTATATACAGTGATGATATGTTGTATTTTTTGATGGAAATTAAGAATACTTCAGTTATTGATTATGACATTAACTATCTTCAATTTTTCACCAAAACAAAACCGAGTTCCAAAAGAAAATCATCACAAAAAATTATACAAAAGCCTGTTTTTACGTATCAATTCCCAACTAGAGTACAAGGAAAATCTAAACAGAGATTTATAGTTTGTTTTGATAAGTTTACCATTTCTCAAGATAAAAAGATACAGATTGAATTGAATGAGATGGGAGGGGAGCGTGATTTGATGTTGAAGTTGAGGGATAAGGTGATTCTCAAAAAATAATTGTAGATTGCTAATGATAAAGGTAAAAATTATCCATAGAATGTTACAAAAAATATATGAAATGTATGATAGCATTTCAACAAACAAAAAGAAAGAGTTGTGCAGATTAGTTGCAGATACTCTAAATTTTTCATCTAACGCAGTTTATAATAATATGTTTACAGGAATGCTTAGAAATATACCTGAAAAGCATCAGGAGAAAATATACAATGTATTAGTTGATTATACTAAAAACCATTAAAATTGATTTCAATCTCAGGTTTGAGTTTAATGGTCTAAGAGGCTTATAAGAAAAAATTTATTCTTAAAAGAGAAAAGATTTATTAATAATCCTAATTAAAAAAAATATGAAAAAATTGATAATTATCATTTTACTATTTAGTGTTTTTAGTTGTACAACAGATACTAAAAGTCTAAGCAATGTTGAAGTCGCAAAAAGATATATGGAAGCTATTGTAAAACTAGATTATAAAACGGCGAAGAAATACGCTTCCAAAGAAGAATTTAATTCAAAAAAAATGGGCATAGATTTTCTAAATTTTAAAGGTATTGATGATTATGAATTTAAAATGATAAAGGATTCAATAAATGGCAATATTTCTTGGATTGAATATGAAGATTTTATTTCTAGCAAACCTGTATCTATGAAGTTAGAGAAGGACAGTGAAAGAGGATGGATTGTTGTACCACGCAAGGATAATGAAAAAAGTTTTTTTGTAAAACACATTAAGTTTCCAACAAGGAAGCCAGTAAAATAGGTTTGTGATTTTTTACTTTCACTTAACATTTGAAGTAAAGGAAAAATGAATTGCGCATTGCCAATAGTTGTGAATTGCTTTAGCTCAGTGTTTTTTATTGTTTTGATTCTCTGAATCTCGTTCCTCGATTTCAATCCCGAAACGTTGGGAGTATTTTTATTTAGCATTCGCAGTGTGTCCTTTATTAATGAAGGCAACGATGTAGTTGTGAATTGCTTTCAAAATTGTATTTTTACTTAGCATTCGCAGTGAATTTAAACATAAAATACTTTGTTTAAGGTTGTGAATTGCTTTCAAAATTGTATTTTTACTTAGCATTCGCAGTTATTTATAGCTTCATCAATAGTTATAGTCTGTTGTGAATTGCTTTCAAAATTGTATTTTTACTTAGCATTCGCAGTATCTGGTAGAGCCAGAAAAACATCTGCCAGGTTGTGAATTGCTTTCAAAATTGTATTTTTACTTAGCATTCGCAGTATATTTTTAAAACACGGTGTCTTTATGACGTTGTGAATTGCTTTCAAAATTGTATTTTTACTTAGCATTCGCAGTTGAGGTGTTAAAACAAAACAAATGATGCTCGTTGTGAATTGCTTTCAAAATTGTATTTTTACTTAGCATTCGCAGTTTTATTTCATAAGAACTAACAACGACAACAGTTGTGAATTGCTTTCAAAATTGTATTTTTACTTAGCATTCGCAGTTTACGTTGCGGTGAATAATAACTAAATTAGGTTGTGAATTGCTTTCAAAATTGTATTTTTACTTAGCATTCGCAGTTATAGTAAATACAATAAATCGTTAACCCCCGTTGTGAATTGCTTTCAAAATTGTATTTTTACTTAGCATTCGCAGTCTAATCCGCCATCTTATTTAGGCACTAAAGGTTGTGAATTGCTTTCAAAATTGTATTTTTACTTAGCATTCGCAGTATAGTTGCGATATACAAGAATGTAGTGGTGGTTGTGAATTGCTTTCAAAATTGTATTTTTACTTAGCATTCGCAGTGGATAAGAAAGATGTTATTAGTTTGTTTGAGTTGTGAATTGCTTTCAAAATTGTATTTTTACTTAGCATTCGCAGTTTATCTCCTTTTAACAAATGTTCAGGTGTTGTTGTGAATTGCTTTCAAAATTGTATTTTTACTTAGCATTCGCAGTATTTTCCACTTAATTCGATAAAGCCCTTGCGTTGTGAATTGCTTTCAAAATTGTATTTTTACTTAGCATTCGCAGTCAATCCATACACGGGGTTAACACTTCCTATGTTGTGAATTGCTTTCAAAATTGTATTTTTACTTAGCATTCGCAGTATACCAAGTCTTAAAAATTTGATATACTGCGGGTTAAGTATAACGCTAGGATGATAAAAATGAGTGTACCTCAAAACAGTTCTAACTGTTGGGTGGGTTTTTCTAATTCTGTTGGTTTTTGTCCATAAAAGAGTTCCATCATACCAAATTGCTTATCGGTTACTTGCATCACCCCAACTTTACCATGTTCTGGCAAACTCAATTTTACACGCTTAATATGTACTTCCATATTCTCTCTACTTGCACAAAATCGCATATAAATAGAAAATTGAAACATAGTAAAACCATCATTTAACAAGTCTTTACGGAAACGAGACGCATCCTTACGATCTTTTTTTGTTTCTGTTGGTAAGTCGAAAAATACTAAAACCCACATGCTTCTATATTGATTTAATCGTGAAAAATGATTGTTATCCATAAATTGGATATAAAATTTTACGGCTTATACCCCTAAAACATTGATATAAAGAATTGGTTGTTCTACTCATTGCAACCATTAACGGACTTTGCTTACCGTCAAGTAATACATTCATAGCAGGTAGCTGTAATAAATTCATTTTTAAAGAAGTGTTCATTTCGTGATAAGGTTCACGAGAGTGTATAATATCATTAACCAATACATCAACATAAACTCTATAAGGTTCCATAATATCATCTGCCAAACAAAAAGCATTGTATTTATTATGATGAAAAATACCAACAGAAGGTAACATGCCTGAACTTACCAAAGCTCTAGCGGTAATACCTCTTAAGATAGCGTATCCATAATTTAATAATTGGTTTGGAGCATTTCCTTTAGCTTGTCGAGTAAAACCTTCTAATTTAAAAATATTATGCCAATAATAGACAGCAGCTCTACTTTCATGATTTTCGACATCGCCACTTTTAACTTCATTAGCCCATTTGTACATTTTACGTGCAGGGGTTTCTCGTTCTGTTAAAAAATTGGCTTGATTGGTAATTTTAGCACTAATGGTCTGTTGCCATAAATTTTTCTGTAAAGGAACACTAGCTTCTAATTGATGTCGAATGCGTTCAGTTTGCTCGCTATGACCTACTAGAGGTTGTAATAAACTAATGGGTAGATGAAAATTATCGCAATTAATAATAGAAGCTTTATTTTGAATTAATTTAGAAAGCAAACCATTTGTAATGGTAATTTGTTGATTTTCCAAAACGAGCATGCCAATATCTTCTATAGGTATTGTTTTAGTTTTTTTTTTCTTTATCAGGATAATTAATAACTAATTGCTTATTTTTTGTACTTAAATATGCTGGATTACTAAAAAATAGGGTTCGTTTTATCATTGTCAACCTATTTAACTACTTTTATTATATTTCCTAATCTATCTATTTCTAATTTCCAACATACATCTTTTATCATTATTCCATTAATAGACTTCTCCATTTTATTTAAAGCAGAAAACTCAAACTTATTTTTAATTGAAGTTGCGACATTGTTTTGAATAAAAAAACATTGATACGTTGAACTACTTACGGCCTTATAAATTTTACTAACTTGTTTTTTTGATAGATTTTTGAAATCAAAAGAATTAGAATTGTCTATTTCTTCTTCAGAAGGAATATAAACCAAATCATTTGGAGATAATGAAAATAAAAATTGCCCTTTTGTATTGCTAATTGGTACAGATGTGCGTTCATTTTTAGGTAGACAGGCCACCTGTTTTTGATGTTCAATTACTTCATTTAAAGGTATTGTTTCAAATACGCGTTTCTTTTTTTCTTTATTCCAATAGATTGCAAAAAACAGGTTAGTTCCTTTTGCTGCTTCAACATATTTATCTTTTTTGTTTCCAGAAAAACCAACAACAAACCTGCTTCCAATCTCATAAAGTCTCACTTTATAAATGGGTTGATGAGTTTTTTTATTATTTAATTCAACAATATTTTTATTTAACTCTTCCACACCTTCTGGATTAAAAGCTAAGTCAAATTGTACTTTATCTTCTTCATTTACATAGTTTTTTAAATGATTTTCTAAAATTCTTTGAATACTTTTATCTGTAATCTTTTCAAGATGTTTTAGCGTTTTAATTTCTGATAACGAAACTCTTGATGCTGTAGCTATTTTTCCTTTTGGTACTGGAATATCTAATTTACCAGAAATCGTTTCTTGATGCATTGGTTTACGAATTGCCCAATTTTCACCTTTAGTTTGTTTTACTAATTCTTTTTTATAACCTCCATCTTTTTTAACCCATTTCCAAGTTTTATTATTTGTTTTATTTATGACCCTTAAATTTTGCTTAAAACTAATTATTGTTTTTTCTAATATAAATTTTGCTTCTGTTGTAAAGTTTTTCCAAGGATGTGAAAAGTGTTTTGTATAATGACCTTCTTTATTTTTTGTAAGTAATACGTCTCTTAATCCATAATTCTTTTTTTCTGCATTTAAAGCTCCTAGGTAATTGGTGTGCTTTTTTGTACAACAAGCAATAACCAAAGCATCTAAGGCATGATGTCTATGGTCTATTCGTTTTTTATTAAATCCTTTTGAAATATCATCAGGCAATTGTGTTCTAAAAAACGTTTTACCTGTTTTTTTACCATTAATTAATTGTTGGTCTTCAAAACCAAAATCATTAGAGTTGGTCATTTCATTTAAGCGTTTAAATCGTGGTGCTATAAGCTCATTCCACTTATCATTTAATCCCCAATCTTTTTTTAATTTAGATGTAATAGAACCTGTTACTGGAACAATATGTTTTGAAGTTGCTTCTTGTTCATTATCTTCTCTTACTAAATTACTCAATAAACCTTTTATTAATTTACTAATGTATCTACTGTCATTTAATTGTCGATTTATGAATCCTTCAGGTATTTCTTCGCTTAATAACTTTTTAAGTTTGCTCCTGTTATTTTTAAAATATTTAGCACAATGATTCTCATAATCTTCTAATTTAAGGATAGAAAAACCATCAACTATACTACCTCCTTTTTTTAGTATATACTCATAAGCTGTCATATTACCTTTATCTCCATTTACTTCACTTTCACAAATTACTTTATTACTTAAAGAGTTATCAAAATACCTAGACTGAGGAATGATATGCTCTATTTGATATTCTGTTGTAAATAATTTGCTCATAGGTATTATCTTTCCTGTATATGGAGAAATATACTTTTGTTCCAACCATAATTTATATTTAATGATTTCTGATTTTGAAGGTGAGTTATTTTTCCTTATTTTTTCAATATCATCGTTTACAATATCAATACTATGATAAACACCTTCTTCATAAATTTTTAAAATTTCTTGTTGACTTGGGGAATATGGTTTGACATCAGCAACTCCATCATTCATTAACTCCTTTAGAATTTCTTTTATTCTATAATTTGTGTTTTCATTTATTGTATTCTGCTTTGAAATACGTTCACGCTTCTTCTTGTCATTTTTCATCTCTCTTCCTAATTCTATATGAATTTCATTAAAGAAATTTTCAGCTCCATTTCCATAATATTCCCATATATCTCTAACGGTTCGCAAAGTTTCTGTCACTACTTGCTCCACAATAGGATTACGTAAACTATGCTGTTTAAAATCATTTAGAAATGCCGTTATATCTTTTGGATTTTTCCATTGTATTATGCTACTTATTTCCGAATGACGATTATATACAGCATAACAGGCCTGGTATGTGTTTAAACCTTGAAGAGGGTTCTTATCTTTAAAATCAATAAAACTTTTTAATAATTTTTTTGGAATATCATCATCTGAAAGTCTAACTAATTCATTTTCAAAATCTTTATGCGTTCTTTCAACTTTAATATGTTTGATACGCTTTATTATTGCTGTTATCCTTTCCTTTATATCACTGGGTATTTGATTTTCATCCCAATGACTTCCTCTTCGCATTAGAGGTAATAATTTTTTTATTGCTTTTTCAGAATATGCTCCATAATCACTTTTAAAAGGCGGAAACCTTATAAAACTTTCTACAAATGAATCTTTATCTATTTGTTGTGTTTTTGCAAAAGTTTGTAATGCTGTTTCAAATTCTTTTTTATCTTTTACGGAATAAATAATATGCCAAAGTTTAAGTTCTACTTTTGAAGTTAAAAAAGAAATTACATCAAGATTTTTTACTTTTTTCAACCTTGATATAAATTGTGCTTTTGTTTCGTTACAGGGATATTTTTTATCTTCAACATAATTCCAGCGATACTCAGAACTATCTTTCTTTTGTTTCTGGATTAAATTTTTATCACTAAAATATTTAATAATTTGATGTTGTTCAATTTCTTTCCTGATGTTTAAAAACTTAAATAGATCGACCCAGTCTTCATTGTTTTGAAGTAACTGAGAAGTAATGTCAACATCTTCTTTTCCTTCAATTTTATATATTTTAAAATTTTTTAAAAATTGCCACAATCTAAACTCTAAAAATAGAGGATGTGATTTGGATATAGTTTTTAAATATTGTTTTGGTTGTGGCATACCATCCTTTTCAAATATTCTATATTCGTATTGGCAATCTGCTATTGTAGATTTTTTACTTTTTAATGGACGCTGATAGAAAATAATATCATCAATAAGTAAATGACCAAACCCTTTTTCTCTTATATTATTTTGATGTGCTTCATTTCTTGGATATAATTCTTGAATACAGGACAAATACAAGTTTTTATTATTTAATTCCGGATGATGTTCTAGTTGTTCTTTAATGATTTTTGTAAATTCATTTCTGTAAAATTTACGCTCTATAGTTTTTACAAGTTTGCCTCTTATTTTTTGTGTAGGATTTTGTAAAAGTGTTTCGTAAATATATTGACCAACAGTTTTTTTTGAGGCATCAATATCTTGTTCAGTTTTTGTTTTAATTGCTATCCAATCCTTTTCAGAATCTACTGCTTTATAGCTTCTTTTTATGTCCCCATTTTTTTTATTAGTTGTAGTAACAATAAATTCTTTTGATTTTCCAATCCAACTTTCTGTTTTGGTAACCTGTCTATCATAAATCCATTCATTATCAAAAACAACATTATACAATACATCTCCTGTCTTTTTGATTGTTTCTCCAGAATCTAGAACTTCTTTAACCTTTAAAATAATAAACTCTTTTGTTTTACCTTCAATAATATCTTCTTCTTCACCTCTCAATTGATAATACCCACGTTTTTGATTAAAATTTAGAATTACCCAAGATAATTCTTCTTTAGATATTTTTTTAGATAATGCCTTTTTACGCAAATAATAAAGTGTCCAATCATAAGGAATTTTTGTGTTTTGATGAATTTCCTGAAACTCTCTAACCATTTCGTTAAATGAATCCATAAAAATAAACTCATGTTGACCTTGTTCATTTTTACGATAGTTAAGTTTTACTTCAGTATTTTTTTTAAACTGCCCAAAATGTTTATCAAAATCAATTGAATTCGCATAATGCTTTGGCAAAAAATCAAGAATATTTAAAACACGATGTAATCGATCTCTTCGTAAATTATCTCTTTGATATAATTTTCTAACACCTCTATAGCTTGTTCGTCCTGCTGTTTGAGAAATTGAAACGCCAGAATCAAATTTCCCTAAAATATCTTGACTCATAGGAATAATTCTACTTCCCAACCCTATAATGGTTCCTTCTTTTTTATTAAAATCTGTTTTGATTAATGACCAACCTATGCTGTTTGTTCCCAAGTCTAATCCTAGTATCTTTTTCATTTCTATTATTTTTTATTATATAAAGTTATATATTATCCTCTCACTTAATTACGGAAAACCATAATTGCATATAATTTTTTTTGTTTACCTTTGTTTCACAATTTTGAAAGCAATTCACAATAAGGATTATTCCGTTGTGAAAACATTTAAGTCGCCTCACCTTATAATGTGGGGCATTTTTTATAATCTAATTTATAGGCTCAGGATATAATTGTTTTCCCCAAGACTGAATAGAAACTTCAGGAAATTTTTCATCATTAAATAGTTCGTCAAATTCATAAACCATCTTGTCAACAGCTTCCTTAGTCCCAAACCTAATACGTGTTTCATAATTTTTTTTAGTCCCACCACCAGTAAAGTTTAGCGAACCTAAATATGCAATACGGTCATCAATAATATACATTTTACCATGAAGGTACATTCCATTATAATCATATTTGTCAGGAGCAACAACAACTTTAAAAGGAAACAACTTCTTATAAGAATATGAAAATACCCGTTTTCGAGCTATCTTAGATTTTAAAGATTGTAAAAAAAACAATAAAAGTAAGATGGGAATTATTAAAAAGTAAGCTTTTGCATCTTGATATGCATAGGCAACCCAAATTGCTAATCCAGTAAGTAGGTATGTAATTATAGTAGTAAAGCGTTTATAGCTTGTCCATTGTTTTCTCGAATTTTTTGCTTCAGTATCAGTATGAATTTGTTGTTGAATAAGTTCATAAATGTTTCGTTTTCTATCCCCATAAAAATCCTCAATAGTATCTGTAGTTATTAATTGGATATTAATATTTCGATGGTGTAAGCCAATTAATTTTTGCACTAAAAATGGCGAGAGAAAAGGAGAAAGAATTTTTACAGAATGTTCAGCATTCTCTATTTCTTTTATCAGTTTAGCACCAGCACTAGTGCCTATGTATATATCACATTTAGTGGCATTTAAAAACATTATATAAGTGTTTAGAACAAGGTAAAGTTACAGTTTTTCGTTTAGAATACCTATGT
>JAZGEV010000074.1:0-36936 GCA_036478895.1 Flavobacteriaceae bacterium | reverse complement strand
CACCTTCTTCCATAGATTTGTCAAATGCTTCACCGTATTTTATAATACCAGACTCTAACATTTCACGAAGTAAATCATTTCCTTCACGAGTTCTTTCTCCAACACCAGCAAACACTGATAAACCACCATGTCCTTTTGCTATATTGTTAATTAACTCTTGAATTAATACTGTTTTACCAACTCCAGCTCCTCCAAATAATCCAATTTTTCCACCTTTTGCATAAGGCTCAATTAAATCGATTACTTTAATTCCTGTAAATAAAACTTCAGTTGCTGTAGATAAGTCTTCAAATTTTGGTGCGTCACGGTGAATTGGCAAACCATTTTCACCATCTTTTGGTAAGGCTTTTAATCCGTCAATTGGATCACCACTTACATTAAATAAACGACCGTAAATATCTTTTCCAATAGGAATTTGAATTGGACTACCAGTTGAAATCACTTCGTGACCTCTACTAATACCATCGGTAGAATCCATTGCAATAGTTTTAACGGTATCTTCACCAACATGTTGCTGTACTTCTAATACGATAATTGAACCATCTTCTTTACGAATCTCTAAAGAGTCATAAATTCTTGGAAGTTCACTTCCAGATTCAAATACCACATCGATAACAGGGCCAATAATTTGTGCAATTTTTCCAGTAACTTTAGTCATTTATTTTAATTTTAATACTAAACTAATTTTAGTATTTGTTAATTCATTTACAAATTTCATTTAAAATAGTTTAAGGCTATTTTTAATAGGTGCAAAGATAAATATATTTAATTAATATTAAAACAATTAAATAGAAAATTAAAACAAAAAAAAATGCTCCAATTATATTGGAGCATTTCTAGTAATTCTATAAAGTTTTAAGGCTTCATATTAAGTATGACTTAGTTGTTAATTGTCCAAGATACAAAGTATTGTGAACCAATATTACCAGCACCAGGTGCAGATCTGTAATCTTGTCCGCCAAGATTAGTTCCACCTAATTTAAATACCGATTTCCATTGAGGCACATTATAGTTAAGCATTGCATCTGCTGTAAAACGTGAGTCTAACATTGCATTAGCAATACTAGATTCCCATAAATATTCAGTTGCATATCTTCCACTAACATTAAAACCTAAATTTTTATATAATTTATTACTACCTAAAGACACTTTCACTTTATGCTCTGGCGTATTAAATCCAGCTCTAAAATCTGGATCTGACGTTTGATCAAAATCAAATTTAGCCCAAGTATAACTTAAACCAACTTTAAATTTTTCAGCAAAACGTGTTGATAATCCAATTACAGCACCATAAGAAGATACATCTGCTTTTGAATTTGTATATGTTTGGAAAGGTTGAATGTAGTTTGTATCAAAACCTCCACCTGCAGCAACTGTAGGTAATGTTCCTAAAACATCAGCAATACCAGATCCTGTTATAGCACTTCCATTCACTGGCGCTAAAACTGTTTTTAAACTGATGAATCCATCATATTTATTATAGTAACCATTTAAATCAACAGATACTTTACCTAATTTACCACGGTATCCTACATCTATTGCAGATACTTTTTCTGGCTGAACTAATTCAGTTGTTGTAGATTCTAATAAACTACCAGAGTGATTGGCAATTGCCATTCCTCCTGCTTGAGTTGGTGTTAAAACACCACCAGAACCAACAATTAATGCTACAATATCAGCACCAAATTGAGGTGTTTGTGTATACGCACCTACGTCTTGAGCAAATGCTGTAAATGAAGAAACAGAATACGCATTTTCATAAGCATTTCGTCCAGTTAAACTAGTTCCTGGTAAAGTTCTATCTAAGTTATCTGGTGCAGAACCAACTAAAATTGCTCTACCTACATTAAACCCAATATATTTATCTTGTGTTGTTGGATTTCTAAATCCTGTTTGGAAAGATGCTCTAAAATTATGTTTTTTACTTTCTCCACCTGCATAATTAACAGAAACTCTTGGAGAAACGTTTCCATCTAAGCCATCCGCTTTGTCATAACGAGCAGAAGCGGATAATTTTAAACGATCGTCCATTACTTTTTTAACAACTTGTACATAAGCACCAACTTCATCATATTCTATTGGTCCATCGTAATCTGTAAAAATAGTACCTTCAGAATTTAAAGAATATCTTCTGTATGATCCACCAACTTGTACATCAGCAGCACCATTTAATAATTTACTAAAATTATAATTACCTTCTCCAACATAAACTTTTGATTTATCTATAAATTTAGAACCAACAGCAACGTTTGGATCATTTGTTACTGTGTCAAATAACGTATCAAATGCAGCTGTACCAGGTTGAATGGTAACATTTGCATCAGCATAAGTACGAGCACCAGCGTGTAAGTTTGGCGCAGCGTTAGTAACATCAGTCATTGAACCACCACCCATTAATATTTGAGTAGCTCCAGTTGCATAAGCTCCAACATAAGTCCCAAACCATTGTGGCGCTCCAATTTTACTCATATTAATTCCTGTAAAACGCATATCATATGATTTTCCAGCATCCTCATTAGTAGTATATCCACGTAAGAAAAAGTCATCATTTTTAATTTCTAATTTCATTTGTTGCATAATAAAATCTTTTAATTGATATCTGTTAGCACCTTGATAAATAGTACTTCCTTGACCAACTCTATAATTAGCTACAACTTCTAAATCATTTCCAAAAGGACGATAATTTAAAGATACATCTGTTTTAATACTTTTTGCATCATAATCAGTCACATCCTCTTCCATATAACCTGTTCTTCCAACTTTTACATTTGGAATTAATGGCAAAGCAGCAGCTGGTAGTTGTCCTCCTGAAACCATTGCTTGAGCAACACCTTGTAGATTTGTAGCAACCTCATCTCCATAAACATTTAATGCATCATGTGCATAACTTGAACCTGCTGCTAATACTGTATCTGCAGTTCCAGCAACATTTGTATCAACATAACCGTTGGTGTCGTTTGCAACCCAATCCGTACCTTGCATATAAGAAAACGATATTTTTGCTGCAAACTTATCGCTAAATGCATGAGCAGCTCTAATTCCTAAATCGTTATATGGATTATTACCACCAGCTTCTGACGATGTAACTCCTCTTTTTGCATAAAAACTTATTCCTTGATCATCAAAAGGATTTTTTGTTGACATAAATAAAATACCATTAAAAGCATTTGCACCATATAATGCAGAAGAAGCTCCAGGTAATAATTCAACCGACTTAAGGTCTAATTCGTTAACCCCAGTTAAATTTCCCATTACAAAGTTAAGTGCAGGAGACGAATTGTCCATACCATCAACCAATTGCATAAAACGTGTGTTTGAAAACGCAGCAAAACCACGTGTATTTACAGAGTTAAATGTTAAACTACTTGTATTTACATCCACACCTTTTAAGTTCTCTAAACTGTTATAGAAACTTGGTGAAGCTGCATTTTTGATATCTCTAACATCCATTCTCTCGATAGTTACTGGAGATTCTCTTACGCTTTCTGGCGTTCTAGAAGCAGACAATACGATCTCATCTAATGCAGTTGCATTCTCTGTAAGCGACGCATCTAATTTTTGATTGTTTCCAGTTACCGATTTTGTTTCATTTGCGAAACCAACTGTTGAAAAAACAACCTCAAAAGGTGCTTCTAAACTTGTTGTTAACTCATAATTTCCGTCAAAATCCGTTACGGTTCCAAGTGATTTTCCAACCACTTTTACATTAACATCTGGTAGTGGATCTCCAGTTTTTGCATCTGTAACGTTTCCTGACACTGTTGTTTGCGCTAGCACAGACAAGCTAAAAAGAAATGTAATTGCAATAAAAATTAATTTTTTCATTTTTGAATAGTTTAGTTATTATTATTGTCGCAAAGTACAAAAAATATTTGAAATCAATAATAAACAGAAATTAAAAATAATAATCCATAATGTTTCTTGATTATCGCTAGGTGAGTCTATAATTTCATTAAAAAACATTTCAATTTGATTTTGTGCCAAAAAATGATGTATTTTTAAGACTTTATATATTGCAATATTAAAATACATTTATGCTTGTAACATAATCATCTATAAATCGTCATATCAATAACATTAAACTTATAATTTTGGAAACAATCTTAACATTAAACAAGCTACATAAGAAATATGGTAACGTTCATGCCGTAAATAATTTAAGCTTTGAAATTAAAAAAGGGCATGTATATGGTATACTTGGTCCAAATGGTAGTGGAAAATCCACCACGCTTGGTATTATACTTAATGTAGTTAACAAAACATCTGGTGAATATTCTTGGTTTGATAGCACAATGTCGACTCATGAAGCTCTAAAAAAAGTGGGCGCTATTATTGAAAGGCCCAATTTTTATCCTAATATGAGCGCTTCAGAGAATTTACGATTAGTCTGCAAAATAAAAGAAATTCCTACCGACAAAATTGAAGAAAAATTAGAAATTGTAGATTTATTAAGTCGGAAAAATAGTAAATTCAAGACCTTTTCACTTGGTATGAAACAGCGATTAGCTATTGCTTCTGCCCTACTTAATGATCCCGAAATATTAATTTTAGACGAACCAACCAATGGTTTAGATCCTCAAGGAATTCATCAAATACGTAAAATTATTACTGATATTGCCTCAAAAGGCACCACTATTTTATTAGCATCACATTTGCTAGACGAAGTAGAAAAAGTATGTTCTCATGTCGTTATTATCCGACAAGGTAAAAAACTTTACGAAGGTCGTGTTGATGAGATGACCGCATCTTTTGGATGGATAGATACACAATGCGAAGAGCAAGATTTAGAAAAATTAACACTTGTTTTGGAAAATATCCCTGGCATTGCATCTGTAAAAAGAGAAAATGGTAAATTGATTGCTACATTAGAAAGTGATATTTCTGTTGCTGACATAAACAAAATGGCTTTTAAAAATAATATCACCTTAACACATCTTGTGAAAAGAAAACCTAGTTTAGAGAATCAATTTCTATCCTTAACCAATAATAATTAGCATTAAACTACTTACTTCTCAAATCAAAAAATTATTTATTATTATGTTACGATTACTTCAAATAGAATATATAAAATTAAAAAACAGTAAAGCCAGCAAAATATTAATTATCACTTATTTTGTTTTATTAACTTCAATTTCTTTAATCTCCTTAGTGAAATTTGACTACAGTTGGTTTCAATTGGATGTTGCTAAACAAGGTATTTTTAATTTTCCATACATATGGCATTTTAACTCTTGGTTTATGGGGTGGTTTAAAATATTTTTACTGTTAGTTGTTGTTTCAATGGTGACTACAGAATATAGCAACAAAACCTTAAAACAAAACCTCATCGATGGCTTAAGTAAAAAGGAGTTTATTTTATCTAAATTTTTAACTGTAACAGTCTTTGCTCTTTTATCTACTGTTTTCTTATTCTTAATCTCTCTCATCCAAGGATTTATGTTTTCAGACATTACTGAATTTAAATTAGTCTTTTCAGATTTAGAATATTTACTCGCCTTTTTTGTAAAATTGGTTGGATTTTTCTCTTTTGGTTTATTTTTAGGCGTTTTAGTGAAACGCTCTGCTTTTGCATTAGGTGCTTTAGGTGTTTGGGCAATAATCGAAAGTATTTCTTATGCTGTAATGCGCTGGCAACTATTTCCAAAAACAGATGTTTACAAACAAGTGTCGCAATTCTTTCCTTTACAAGCAATCAGTAATTTAATTGAACAACCAATTACGCGTTTTAAAGCTGTAAAATCACTCGCCAAACAAGGCAATGCTACAGAGATTTTAAATTTTGATTACGCCATCCATTGGTATCAAATTGCTATCGTTTTAGTGTGGATTTTTATTTTTATATTTGGAGCATATAAATTGATTTTAAAAAGAGATTTATAGGAACCTAATCTTTTATCTACAATTTAGTCGTGCTGAACTTTGTCTTTTGAATTTTAAAAAATTTTAAAAAATTACCATCATAAAAAAAAAAGCACTAATTAAAGTGTTAAAATTAAGTTCATAACAGAGCAATTTTACTATATTTGGATTTTAAAATATCTATTTATAATGAAAAATGTATTATTTTTAATTTCTTTTGTTTTTTTGACTTTACAATCATTTTCACAAGGAGAAACAAACATGTGGCTGTTTGGTCAAAATGCTGGATTAAATTTTGATTCTGGTAATCCAGTATCTTTTTCGGGATCACAATTAAATACTGTTGAAGGCTGTTCTTCAATTGCTGATGAAAATGGCGCTTTACTTTTTTATACCGATGGAATAACGGTTTGGAATTCCCAACATCAACAAATGACAAATGGTGTTAATTTAGGCGGAAATCCGTCGAGCTCTCAATCGGGTTTAATAGTACCAAATCCAAATGATCCAACTATTTATTATTTATTCACTGTTGGCACAAATGCTGTTGGAAGTACGGGTTTGCCTCAAAATGCAGGCTTTAAGTACTACACAGTTGATATGTCTCTAAATGGAGGTTTAGGAGATGTTGTAGCTGGAAGTGTTGTTAATTTATCTGGCGGACTAAGTAATTCATGGACAGAAAAAGTAACGGCAGTAAAAACAGATAATTGCGACTCATATTGGGCAATTTCTCTTGTTAACAATACTTTTTACAGCTATTTAGTTGATGGCAGTGGTGTTGCTGTAACGCCTGTAATTTCAACAGTTTCAAATAGTGCTGGAGATGTTAGAGGTTATTTAAAAATAGCACCCGATGGCACTAAAATTGTATCTGCAAATATGAATACCGGTACGTATATTTACGATTTTGACAATGCTACTGGGATTATTAGCAATGGAAATCAACTCAATATAAATGGCGAACGCGGTTATGGTGTGGAATTTTCTTTAAATAGCAAACGACTTTATATTTCTACTGGAAACTTTACCGCTGGATCTACTGAAAATTTATATCAATTTGATTTAGATTTAACAACTTTTAATGATGTAAATAATTCACGGAGGCTGATTCATAGCTACTCAAACACACGTGGCGCTTTACAGTTAGCTTCAAATGGTAAAATATATTGGGCAAGCGATGGCTCAAATGATAATAATAAATTTATAAGTGTAATCAATGCACCTGAAAATCTTGGTTCTTCTGTTAATTACCAACATAGATCAGTTAGTTTAGGAGGAAGAACATGCACACAAGGTCTTCCGCCATTCATTCAATCTTTATTTTTACCTAGTGTAGATATTATCAATAATAATCCTTTACAACTAGCAACCGATTTAGATTTATGCGATGGTGATACCTTTCGGTTAGAATCAAACGACGTTGGCACCTATCCTCCAACCACCACATACGAATGGACTTTTAATGACAACCCAATTGTTCCTAATGTGACGACAAGCTATATAGATATTGATGGTATAACTCACGGCGATGGAGAATACAGAGTGAAAATTGATTTTAATGATAACACATGTCAATTATTAGGTGTTGCAACAATTACATATCATGCAAATCCAACCATAAACACACCTGTTTCTATAAAACAATGTGATGATGATACAGATGGTATCAGTTTAATTGATTTAACCTTGTTTAATGATAGTATCTCAACAGATTCTGCTGTTCAATTTTCTTATTTTACAGATGAAACAGATGCAAATAATGATACTGGCGCAATTTTAGACCCAGTAAATTATAGTACTGCAACAAATACACTTTGGGTGCGCGTAACAAATATAGACAATTGTTTTAAAGTAGCAAGGTTAGATATTTTAGTTTCTGCAACAGCAACTGCCTACAATAAAACCATTTCAAAGTGTGATGATTTTGTAGACACTTCAAATAACGATTACGATGGTTTTTCGGAGTTCGATTTAACTCAAGTTGAAACAGATGTACTTAATTTATTCCCAGCGTCAATTCAAGCAGATTTAGGAATTGCCTATTATAAAAACATAAACGACGCGCAATTACAAGCAAACGCAATAAACAATCCGGCAACCTATAGAAATTCAATTATTTTTAATGAAAGAATATATATACGCGTTAATAATAACACCAATCTAGATTGTGCAGGTTTGGGAATTGATTTATATATAGATTTAGTCGTTGAACCTCTTCCTGTTGTTACAGAACCAACACCTAAAAGAGGTTGTGATAATGGTAGTGGACAATTTGATTTTAACACAACTGGTATCATAAATGAGGTTTTAGGCACTCAAACCGGAATCACATTAACATTTTTTGATGAAAATGATGTACAAATACCAACAGCATCGTTTTTCCCAAATTATACCTCAACATCACAAACAATAAAAATTGTTGCTACAAACAACATAACTAATGATGTTAACGGACCTTGTAGTAAAGAAACTACCCAAGAATTTATAGTTGATTTTATACCTATTGCTAACACTATTCCCATCTTACAATTATGCGATGATGCACCAGATGGAAATGATGGCATGTCAGTTTTTGACACTTCACTAATCGAATCTGCTATTCTTGGAGGCTCGCCTGCAGATACAGAAATTCATTATTATACTAATTATTACGACCTGCTATTAAGAACAGAAATTCTTCCTACATTACCAGAATTTTTCAATACAGCAACACAAACAATAACTGCTGAAGTCATAAACACAAATAATCCTAATTGTGTTGCAACTACAGATATTCAATTTTTAATTGAGGAGGACTCTCCTATTTTTGATATTTATGATCAATTATTATGTCTTGATCAATTACCAACACCACTAATGGTTAGTATAGAAAACCCTATGGCTATTTACACATATTATTGGGAGAATGATAAAGGAGAACAGGTTGGAGATGATACTGCAACTATTGGAATAACAGAAGCTGGAGAATATACGGTTACTGCGACATCTACATCTATTTGCGATACTACAAAGACTTTTACCATTACAGAATCTAGTATTCCACAAATTGAAACCGTTACTATTTTTGACGATTCACCAAACAATCGCGTGTCAGTTTTAGTAAGTGGTGCAGGTGATTATGAATTTTCTTTAGATAACGAAGCTTATGTAGATGGTAATGAGCTATACGGACATATCTTTTACAATGTTCTAGAAGGCGCACATACCATTAATATAAATGATAAAAATGGCTGTACACCTGTTGTGACTAAAGAAATTGTAGTTGTACGTTTTCCAAGACATATTTCGCCAAATCACGATGGTATTTACGATACATTCTCTATATATGGTGGCGATGCTTTTGCTGAAACGAACGTTGTAATTTATGATCGATATGGAAAAACAATAGCAAATCTTAAAAATAATGATTCATGGGATGGTTTGTATTTAGGGAAAATCGCTTCAGAAGCTGATTATTGGTTTGTGGCAACTTTTACAGATAATTTAGGTAAAGAGTACGAACGTAAAGGGCATTTTAGTTTAAAACATTAGTTAGGGTATTTTCATCTTGAATTGTTTTAATAAATCAATGACCTTTATATTTGCATTAAAAAAAAATTAATGTAATTTTGAATACTTATTTATATCAAATGAAAAACAAACTAACAATTATAGCACTACTTTTTAGTGGTCTTTTAGCACATGCTCAATTACTAGAAATTAACAATCCAAATAATTCTACAGAAGCAGATTACTCACTTCAACAACTTATAGAAAACGTTTTAATTACAGGTGCTTGTGCACAAGTAGATACATTTTCTGAGCAAGTTCACGGTACTGCTACTGACACACAAAACAAAAGTTACGGTTTTTTTAAACGACCTGCTGGCAATTCATTCCCTTTTGAAGAAGGAATTGTGTTAACTACAGGCGAGGCATATCCGGCAGGAAACACAGCTACTACAACAAACATTAGCAATCAAAACGGTCAAGGTGGCGATGCAGACCTGGCCACTGCTCTAGGACAATCAGGTTTACAAGATGCAACTTTTATAAAATTCACGTTTGTTCCAACATCTACTAGCATTAGTTTTAGATTCATCATGGCGTCAGAAGAATACGATGGTAGTACCGAATGTAATTATGCTGATAGTTTTGCTTTTTTACTTAGAAAAGAAGGAACCACAACTTATACAAATTTAGCAGTTCTGCCAAGTGGAACACCTGTAAGCGTTCTTAATATAAACAATGCTAATGCTTGTAGTGCTAATACGGAATACTTTGAAGGTTACAATGTAGGAAATACAAATTATGGAGGAAGAACAAAAGCATTAACAGCTACTTCTGCTGTTATTCCAAACGAACGATACGAAATAAAATTAGTCGTTTCGGACCAAGGAGACTCAGCTTGGGATTCTGCCATATTTTTAGAAGCAGGAAGTTTTGTACTTGGTGCTAGTTTAGGAAATCCTAGAATTACAGCTGATAATAATGCCGCTTGTGGAAACGATGTTCTTTTAGATGCAGGGATTGTTGCAACTTCTTACAAATGGTATAAAGATAATGTAGAAATAGTTGGCGAATTAAACCAAACCTATTTAGCAAATTTAGGCAACGGTTTATATAAAGTAGAAGTAGATTTAGGAGCTGGTTGTATTGGTGAAGACGAAATAGCTGTAGAGTTTGTTACAGACGCTACAATTAATAATGCTATAACTAATCTTTATGAATGCGATACGGATAATGACGGCACATCAACCTTTAATTTACAAGATAAAGATGTTGAAATCTTAAATGGTCAATTAGCCACTGAGTTTGAAGTCGTTTATTATCTTGATAGTGCTTACACTATTTTAGTTCCAACACCTACTGCTTTTGATAGCACAGGACAAACAGTATATGCCCGCGTACAGAATAGTAGCAGTACCAATTGTTATGCAGATGGAGCTTTCGAAATAATTATAACGCAAGCTGTTGCTGAAATCTCTGCTAATATTCCAAAAATAGACGCTTGTGATGACACGTCTTTTGGAACTACAATAGATGGCCAAAATAGCTTTGATTTAGAACAAAACAAAACTATAATTTTAAATGGATCAAGTAATACCGATTTCTCTTTAACGTATTTTACAGATGCTGGGTACAACAATCAAATTCCTAATGCTACCATAAATTCGTACACAAACACAAGTGCAATACAAACTATATATGTACAAATGACCAATAATCTGAATGCAAATTGTTTTGACAGAACCTCTTTTCAAATAGAAGTATTTGCCAATCCTGTTTTGAATGCAATTACTATAAAACAATGCGATGATGATACTGATGGTTTTAGTAATATCGATTTAACTTTATCAAACGCTAACATTTCTGCAAATTCTGCCAATGAAGCATTTTTGTTTTTTACAACTCAAGCCTTAGCTAACGCCAATTCAAATCCAATTGCAATTCCAACAAACTTCAACACCAATTCAAACACTATTTGGGTAAGAGTAGAAAACGCAAACGGATGTACAACTATAGAACAAGTTACTATAATTGTATCAGCAACATCTACAGCTTATAATACAACCTTATACAAATGCGATGATTTTATAAATACCTTAGAAGATGATTATGACGGCATAACAGAATTTGATTTAACGCAAGTTGAAACTGATGTGCTTAATTTATTTCCAGCAACTATTCAGCCTGATTTAAGTATTACTTATTATAAAAATATCAATGATGCGCAATTACAGGCAAATGTAATAACAACTCCTGCAACATATCGAAATTCAACAATAACAAACGAAAGAATATACATTCGCGTTAACAACAACACAAACTTTGATTGTGCTGGATTAGGTGTAGACTTGTATGTAGATTTGGTTGTAGAAGGTTTACCAATTTTAACACAACCAACAGATAAAATAGAATGTGGTGATATAAACAATCAATTTTCTTTTGATACTACAGGAATCATTAATGAAGTTTTAGGAATACAAACTGGTGTAACCTTAAGTTTTTATGATGAAAATGATGTATTGATACCAACAACAACATTTTTTCCTAACTATTTATCAGGAACGCAAACTGTAACAATAAGAGCTATTAACAACACAACAAATGATCCAAATGGTGCTTGTAATAAAGAAACAACTATGGAATTTATTGTGGACATAACGCCAATTGCTAATGCAGTTCCAATTCAGCAATTATGTGATGATTTACCAAACATAACAGATGGTTTATCAACTTTTGACACTGCTTTAATTGAATCTACACTATTAGGTGGAACACAAACAGATACAGAAGTTCATTACTATACCAATTATTATGACGCAACTTTAAAAGCTGAAATTTTACCATCTTTACCAGAATTTTTTACAAGCGCCACGCAAGTTGTAACTGCCGAAGTTATCAATACAAACAATGCTTCGTGTATAGCAACAACAGACATTCAATTTTTAGTAGCTCCAGATGCACCAATTTTTGATGTTTCAGATCAATTATTGTGTTTAGATTTATTACCAACACCATTAAGTGTTAGTATAGAAAATCCATTAGCAGTTTATGACTATTATTGGGAGAATGATAAAGGAGAACAAATTGGATCAAATATTGACACTATAGAAATTACCGAAGCAGGAGATTATACCGTTACCGCAACATCTAGTTCTATGTGTGATACCACAAAGGCATTTACGGTTCACGAATCTAGTATTCCTGTCATTGAAACCATTACTATTTTTGATGATTTACCAAACAATCATGTTTCTGTATTAGTTAGCGGTGCTGGAGATTATGAATTTTCGTTAGACGATGGAGATTATACAGACGGTAATGAAATTTATGGACATGTTTTTTATAATGTAGAAGAAGGTGCGCATATCATAAATATAAATGATAAAAATGGCTGTACACCAATAGTTAGCAAAGAAATTATTATTATTCGTTTCCCTAGATTTATCACACCAAATCACGATGGTATAAACGATACATTTTCTGTATACGGCGGAGATGCTTTTGTAACTTCAAACGTTGTATTATTTGATCGCTATGGTAAAGTAATTGCAAATCTTGATAATAACGAGTCTTGGGACGGCACATTTTCAGGAAAAATTGCATCTGAAACTGATTATTGGTTTGTTGCAACTTTTACGGATAGTTTAGGTAAAGAATACGAACGTAAAGGACACTTTAGTTTAAAACAATAAAAATTTAAATAAATTAGACTAACTGCAATTTAACACTTAATTGATTTTTTTAAGTTATTTTTATACCGTAATTTAAATTTATTCAATGAAACAAGTTATTCTATTATTACTATTTACAATCACTTTGTCTGTTTTTGGACAAGGAGAAGCAAATATTTGGTATTTTGGAGATCAAGCGGGTTTGGATTTTAATTCGGGTGCACCAACTGTTCTTAATGATGGCACTTTATCAACTATTGAAGGCTGTGCAACCATCTCAAGTAGTAACGGAACCTTACTTTTTTATACAGATGGCACAAGTATTTGGAATAAAGACCATAATTTAATGGATAATGGTGGTGGTTTACATGGTAATAAATCAAGTACGCAATCGGCTATTATTGTTCCAAAAAGTGAAAATGATAATCAATATTATGTTTTTACAGTTGACGAACAAAATAACAATAGTTATGGTTTAAAATATTCAGTAGTAGATATGAATCTAGATGGTGGATTAGGAAGTGTTTTACCCGCAGAAAAAAACATCCCACTTTTAACACATTGTTCAGAAAAAATTGCAGCATTTAAATCTGGAACTTGTGGGTCAATTTGGGTGATTGCATTTTCTTCTGCAGATGGCATATCAAGATCTTACAACACATTTCACTCCTTTGAAGTCACAAGTGCAGGAATAAACACAACCAGTATTCCTTCAACTTTTGCAACAAATACTACTGGCGGTATTGGTTATTTAAAAATTTCTGCCGATGGTTCTAAATTGGGAGTAATACACACAAAATTAGAAGAAAATGGCGTTTTTATGTACGATTTTAATTTTTTAACAGGTGTTGTTTCAAATGAGCAAAATTTAATAATGAATGACCCAACTCACGCAAATAATTCATCTTTTACAGTTCCTTATGGTATCGAATTTTCAATAGATCGCTCAAGATTATACGTCACATCAATTACCAAAGGAAACACCTTCAATCAATCACCGCAAAATGGCTTTTTATGGCAATTCGATTTAACGGACACAACCTTTCCTAGTAAATTAATAGATTATAGAGGAAATGATTTGTATCGTGGCGCTTTACAAATGGGTCCAGATGGGAAAATATATAGAGCCTTAGCAAAACATTATTTAGAAGGCACTCATTTTTTAGGTGCTATTAATAATCCAAATGCTTTGGGCAATGCGTGTAATTATCAACACAATGCTATTAATTTAGGTGCTGGCACAAGTAGGTTAGGCTTGCCTCCTTTTATTCAATCTTTAGTTTTATCTGATGAAGATATTGTAAACAACCCAAGCGGATTTACAACAACTCTAGATTTATGTGTTGGCGATTCTTATCATCTAGGTTTATTGGACACGTCTTCTCATCCTCCATTAACAACCTATGCTTGGTATTTTAATGATACTTTAATTCCTTCAGAAACTACAAGTTCGCTAAATATTAATAACACTAATTTTGGAACAGGCGAATATAAATTAAGAGTAGATATTAATTCTGGTTCTTGTGTGTTTTACGGTGTGGCAAATACAACCTTTTTTGACTATCCCGTATTAAATACACCAATAACTATAAACCAATGTGATGATGATATTGACGGTATTGCCATAGTAAATCTTACAAACGCCAATGAAACAATTTCGGCAAATTTTGAAAATGAAACCTTCACTTATTTCCATTCTCAAGCGGATGCCAATGCAAACACAAACCCTATAAATAACAGCGATGCCACAAATTATTCAACATCATCTACAGGTCTAAATCCGTTATGGGTTCGTGTGGTTTCTTCAACTTGTGAAACAATTGGAGCTGTTCATATTAATATTTCTTATACCAATAGTAATTATAACGGGACACTATTTTCATGTGACGATTATGTGGATGTAGATAATGATGATACAGATGGCTATTCTACTTTCAATTTATCACAAGTTAACAATGCTGTAATAAGTCAATTTCCTGTAGGCATGCAAGCTAATTTATCCATTGGCTTTTATCATTCAATAGAAGATGCTCAATTACAGATTAATGAAATAACCGATCCATCAAATTACAGAAATGTAACTTTAACAAATACAAATCCCCAACGCATTTTTATCCGTATTAACGACACTACAAATATTGATTGTGTAGGTTTAGGAAATAATCTATATGTAGATTTAACCGTAGAAAAATTACCAATTGCTCATCCAATAGACGCTCTTATTAATTGCAATGACGGATCAGATCAAGCAATGTTTGACACCAGTTCTATTGAAAATAACGTCTTACAAGGTCAAACTAATGTAAGTCTATCATTTCATTATTTTGATGAAAATGATGTGCAAATTCCAATTCCAAATGCAGATTTTATACCAAGTTACACTTCTAGTAACAGAACAATTTATGTACAAGTAACCAATAACAATACTAACGACACAAATGGTCCTTGTAGTGATAAAACGATCGTAAATTTAGATGTAATCGATCCTGTTTTTCCAACTATCGAAACAATTACCATATTCGACAATTTACCAAATAATCGGGTGTCTGTTTTATTAAGTACATCTGGAAATTATGAATTTGCTTTAGACAATATGCCTTTTGAACCAGGTAATGAATTATACGGGCATATTTTCCATAACGTTATAGAAGGCGCTCATACAATTTACGTTAATGAGCAAGATGGTTGTGCTGCGGTTAGTGAAAAAGAAATTTTCGTTATTCGTTTTCCAAAATTCATCACTCCAAATCATGACGGTATAAATGATACATTTTACACCTATGGTGGTGATGCTTTTGCAAATTCTATTCTTAGAATATACGACCGGTTTGGTAAAAGAATTGCTGTTTTAAAAGACAATAAACCTTGGGATGGTATGTATTTAAACAAAATTGCTGCAGAAACCGACTATTGGTTTGTAGCTACATTTACAGATAATATTGGTAAGGAATACGTTAGAAAAGGGCATTTTTCTTTAAAAAAATGATCTAAATTAAAGTTATTGATTTCATTTTAGAATCAAAAGTATATATGTTTTTGAATTAATAAATGATTTTTGTAGCTTTGAAAAACATTTTTTATAGCATTGAAAAAAATTATTATATTCATATTAACCCTATTGTTGTCTTTAAATACATTTTCCCAAAAGGAATCCAATTTTTGGTATTTTGGTAATTATGCAGGTTTAAACTTCAATCCAGGTGCACCCGTAAGTATTAGAGATGGAGAAATTTCAAGTAATGCAGGATGTGCAAGCATGAGTGACAGAAATGGTAATTTGTTATTTTATACAGATGGTGAAAAAGTGTATAATAAAGATCATGATATTATGCTAAATGGATTTACTTTAAAAGGCAATTCAAAAAGCACTCAATCTGCTTTAATTGTTCCTATGCCCGAAGATACTAAACAATATAGTCCAAGAAAGTATTACATTTTCACAACCGATGTTTACAATGGCACTAAAGGACTCAGGTATTCTATTGTAGACATGAGATTAGATCATGGAAAAGGAGGTATAGAATCATTTAACAAAGATAAATTATTATTAAACCTTAGTGCAGAGAAAATTGCATCTGTAATTCATAATGATTGTAATTCAATTTGGATTGTTGGGTTGTCAACAATAGATGGCGAAAAAGGTGAATTTGATAACTTGTTCGACACCTATCATAGTTTTCTTCTTACACCATCAGGTATTGAAACAAATAGTATAAAGACCACTTTTCAAAGAAAGTATATTGGAGTTGGTTATATGAAAGCATCACCAAGAGGTTCAAAACTTGCTGCTGCACATACTAATAGTAAAGTGTTTTCAATTTATGACTTTGATAATGCAACTGGGCAATTGTCAAATGAGGTTTTATTTGAAAACAGTCCCAATCCTTATGGTGTAGAATTTTCAAAATTGGGGCGTCATTTGTTTTACAGTTATCCTGGTGGCATTTCTCAACTAAGATTCGGCTTAAATGGAGCACTTAATGGCGGAAGTAATATTGGCGGTAGTTCTGTGACAATTGGTGGTGCTTTACAAATGGGAAGTGATGGAAAAATTTACAGATCTCTTTTTTATCCTAGAGAATCACACTAGTTAGATGTCATTCATGATCCCAATGGATTTGGATCAACTTGTTATTTAGAATTGAAAGGTGTAACTACAACTCCTAATAAAACCAAAGCTGGCTTACCTGTTTTTAATCAAGCACTCATGCAAGCCAATGTTGATATTATTGATGGTGCAAATCCAGATAACATAGCAAATAATATTAATGTCTGTGAAGGTGAAACCTTTACTTTAGTAGCGCGCTCACCCGAAGATTGGGGGTTTAGCTTTGGAGGAAACACCATTTACACATGGTCTTTTGAAGGCAATCCAATCTCAATGCCAAATCAAAATTATCTTGAGGTAAGTGGCAATGATTTAGGCGCTGGTACTTATGATGTTAGTATTTTATGGAATCCTGATTTTTGTCCTTTTAAAGGTTATGCAAATTTTAGAATTGATTCCAGTCCATTTATCAACACACCAATCTATATTAATCAATGTGATGAAGACAACGATGGTTATAATGAAATTAATTTACATAACCTGGTCGAATCCTTAATAGCAAATTCCACTAGGTATAATATCACTTTTTATCAAAATGAATTAGATGCAAAAAATGATATAAATGAAATCACAAACGCATCCAATTACATTACAATGTCAACGCCAATAAATGAACCTATTTGGGTTCGTGTTGAAATTAGAGGTTGCTATACTGTAGGTGAAGTTCATATAGAAATATCAACAACTAACATTAACTACAATTCAACATTATATAAATGTGATGATTTTGTGGATGTTAATAATGATGATAGAGATGGAAAAACAACTTTTAATTTAACAAATGTAGAAAGTGACGTAATTAGTTTATTTCCTTTAGACGATCAGCCAAATCTTATTGTAAGTTATTTCCTTACTTTAAACGATGCTTTATTACAAAATAATAAAATTGAAAACCCTCAAAACTATAGAAATATTAGTTCAACGACACCTGTTGCTGAACGTATTTTTATGAGAATAAGTAATAATACAAATTTAGATTGTGTTGGTTTAGGAGAAGGTTTATATATTGATTTGGTCGTTGATCAACTACCATTAGCAAATCCTGTTAAAAATTTAAAAGGCTGTAACTATGAACATAACGGTACTTTCCCATTTGATACGTCTTCAATTGAAAATGAACTCTTACAAGGTCAAACCAATGTAACCATATCTTATTTTGATGAGAATAATGTACTAATTGATCCATTACCAAACCCTTTTACAACAAGTCAACAAGTAATTACAGCTAGAATTACAAATAGCATTACAAATGATCCCGATGGAGCTTGCTATGATGAAACAAGAATACGCTTTTTTGTAAACGAACCAAATACACCTATTATTGAGACCATTACCATATTTGATAATCAAGAGAATAATACTGCTTCAGTTTTAGTATCTGGTACAAGTGAGTATGAATATTCTTTGAATGATATAGATTACGAATTAGCAAATGAATTACACGGTCATATCTTTCAAAATTTAACCGAAGGCATACATACTGTTTATGTACAAGATGCAAGAGGTTGTTCACCAAAAATACAGAAAGATTTTATCGTCATTCGTTTTCCAAAATTCATTACACCAAATCACGATGGTATAAATGATTCTTTTAGCATTTATGGAGCTGATGCTTATAATACAACTACACTCAAAATTTACGATAGGTTTGGTAAAAGAATTGCCAATCTAACTAATAACGCATCATGGAATGGCTATTATCTAGACAACATTGCAAATGAAACCGATTATTGGTTTGTTGCAACTTTTACGGATAGTTTAGGTAAGGAGTACGAACGGAAAGGGCATTTCACATTAAAACGATAAATTTTCACTACATTTGGTTACCAAAACCAACAAATGAAAAAAGTAATTTTTCTTATTTTATTTATTACAAACTATAATGCAATAGCACAAGACATTTCATTATTACAGCAATTTGAAGGACGTTATGATTTCACAATGATTGGCAATACACTTAATCCATCTGAAAATGAAGCCTCATCAAATTGTACTATTAACACAAGCTCTTCGGCAAACCTAAATCTAGGTTTTAGTGATAATATTGAAGCTGCTTATTTATATTGGGCTGGTTCTGGAACGGGAGATTTAGACATAAAACTTAACAATGAAAACATTACAGCAGAACGCACCTTTGAAAGCGACTATTTTGGGTATCAATTTTTTAGTGCTTACGCCGATGTTACCAATCAATTAATACAAACAGGCAATGGTAATTATACCGTATCGGAATTAGACTTACAAGCCGTTATTCCACAATACTGTCAATTTGGAATCAATTTTGGTGGTTGGGCCATTGTTATTATTTACGCCAACTCATCCTTTCCAGTAAATCAAATAAACGTGTATGATGGCATGCAAAGTGTGCCTAGTAATATTACCATTCAACTTGATGATCTTAATGTTATTGATACCGAAGGCGCAAAAATAGGTTTTTTAGCCTGGGAAGGCGATAGTGCTTTGGCAGTGAATGAATCCTTAACTATAAATGGCGATTTAATAGGGAATGATTTAAATCCAGAAACAAACGCATTTAATGGCACCAATAGTTTTACAGGCGCTACGGATTTGTATAATATGGATCTAGATTTTTACGATATATCGGATAATATTGAGGTTGGAGACACAACTGCAACCATACAACTATCATCGGGTCAAGATTATGTCATGGTAAATTGCGTGGTTACCAAGCTAAATAGCCGTCCACCAGAAACCATCTTAAATGTTGTACCAAACGGGTTTTCACCAAATGAAGATGATAATAACGATACCTTTTTCATAACCGATTTACAAAACTTACATCCCGATTTTGAATTAACAATCTACAACCGTTATGGAAATGAAATCTATAAAGGCAACAGAGAGACACCATTATGGGATGGTTTATATAAAGGTAAAAAACTACCAACTGCCACATACTTTTATGTGCTCAAACTCAACAATGAATCGGATAATACTTTAAGAGGTTGGCTCTATTTAAACCGATAGATTTTAATACCTTTGTAGTATAATTTTAGCTATGCAAAAAATACTTTTTTTACTCTTTTGTTTTTTCACCATACATGGGTTTTCGCAAAACATAACGGTAGATGATACACAAACCGCACAACAATTAATTCAAAATGTGTTGTTCAATAATTCAGGTTGTGCAAGCATTTCAAATTTTGCAGTTACTGGCGGGAATTTTGGCAATTCGGAAAATAGTTATGCCTATTTTAATGGCAACAATTCCACGTTTCCTTTTGACGAAGGCGTTGTTTTAAGTACCGGAACTGCCAATCACACTGTTGGACCAAATACAAGCTTAAGCGATGATGAAGGTATGGCTTGGGGAACCGATTCCGACTTGAACGCATTATTTTCAGATACATTAAACGCTACAGTTTTGGAATTTGATTTTGTACCGGTAACCAATTACATGAGTTTTGAATATATTTTTGCATCCGAAGAATACCAAGAAGGCGATAATAGTACGTGTAACTATTCCGATGTCTTTGCTTTTTTAATTAAAGCAACTACCGATACTAGTTATACAAACATAGCTGTAATTCCCAACACAACAATTCCCGTTCAAGTTACTTCTGTTCATCCAGAAATTCCTGGTGCTTGTGCCGCTGAGAATGAAAATTATTTTGGGTCGTGGAATAATGGAACTGCGCCAATTAATTTTAACGGACAAACTGCCGTTTTAAAAGCTGAAAGTAATGTTGTAGCTGGACAAACCTATCACATTAAGCTAATCATTGCAGATCATACAAATTACAGATACGATTCTGCCGTTTTTCTAAAAGCGGGTAGTTTTAATATTGGAACCGATCTGGGTATCGATATCTTACGCTCAACTGGAAATGCCTTATGTGGCACTGAAAATTTATTGCTCGATTGTAATGTGGCAGTAGCCAACTCTTACACGTGGTCTGTAGATACATTACCATACGATGATATATTCACACCTTTACCTGGCGAAATTACTCAAACCTATAATGTAACTACAGAAGGTCGCTATAAAGTAGAGGTAGATTTAGGAGGCACGTGTGTTTCAGAAGGTATCATTACAGTAGAATACGCTACAATTCCTACTGTTTTTAATACGGATTTGGTGAGTTGTAATGACGATGGTACCAATTTTTCAATATTCAATTTACAAGATGCAAACTATGATATTACCAATGGAGATTCTAGCTTATCGGTTATAAATTATTATACCAATCCAACCAATCCAAGCACCTTAATAACAAATTTTGATACGTACACAAATATAGCACAAGACCAGCAAATATATGCAGAAGTAGTCAATATGGAAGGTTGTACAAATTTTGCCATAATCACATTAAAGGTATTTCAAAACCCAACTATTAAAGCAGATGAATCTGTTATGTATTGTTTAAATACATTTCCAGATACTATTGAACTTGAAGCTGGTATTCTTGGAGACGCAACTAATTACACCTATCAATGGTTTTACAATAACGGCATTGATCCAGTGCAAAATTTAGCACAAACAACTCAACAAATTAGTATTAATAACATTGGCGTTTATACGGTAGAAATCACCAATCCAGATGGTTGTGTTTTAAATCGAAACATTACCGTAAACCCATCAAATACAGCAACAATTACTAACATCTTAGTATCCGATACTAATTTTTATCCACGCGTAAGTATCCTAATTGAAGTGATAGGCGAAGGCGATTATGAATTTGCTATTGATGATTATGACTTTCAAGATTCCAATGTATTTGATAATCTTTTATATGGTTATCATATCATAACAGTGAAAGACAAAAATGGTTGTCTGCCAAACACACAAAAAGAAATCACCCTATTAGATTACGCAAAATTCTTCACACCAAACGGCGATAACGCATATGATAATTGGCATATTGATAATCACAATCAATTATTACAGCATTTTAATACCGTATCTAATATTACGGTTTTTAATCGTTTTGGTAAAATTATGACTGTTTTTAATCCGGCAACGGAAAAATGGGATGGAAAAACAAGAAACGGAAATCCTGCTCCAGATGCAGATTATTGGTTTTCGGTAGATTTGATAGATTATAACAATGTGATTACTACAAAACGTGGGCATTTTAGTTTGAAACGTTAGTCGTTTTTTTAATAAAAATCAGTTTTAGTTTTTTTATTCCTATACAATATAAACTGAAATTAAGAATATGTTCAATAAAATAAAGTAGCTTTACAACTTCAATAATTAAATTTATAAAATTGATAAAACGTTTTTTTTCAAAATTTCTTTACGGAGTCATTACACTTTTTGGTGTTGTTACCATTATCTTTTTCATCCTACATAAAATACCAGGAGATGCCGCACAAATGATGCAAGGTCAAAATGAAGACAGTGAACAATTAATGGCAATTAAGAAAAAATATGGTTTTGATAAACCGTTATTAACACAATACGTTTTATACTTAAATGATTTGTCACCAATCTCTTTTCATAGCAACAAACAATCGGATTTTACAGCCTTAGAAAAAAATAAATTTAAGTATTTTCCTTTATTTTCAATGGCTAAAACTACCGTAGTTTTAAAGAAGCCTTATTTACGAGAATCCTATCATAAAAGCGGTAAAAAAGTAGCACAAATAATAAGTAATACATTACCAAATACGGCAGTATTAGCAATAACGGCTATTTTGATTGCCATAGTTGTAGGTATATTTTTAGGAATTCTTTCTGCCTTATTTAAAGACAGTTTTTTTGATAGGATAATATCTATTATTAGCATCTTTGGAATGAGTGTGCCTTCTTTTTTCTCGGCAATATTATTTGCGTGGTTTTTTGGTTTTGTATTGCATAAATACACCAATTTAAATATGACAGGTAGTTTGTATGAAGTCGATGATTTTGGTGAAGGAAAATACATTCAGTTAAAGAACCTCATTTTGCCAGCCATTGTTTTAGGAATTCGTCCTTTGGCGGTAATTATTCCGTTAATGAAAAATTCGTTGTTGGAAGTTATGAGTCAGGATTATATTCGTACCGCCAAAGCAAAAGGCTTATCTACCTATAAAATCATACGAAAACATGCCTTAAAAAATGCTTTAAACCCTGTAGTTACAGCAATATCTGGCTGGTTTGCATCCTTGCTGGCAGGCGCTGTTTTTGTAGAATATATTTTTGGATGGAATGGCTTGGGAAAAGAAATTATCACCGCATTAAACGAAAAAGATTATCCTGTAATTATAGGTTCATCTATAATAATAGCAACTATGTTTATTATTATCAATATATTTGTAGATGTCATTTACGGATGGTTAGATCCTAGAATTAGAAATGCATAAAAATTAGAAAATGAAAACAATATCAATCCTATTACTATTTTTAATTCCCATTTTCAATTCGGTTACAACCGAAGATATTGTAGCAAATCACACGATTGATGAAATAACTGTTTTTTTAAATAGTGCAGAGATTTCTAGAAAATCCCAAGTTTCTATTTCTAAAGGGAAATCAGATGTGCTTTTTAAAGGAATTTCATCAAGAATATTAAAAGAAGGTTTAAAGGTTTCCTTGTCTAACGATGTGAAAGTTTATGCGATTAATATTGAAGAAAATCTCGATTTTTTACTGAATAATTCTGAATGGCAGCAATTAGTTTTAAAAGAAGAACACTTTAAAAGTGAAGAATCTTTACTATCTGTAGAATTAAACACGCTAAAAAAAGAGCTAATGTATTTAGAAGCGAATATGAATATTGGAAACAATGTTTCATTTACGCAAATTGATGAAGGCGCAACCTATTTTAGAAATAAAATGAAAGCATTGCATATTAGAATTTTTGAAGAAGAAAATAACATCAAAAAATTCCAAAAAAGTGTAGCCAAATTTGAAAATGAAAAAAGAAAATTAAAAGAGAAACTAAAAAAAATAAATTCAATTATCCGTATTACAGTGATAAGTAAAACCGATACGGTAAGTAATGTTGAGCTAAGGTATTTAGTAAGTAATGCCATTTGGAAACCTACTTACGCAATAAGAACCAATGGAAAAGGAGAAGATGTTACGCTAAATTATCAAGCAAACATCTATAATGATACGGGTAATGATTGGAATCACAAACCAATTACATTGGCTATTATGGATCCTTTGGATGACGTAACTAAGCCAAAAATGAATAGTTGGGTTTTGGATGAAGAATCTTATAATGACGAAGCCGAAGGTAGATTGAGCAAAGCAAAAGGGAATTATAACCAATATGATAAAAATGATACTAGTTATGAAGTTATTCCTGTAGATGATTTAAGCACACGTTTTAAAATTGAAGATTTACATTTAATTCCGTCTGATGCAACACCGCATTTAATCGATGTAAAAACCTTTGTTAAAAAAGCATCTTATTATACTTTATCGATACCAAAAGTGAAAGATGGTGCGTTTGTAATTGCAAGTATATCCAATTGGGAAAATATGGGTTTATTAAACGGGCCAATAAGTTTGTATTATAAGAATACGTTTCAAGGAGTTTCTCAGTTAAACACACAGCAAGTTGGTAAGACTTTAGATATTTCGTTAGGGAAAGATAATTCGTATACAGTTACACGTAGAAAATTAAGTAGTATGCGAAAAGAAAAGTTTATTGGTGTTACTATTACTGATGAACTTACTTATGAATTGCTAGTAAGAAATAATAGAAATGAAGCAATGGAAATAGAATTGCGAGATCAATTACCATTGTCAGTAGATAAAAGTGTGGTTGTGGAGGCGTTAAATATTTCTAATGCACAATTAGATGGAAGGTCGGGTCAGTTAACTTGGAATTTGAATTTAAAACCAAATGAGACAAGGCGAATACTTTTAAAATTTAAAGTTAAATACCCAAAAAAGAAACGTGGAATTTTAGAATATGATAGAAAAAACCTAATGTCACCTAGATTCTTCTAATAACAAACTAAAATTTAAAAAAATGAAACATTTATTATTTGTACTTCTATTAAGTATTGCCATAACAAGTTGTGCACAAGAAACAAAAACCAATTTTGATGCTATAGATTTAGCAGAAATATTTATAGATCAAAAAGGCTCAAAAATACCCTTTGAAGAAATACTTGCAAAGTATGAAGGTAAAACTGTTTTTATTGATATTTGGGCATCTTGGTGTAGTGATTGTGTAAAGAGTATTCCAGAATTAAAAGAATTACAAGCCAAAGAAAAAGAAGTGGTTTATGTGATGCTTTCGCTAGACAAGTCAAAAGAAAAATGGCAAATAGGTATAGAAAAACACAATCTGCAAGCAGAACATTATCTGTTTGTAAACAAGTGGAAAGAAAGTAAATTTTGTGAGAGCATTGCCTTAGATTGGATTCCACGATACATAATTGTTAGTAAAGACGGAAGTATAAAAATGTATAAAGCCATTAAAATTAAAGATAAAAAGATTAGTAAAGCAATTAAAGAAGATAAGTAGCTTTTTTAATTAGAAACAAGAAATCTACGAAAATCTGTGAAATCCGCAGTAAAAAAATCAAGAAACAATTTAAAATATAACAATGAGAAAAAAAATAGTAGCTGGAAACTGGAAAATGAATTTAACAAAACAAGATTCATTAAACTTAGTAGTAGCAATTACTAATGAAATTAAAGATTTAAATATTGGTAACAATAGAGTCATTATAGCACCAGTAAGTGTAAACTTAGCATCGGTAAATGATGCTGATAAAGATTCAAGAATCGAAACAGCATCTCAGAATATGCATTTTGCAGATAATGGCGCTTTTACAGGCGAAGTTTCAGCAGAAGCTTTACGTGGAATTAATGTTGGTATTACTTTATTGGGTCATTCAGAAAGACGTGCTTATTTTGGGGAAGACGATGCGTTGTTAAAGAAAAAAGTAAATCAGGCATTAGCTAATAATATTGAAATTATTTTCTGTTTTGGAGAAGAATTGGAAGATAGAAAAGCAGAAGCACATTTTAAAGTAGTGGCTTCTCAACTAACCAATGCGTTATTTCATATAGAGAAACCCGATTGGAAAAAAATCGTATTAGCCTACGAGCCAGTTTGGGCAATTGGAACAGGAATGACTGCAAGTCCAGAGCAAGCGCAAGAAATGCATGCATTTATCCGTAATTTAGTCAAAGAAAGTTTTGGTAATGATGTTGCAGATAATGTAAGTATTCTATACGGAGGAAGCGTAAAACCAACTAACGCACAAGAAATTTTTGGCAAGCCAGATGTTGATGGTGGATTAATTGGTGGCGCAGCTTTAAAAGCAGAGATGTTTGCGGGTATTATTAAGGCGATGTAGGTTTTAAAAAGACGCAAGAGGCAAGACATAAGAGTCAAGACGCAAGAGTCAAGACAAAAAAAAATGATTTAAAAATCCTGAGTATATACTCAGGATTTTTTCGTTTGAATAAGGTTTGTAATTTTAAAAAACTCAGGGTATTCCCTGAAAAGTAAAATTCAGGGAATACCCTGAGTTTTTTATCAGTAAGCGGCTCTAACTTGCAACCAATTAAAAATTAGATTATTACAGAACAATTCAATTGTAATTATTTCCAGTTAACCCATTAGTATAAACCAATTAAAACAAATAGCATGAAAAATTTAAACTTACTTTTAATAGCAATGCTAACAACATTAGTATCGTTTTCGCAAAACAATGCATTACACTTTGACGGTACTTCAGATTATGTGTCTTTAGCAACACCATTATTACCAACAACCTCAGCAAATGATGCTTGGACGTTCGAAATAAGAATACAAACAACGACTACCTCTAACGATATTTTTTACTTCGGTCAATATGCTATTCCAGAACCCAATAGAGCAGTTTTTGATATGAAATATGGAAAAATAGGTTACTGGAAAGGTAATGGAGGAGAAATAGTACAATCATCAGCCACTTATAATGATGGACAATGGCACCATATTGCCGTAGTAAAAGAAGGCTCAGGTGCCAATCAAGTACACTTATATATTGATGGTGTGTTAATTGATAGTGGAACAGATAACAATCCAATGCCAAATGTAAACTCATCAATTGGTAAAATTGACAATCCAAGTATTCCTGTTATTTATCCTGGTAAAATGGATGAAATGCGTATTTGGAACACCGCAAGAACCCAAACCGAAATTAATGCCTCTAAAGATGTAGAACTTATTGGTACAGAAACAGGGCTAACATCCTATTATAATTTTATGTAGAAATTTATTAAAACCAGAACCTTATGAAAAATCTAATCTACCTAGTACTTTTACTACCAATATACCTAAACGCACAAGTAGGTATTAATACCACAAGCCCAAACGCACAATTAGACATCCGTTCCTCTAGCCAAGTAACACCAACCAATAAAGACGGTTTACTCATACCAAAAATAGACGAATATCCAGTAAGCAACCCAACCGTAGCACAAGATGGCATGTTAGTTTTTGCAACTGGTGATGGTAGCGTAACTAAAGGTTTTTATTATTGGGATAATACTACTAGTAGTTGGATTTTGGTAAATACAACTACAGGTGTCGAAAAAATTAATGATCTATTAGACGGTAAATCAGATAATGATGGTACTCATGATGGCTCATCTATATTTTTAGGAATAGAAGCAGGTTTGAATGATGATGGTACAGATAATCAAAATGTAGGCATTGGTTATCAAGCTCTTTATAATAATACAACAGGATTATGGAATACTGCAAATGGTTATAAAGTGCTTTTTTATAATACAACAGGTTATAGTAATTCAGCAATTGGATATAAATCATTGTATGAAAATACTACAGGATATAGAAACACTGCTTTAGGAGTAGGAGCTTTGTTTCAGAATCATACAGGAAATGGCAATATTGCTATTGGTTATTCAGCAGGTTTATATGAAACAGGAAGTAATAAATTATACATTGAAAATACTAGTTCTACGTCTCCATTAATCTACGGAGAGTTTGATAATGATTTACTAAGAGTAAACGGAAACCTAGAAGTGGAAAAAACCACAGATGCCAACATAACAGTAAAAACGCCATTTGGAAATAAAGCTTCTTTAAAGCTAATGGAAACCAATGGCACTAACGATTATGGCTTTGAGTTTGAGTATGATGGTAGCGCAGATAAATTAAATTTATGGTCTAGAACATTTACTGGTAATGAAGCCCAAAGAATGACTTGGCTTAAAAACGGAAATGTTGGTATTAGTGCAACTGCACCAAAGGCGTTATTAGATGTTTCTTCATCAAACCCAGCAGCGCCAAAAAATACAGATGGTATGTTAGTCCCAAGAATAAATGCGTTTCCTGCAATAAATCCTGGCGCAAACCAAAACGGAATGCTAGTGTTTTTAACCACCAATAATACATTTTATTATTGGAAACAAAGCACCACAAGTTGGGTTTCGGTAAATGGTGTTCAAAAAATAAACGATTTAAGTGATGGAAAATCAGATAATGATGGTTCAAGTAATGGCTCTTCTGTTTTTTTAGGAATAAATGCAGGTAATACAGATGATAGTAGTGATAATAGAAATGTAGGAATAGGCTATCAAACTTTACATGCAAACAGTATTGGCAGTACCAATACAGCCTTAGGCTACCAAAGTATGAAGACTAATTCTAGTGGATTTAATAACGTTGCCCTTGGTACTGAGTCCTTGTTTTTAAACACGAGTGGTCATAGCAACACTGCTTTAGGAGATACCTCTTTATATAACAATACCTCTGGAGATGGAAATATAGCGATTGGTTGGGAGGCAATGAAAAACAACTTAGATGGAAATTACAATATAGCAAACGGATATCGATCTTTATATTCTAATACTTCGGGAGATTATAATTTAGCAAACGGTTATAAAGCATTGTATTTTAACACCACAGGTAATAACAATACAGCAAATGGATTTGCGGCATTATATAGCAATACCACAGGTAATATTAATGTAGCTAATGGCTATGAAGCAATGAGAAACAATACTACAGGTAAAGATAATGTTGCAAATGGTTATAAAGCCTTAAGAGGAAATACAATTGGAGAGTTTAATGTAGCAAATGGCTCTGGAGCATTACGTGAAAACACTACAGGAAATAATAATACCGCAAGTGGTGCTTTGGCTTTAAATAAAAATACCACAGGTTATAAGAATACGGCGAATGGATATGCGGCATTAAATAGAAACACTACAGGAAATAGAAATACTGCTATTGGTTTAAATGCACTTTATCACACCACCACAGGTCATACCAATACCGCAATTGGTTTTGAAGCGGGTAAAACCATTAGAGATGGAACTGGAAATATTTTCATTGGACATGGGGCAGGAGGAAATAGTCCTGTTAATAGAAGTAATAGTTTATATATTGACAACTCAAGCACCCCTAGCCCATTAATTTACGGAGATTTTGATTATGATTTATTACAAATAAATGGAAACCTTCAAGTTTATCACGATTCTGGATCTTCAAATGGTTTAACAATAAGACGACGTGGTGTTGGAAATTTAGAGTGGAGATTTCATACTATCAATTCGGGTAGTTTAGCTATGTATACCAATAACGGTCTTAAAGGTATTTTTAGCAGTGCTTCAGGTGCTTATACTGCAATTTCGGATAGAGAATTAAAGAAAAATATTAATACATTAGATAATGTATTAGATAAAATTAACAAATTAAACGTCGTAGATTATAATTTTATAGATCAAAAAACAGAAGATAAACATGTTGGTTTTATTGCACAAGAGGTAAATAAAGTATTTCCACATCTAGTGAACGAGCCAATAGAAGAAGGTGAAGATAAAGGTTACTATACTATGGATTATTCTGGTTTTGGAGTTATTGCAATCAAAGCTATACAAGAACAACAAAAACAAATAGAAACCCTAAAACAAGAACTCACAGAAATTAAAGCATTATTACTCAAAAATAAATAACCCAAAATTTTACACTATCTTTAACCAACTAAAAATCAATACATTTTGAAAAAAATAATCTCCATTCTAATTTTTATTTTTCTGAGTCTTTTTGTGTTTGGGCAGAAAGATACAATTCACATAAACAAGCTTTTGAAAGAGGCTGGTGAAATTACCAAAGTTAATGCTGTTAAAGGCGATTCGTTATATCAAAAAATTGTAACGCTTGCTACTAAAAACAACTACCCAAAAGGAAATTATTATGCCTTACGCGAGTTGGCTTTTATAAGCTACAGAGCTAGCAAATATAAAAAAGCAGTAGATTATTTTGAAAAAGCATTAGAAAATGAAAGTTTTGTTACAAATAGGAATCACGTTGGACAAACCTATTTTAAATTAGGAACGTCCAATCTTTTTTTAGGAGAACATCAAAACACAACCAAAGCCTATTTAAAAACCATAGATCTTTTTGAAGAAACCAAAGATACTGCAAACCTTATAAAAGTATATGACAACTTTGGCGTGTTGTATGGAAATATGAATAATTATAAAAAAGCAGAGGAATATAAAATTAAAACCATTGCTTTAGCTCGTAAGATTAAAGATACTTTTTTAATAGCTTCGGGTTCTCTTAATTTAGGAACTATCTATGCACAAACAAAACGTTTAGACGAAGCTTATGAGCAATATATGATTGTGAAATCTTTATCAAAATCGTTTAAAAGTGACCGAATTAATCACCACCTGTATAAAAATCTAGCGCGCTATTATTCTGAGAAGGACGATATGAATGCTTGTTTAGAAAATGCACTTATTGCCAAGAAACATTTAAAATATTCCAAAAGCAAACCAGAAAAAGCATATTTCGATGCTTTCTTAGGTACTATTTATCAAGAATTAAAAATATACGATAAAGCAGAAACACATTTATTACGTTCTTTAAAATTATCTGAAGAGATAGAAAGTGAAACCTTACAGCTAAATAGCTTAAATCCTTTGGCTGAAATTTTTGCATCGAAAAAAGAATATAAAAAAGCATATAATTATGCTAACAAATATTATAAACTAAACGAAAAAACAAGAAGTACATCAAATAATAAAATTGTAACAGAACTAGACACCAAATACCAAACCGAAAAAAAAGACAAGGAAATTGCACAACAAAATTTACAACTACAACAACAACAAACACAAAACAACTATATGAAAGGCATTGCATTGTTCCTATTGCTAGGTTCTATATTAGCATGGCTATTCTTTAAACAACGCCAAAAACGTAAAAACCAAGAAATAGTCACCTTAAAAAGAGAACATCAAATACAAACCTTAGAAACCTTAATTGAAGGTGAAGAAAAAGAACGATTCCGTATCGCTAAAGAACTACACGATGGTGTAAATGGTGATTTATCAGCCATAAAATTCAAGCTATCTACCTTACTCGAAATGAATAATAATGTCATAAACGAAGCCATAACAATGATCGATAATTCGTGCAGTCAAGTTCGTGCCATATCACATAATTTGGTACCACCATCGTTAGAGAATTTCAATTTATTAGAAGCAGTAGAAGAGTTTTGTCAAAAAACAGACGATTTACATACAGAGAAAATTACCTTTCAACATTTAGGCGATGACATTGTAAAACTATCCAAAAAAGAAGAAATTAATTCCTATAGAATCATACAAGAATTGGTTTCCAATAGTTTAAAACACGCCAAAGCAACTACTATAGATGTGCAACTAAGTTGTAGAAATAATATTTTACAAATTACCGTAGAAGATAATGGTATTGGCTTTGATGAAAAAGTAAAAAAGAGTGATGGTATTGGTTTGAGTAACATCCAATCTAGAGTGGATTATCTAAACGCTACCATAGATTTCATATCAAATAAGCAAGGCACATCATACACTATTGAAATTGATAAAAAATAACTTATGAAAACAACAAAACTAGCCATAACAGACGACCATAAAATGGTACTACAAGGCATCAAAACGATGTTAAAAAACACCTTACATATAAAAGTGGTTGCAACCTATGAAAATGCGGAAGAAACACTTAAAAATATAGCCAAAGATAATCCCGATGTTTTACTCCTAGACATTAATTTACCCGATATTAACGGCATTGATTTGTGCAAGCAATTACTAAAAAAACAACCTGAATTAAAAATCATTGCCCTAACCAATTTTGACGATACCTCTTTTGCTAAACGCATGCTTAAAAACGGCGCACACGGTTATTTGCTTAAAAACACCGATAAATTAGAAATATTAGAAGCTTTAAAAACAGTGCTTTCGGGTGACTTATATCTGCATAAGAGTATTCAGAAAAAAATGCTAAATCATCAAAATAAAAAAACAAATGACAATGGGTTAAAGCCAAATTTAACCCGTAGAGAACACGATGTGCTCGTCGCTATATCGGAAGAGTTAACCACGCAACAAATTTCGGATAAGTTATTTATAAGTGCAAAAACAGTAGAAACCCACAGAATGAATTTAATGAGCAAACTAGGTGCAAAAAACAGTGTTGGTATTATTAAAATTGCTATGGAAAAAGAGCTATTGTAATACTTTTTTTAATGATCTAAAACTAATGACAATTTGAAATCTAGAATAAAAACATACATATTTAGTATTGCATTTTTTATACTATGCAATACTTATGCACAACAAGCAGATAATGATGATGCAGTAAGCGAATCTATAAAGCTAAGAAATGAATTAGATAATGCTTTAGCAAATCGCAAATATAGCGATGTAATTAGTATTGCAAAAAAAATAGAACGCTATAGTATTACGCATAAAGACAGTGCCTTTTGGGCACATTCACATAGTATAAGAGCCGAAATTTATAAGTTTAAGTCCAATTTGGGTAAAGCAAAATTTCATGTAAAAAGCGCCTTATCTATTTACAAAAATTTAAAATGGTATAATAATTTAGTTGAGTTAAACACGTCGCTTTCGTATATGTATCAACTGGAAGGTAAAATAGATTCTAGTGCTTATGTATTGAATCTTGTTAAATCATATATATCGGATTCTACCAAAAACAAATCACTATCGTATTATTACACGCAAAAAAGTAAACATTTTGTAAAAGCATCACGCCTAGATTCTGCCATTCATTTTTCGTATAAAAGTTTAAAAATAAGTGATCCTAAAAATAAAATGGCAACAACCATTAATCATTATGGTATATCCAAACTTTTTTACAGAGCTAATGATTATAAAAAAGCAATGCTCCATATCGATAAAGCGTTACAAGCAATAGCAGATAGTGACATGGAATTAAAATTGACTAAATACAATGTTTTAATAGCAAAATGTAAGATTTTGTTTAAAATTAAGGCATTTAAACAAGCGAGAAAACTCACTTTAGAAGCGTTGGAGTTAGTAAAAGATGGCAACCATACGGATTATAGCGTACAAGCAACAACCTTATTATCCAAACTAGATTTTAAAGAAATAGCCAATCCAACAATTCTAGATGTTTTATCCGATACTGTTATCGTAAATAAAAAAGTGAACAATACCGTTTTAGCACATTTCCACCTTACACAATTAGAGCAATACCAAGCACTCAACCAAACGGCTAAAGCCGAAGCTGTTATTAATAAGTTAAAATCTATTATTACAAAAATTGGCAGTTTAGGATTAAAACAAATGTATTATAAAAAAGCAGCTAGGCATTGGGAGAACAAACAAAATTTCAAAAAAAGTTTTAAAAATCAGAGTGCTTATTTAGCGATAAGTAAAAAAATAAATGATCGTCAAAAACTGTACGCTTTTTATGATTTAGATACCAAATATCAAACAGCAAAGAAAGACCAAGAGATTGCTAAGCAAAATTTAAAACTACAAAAACAACACACGCAAAACAACTATATGAAAGGCATTGCATTGTTTTTGTTACTAAGTTCTATACTAACGTGGCTGTTCTTTAAACAACGCCAAAAACGTAAAAATCAAGAAATAGTCACCTTAAAAAGAGAACATCAAATTAAAACTTTAGAAACACTTATTGAAGGTGAAGAAAAAGAACGTTATCGTATAGCTAAAGAGTTGCACGATGGCGTAAATGGCGATTTATCTGCTATTAAATATAAACTATCTTCCTTACTTGAAATGAATAACAATGTCATAAACGAAGCCATAACAATGATTGATAATTCATGTAACCAAGTACGTGCAATCTCACATAATTTAGTGCCGCCATCGTTGGAGAACTTTAATTTATTAGAAACCGTAGAAGACTATTGTCAGAAATTAGATGATTTACATACCCAAAAAATCACTTTTCAACATTTGGGCGATGACATTGTTAATTTATCCAAAAAAGAAGAAATTAATTCGTATAGAATTATACAAGAATTGGTTTCCAATAGTTTAAAACACGCCAATGCAACCAGCATAGATGTGCAACTAAGTTGTAGAAATAATAGTTTACAAATTACGGTTGAAGATAATGGTATTGGCTTTGATGAAAAATTAAAAACAGGTGATGGCATTGGCTTGAGTAACATTCAATCGAGGGTAGCTTATTTAAACGCAACAGTAGATTTTATATCTAATAAGCAAGGCACATCATACACTATTGAGATTGATAAAAATTAAATGTGTGAGCAGTTTTATTGAATTTAACTCGTAACTTTGCATTTCAAAATTTAATTATGCAAAACATCTACATTTCCTACACATTTCAAATTACGCCAAGAGATCCTGCAACCGAAATTTTAATAGCAGAATTAGGCTACGCAGGTTTTGAATCCTTTGTAGAAAACGAAGATGGTGTTATTGCCTATATCCAAAAAGAAGATTTTAAAGAAGATATTTTAGATGATATTTTTATTCTAGGAAGTGATGAATTTAAAATAAAATATCAGAAAGAAGAAATAGCACAAGTCAATTGGAATAAAGAATGGGAGAAAAACTTTAATCCAATACAGATCGATAATTTGGTATCTATTAGAGCGCCTTTTCACGAAAACCCCAATTTAAAATACGACATTATTATCGAACCAAAAATGAGTTTTGGAACTGGACATCATCAAACCACACATATGATGGTAAAACACCTGTTAAATTTAAATCTGAAAGGTAAAAAAGTGCTAGATATGGGTTGCGGAACAGGCGTTTTAGCCATATTGGCAGAAATGCGTGGTGCAAACCCAATTGACGCAATTGATATTGATAACTGGTGTTTTTTGAATTCTATCGAGAACGTGGAGCGTAATAATTGTAAAAACATACAAGTTTATGAAGGCGAAGCGTCTTTGTTAATCAACAAAAAATACGATGTCATTATTGCAAATATCAATCGGAATATTTTATTGAATGATATTGAAACGTACACCAATGCAATGAATGATAATGGAATTCTTTTATTAAGTGGATTCTACAATGAAGATATTCCCATTATTGATGCTGAGGTCTCTAAATTTGACCTTAAACTACAAACCAAAGAGGAACGTGATAATTGGGTTGCTTTGAAGTATCAATAAAAAAATGTTACTGTTTAGCCAAAACTTCCCTAGAACGTATTTCGTCTTCTAAGGTTAAAATGTCTGCGTAAATTTCATCTTTAGATATGATGACTCTATAAATATCAGAATAATTATCATCCATAACCTGCGTAAAACGCATACGGCCAATAAATCGATTAACCATTTCTGGACACGTGTTACTATGACCAATAAAAAGTATTGCTTTTCCTTTATTTCTTTTAACCCAATCTCTTTCATTTAATGTATTGGGGTTGTAATATTCAAATCCAATTTTTTTGGAATTAGCAATAGACTTTCCAGTTTGACTAGCGCGATTAAAACTAGTGCTAAAAACAGAATCTAAGCGCTTGTCTTTAAAGTATGAGATGTATTTTTTAACTTTCTCTTTTCCTTTTAAAGATAAACTAGGATCATCGTAACTGTTTTTTTCTTTTGCTTGCGCATGACGAATAAAATACAGAACCGTATTGTTTTTATGAACATTTCTGTTGTCCATAATGTCATTTTCATAAAAATAACTTGAAGATTCAAAATTGGGGATAATTTGCGTCTTACATGCTGTAAAGGCAATTAATACTAGGATAAATACATACTTTTTCATAATAGTGTTTTAAAAATTAACTTGTTGTTAGTTGATTTTTTTGACACTTGTAAAGAACATTAATAGTTTTCCTATTCTATTTACATCCTTTTATAATGCAAATGTATAAAGAATAATTCAAATCGAATAAAGATAAACTTTTTAATTCATTGATATTCATCAATATAAATATTGATGAAATTAGAAAACTTATTTCTGTAAAGGAAATATAAAAACAAAAATATCCTTTCAAAATGAATTGAAAGGATATTATATTTAAAAAAAAGTGTCTGTTTAGTTAAAACGGTAACCAATTCCAAATTTAGCATAACCATCTAAACCGGTTGTAAAAGTACCACCAAAACCAGTTCTTTTTTCAGAAATTGGTCTACCAATTGCCCAAGCAGCTTCAATTAAGAAACCAGAATCAAAAACCCATTTTTTACCTACTTCAACTCCAGCAGCAAAAATAGATCTATCATATGCTCCAAAAGAATATGTATCTGCACTATCTTTATCTTCAAATTTATTAGAAGCTTGTCTTAAGTAGATTCCACCATACCATCCATCTCCACCATCATCTGGAGAGAAATAATACTTTCCAACAGCTCTAACACCAAAACCTGATTGTTTTGCTCCAGGTATTTTAATAAAACCTAAATAAGCTTGTCCAAAAGAAAAACTTACATCCAATTCAACACCAAAATTATCGTTTACAATATACTCACCAGAAATATCTGGGTTACCGAACATTGCTCCTAACGGGTTGATTTTTGCTTCAAATTGCGCATTCGCAAATCCTAAAGTTGCTAAAGCAACTACTAATAATACTACTTTTTTCATTTTAATTG
>JAZGEV010000073.1:0-7701 GCA_036478895.1 Flavobacteriaceae bacterium | reverse complement strand
GATTATTTTGGAAGATAAACGGATTAATTTTAATTGATATTAAACGATTTCTGCGTTTAATACGTTACTATTTTAAATGAAGTATATTTTTGCCCTATTTACTGGTATTCTTACATTTTCTATGCATTCTCAGATTCAGAATACGGATCTAGTTGTCACCGAAATACGGATTGATAATGACACTATTGTATTATCTAAAGTGAGTATTAGTCCGTTTCATTTTAGTTTAACCGATGCATCTGACAAAGAAATAAATACAACACTTTATACAATTGATTTTCCAAATGCAACTCTTTTTTTTAACGATGATTCATTCTTTAATAAAACTCTAAAGGTTACTTATGAAAAATTGCCAGAATATTTAACAAAAACATACCAAACTTACGATAGCAATTTAATTGTTGAAAATTCGGTTATAGAAAGCGAAGTACAGCCCGTTGAATTTAATATAAAGAAAAACAAAAAGCCTTTTAAAGGCCTAGATACTAATGGGAATATATCTCGCGGTATTACAATGGGTAATAATCAAGATGGTGTGTTGAATTCCAATTTCGATTTGCAATTAAGTGGTAAATTATCTTCAAAAGTCACTTTAAAAGCAAATATCACAGACAATCACATTCCTTTGACAGATAATGGATACACGCAGCGACTCAATGAGTTTGATCGTGTTTTTATAGAAATGTATAGCGATAAATGGCGAGTAAAAGCGGGTGATATATATTTTGATGAAAGTGATAATTACTATTCGAATTTCAAGAAAAAAGTGTCTGGAATTGCCATTGAGGCCGATTTGGGAAAAGCAACAAAAGTTTCTGTATCTAGCGCTTTGGTAAAAGGAAAGTATACCGAATTTGATTTTAACGGTATTGACGCAAATCAAGGTCCTTATAGGATTGCATCGGTTGACAAACCAACTTTGTTAATTATTGCGCAAAGTGAGACCGTATTTATTAATGGTAAGGCATTAAAAAGAGGTAAAGATAACGATTATGTGATTGATTATAACGCTGCCGAAATTACGTTTAATACTACTTTTCCTATCAATGCCAATATGAGAATTCGTGTAGAGTTCCAAGCAGGTGATGAAAATTACACGCGCTTTGTAACCCATAACAAAGCCAATTACAAAAACGATGATTGGGAAATTAATGTAGGTTTTTATAATGAGAATGATGTAAAAAATCAAGCCTTACAACAAGATTTAAGTGATGAACACAAATTGTTACTTGCCAATGCAGGTGATGATGACACAAATATGTTTGCCATTAGCGCTATTGCCGAAGGTTATGAAGTCAATAAAATTCAGTATAAAAAAGAACTGATTAACGCAGTAGAAACTTTTGTATTTTCAACCAATGCTACAGATGAACTGTATGCTGTTAGGTTTGGTTTTGTTGGAGAAAATAACGGGGATTATATTGTATCAAATATAATTGCAACTGGACGAGTTTATGAATACGTAGCTCCAATAAATAACATAAAACAAGGTGATTATACGCCAAAAATAAAATTAGTAGCGCCAGGAAAATTACAACTAACAACATTTAATGCCAGTTTTAAGCCATCAGAAAAAACACATGTTCAATCACAGTTTGCGTTTAGTAATGCAGACAAAAACTTATTTTCAAACCTTGAAGATTCAGATAATTTAGGGATTGCAGGTCACATTAATTGGCAACAAGTATTAATTGATAAAGAGTGGAAACTAAAAAGTTCTTTATTTATTGAACAAATTGAGCAAAAGTATGAAACGATTGAAAATGTACAACACATTGAGTTTGATAGAGATTGGAATTTAATCAATCCTACAGGTAATCATCAATTAATTAAAACAGGTTTGAGCTATTCAAACGATACAAAGGGTTTCATTGATTATCAATATCAGCAATTAAATTTTGATAATTACACAGGTTTTAAGCATTATTTATTGAGCGATTTAAACTTTAAAAACATTAGATTTTTAAGTAATGCAAGTGTGCTGTCAAGTACATCGGAAATAGAACAAAGTGATTATGCCGTTTTGAATGCGAGTGCCAAAAAAGAGTTTAAACAATTTTGGCTAGGAGCAAAGCTAGATTTTGAAAACAACATTCGTAAAGATAAACTCACACAACATTTGACAAACTTTAGTCATAAAAACACGAATTATAGCGCTATATTTGGTGTTGGAGATAGTTTAAAAAGGCATTTAGAAATTGGCTATAGTTTTAGGCAAAATGACAGTTTGCAAAACACTAACTTACAAAGAGTTAATTATTCAAATAATTACTATTTAAAATCAAAATTAATTCAAAAAAAGAATGCAGATTTATCTGTTTATGTAAATTACAGACAACAAGACAATCGCTTGTTTAGTAATGATGAATCCGTTAATTCAAAACTACAATACAGACAACATTTATGGCAAAACCTGGTTACTTTTGGAACTAATTACGAAACAAGTTCAGGTGTTTTACCACAACAAGAGTATAATTATTTGGAAGTTGATACAGGAAGTGGTTATTACACTTGGATTGATTTTAATGATGATGGCATACAAGATTTGAATGAATTTGAAATTGCTCAATTTCCCGATCAGGCGACATATGTGCGCATTGTATTACCAACAACTCGATTTATACGAACAAATAAAAATGTATTTCATCAACAATTCAATATCAATCCATCTCAATTACAAACTGGGAAAGGTGAAAAAAAATGGTGGACGCATTTTGTGAATCAAGCAAGTGTTCATATAGAAAGTAAACATCTAAAAAATGCAACAATACATTTAAATCCGTTTGATTTTAATGAAGCGCTTTCCGTTCAATACAATCTAAAGAATGGTTTGTTTTTTAATAGAGCAAAGCAACATTACTCTACAACTTACACGTATAATAAAACCCAAAATAAATCGGTTTACATTACAGGGTTGCAAGATTTAAATTTGATTTTAAATCAGTTGGATTTTACACATAAACTAAGCTCACAATGGTTGCTAAACTTACGTGGGAGCCAATCAAACTCTACAAATGAAAATGAGCGATATTCCAATAGAAATTATGATATTGGCAGTAATGAATTTTATGGAAAAATTTCATATTTAGATCGGAAAACATCAAAATTAGATGCTTTTTTCAAATATAAAGAGAAAGAGAATGTAATACTAAATAAAGAACACTTAATATCCAAAACAGTTGGTGTTGCATATCGTTATTCTAAAAATGAAAAAATGTCTTTGCGATCATCCGTCAATTTTATCTACAATACATTTAATGGTAATGAATTTTCGCCAGTAGGCTTTCAAATGCTTGAAGGTTTGCAAAATGGGAATAATTTTACGTGGGATTTAATTCTTCAACGAAAACTATTAAGTTATCTAGACATCAACCTTAATTATAACGCCAGAAAATCACCAGATTTTAAAGCCATTCATACTGGTACAGTGCAAGTAAGAGCTAATTTTTAAAATATATTAGAAATAAATATTTAGCGATAATACTAACGCAAAGTAGAAGTAACCGAAACTTTTTTACCATTTTTAAAAGCAACAACAAACGCACCTTTAAAACCTTTCTTTAAGGCTTCTTTTCGTTTAGCCTTAACGGTTTCGTAATTGGATGATTCGCCATAGTAGTATTTATAGTATTTACCTATCTTTACACGATCAACACCTTTTAAGCCTTTAAAGTTATATGATTTCTCAGCAAGTTTTTTAGGACTGGAAGAAATTTGTACTTTATAAATAATTGAGTTAGAAGTGCTTTTAATCACATTAGTCGAAGCGGATTTGGACGTTTTTACCTTGGGTTTTACATAATTCAATTTATAAACCGAACTGTCTTTAGATTTATTAAATTTAAACTTAGAAATAAAGGCATCTTTATACCCTTTATTTAACGCGTTAATACGTAAAGATTTAGCGGATTCAAAATTGTTACTTACACCATAAAAATATTTATAGATGTTGCCAACTTTAACACGTTCAATATTTTGTAAGCCTTTAAAATTATACGATTTAGTTTCAATTTTTTTACGACTTGTTGCAATTTGAATTTTATAAAAATTCTTTGAATCACTTGTTGTAGTAATTACGTTTGTTGAATTTTCTATTGGTGTATCGGATTCTATCGTATTGTCGTTCAACCTTGCTTTATAAGTTAAGATTGCTTTATAAATAGATTCTGCTATTTTATTTTGCCCTGTATTTGTATGTAAATAACGTTCTTCATTTTTATTGGTTAAGAAACCTATTTCTACCAGAACACTTGGCATATAAGAACCATATAAAACTGCAAAGTTTGCTTGATGAACACCTCTATCTTTACGCTTAGCAACTGTTTTAATCTTTTTTTGAACAATGCCCGCAAATTCAATACTTTTGTCTAAATAATCTTCTTGCATTAAGGTGAGGCCAATTAAAAATTCTTGCGAATTGGGATCGTAATTATAATTCTTCTCATAATTATCTTCCATCAACATCACATCATTCTCTTTTTTTGCCAATTCTAAATTTTTCGCAGTTTTTCCCATACCAAGAACATAGGTAGATGCGCCGTAGGCTTTTTTGTTAGCTGCAGAATTACAATGCACAGATATGAATAAATCCGCATCTTGCTTATTGGCAATTTTTCCACGTTTATGTAAATCTACAAATGTATTATCATAACGTGTATAGATTGTTTTAATGTCATTATCCTTCTTTAAAAGTTTTCCTATTTTAAGAACAACATTTAATGCAATATCTTTCTCGTAAACGTTTTTAAAAGATTTTAAGCCAACAGTACCTGAATCTTTTCCGCCATGACCAGCATCCAAAACGACTTTAAATTGTGTGTCTTGCGCGTAAACTAAGCTATTACCTAATGCAAATAAAAATAGAAATAGTAAAAAGGAGTGGCTTTTAAAGTTTTGGTAAATTTTAATATTTTGTTGTGATAACATCAATTATTTTTAATTATTTTTGGCATTGCTAAGTATTATACAAAAACTTTGCCAACTTTACAAAAATACTATTTAAGATTGCAAACATACACTAAATATATTCTTTTATTTACATTTCTTTTAGGAGTAAATGGTGCGTTTGCACAAGATATTCCTGTAACAAGAACGATACATCCTGCAAAAAAGTCTATTTCTTTAGAGAATAATAATTCGAATTCTCAAATAAAGAAATTAAGTAATTCTATAAAACCAATTGAAAAACCAAAGGCTGATCTTAAAGACGTTAAAATTGATTCTGTAAAAACAGATACAATTTTAATTAAAAATGAGCGTCTAGAAGATATAATTAAAGATAAAGCTAAAATTCGTAGAACCAATATAAAAAAGAAAATTACTACTTTATATGATGAGGCTGAGCTATATTATCAAGACATTGAAATAAAAGCAGGTGAGATTATAATTGATCATAATAAGAATTTGGCTTATATAAAAGGAATTGTAGATAGCACCAAAACGTATACGCAAAAACCACATTTTAAACAAGGCAATCAAGAAACAACCCAAGATTCATTGATTTATAGTTTTAAAACTAAAAAAGCCGTTGTTTATGGCGTTAAAACAGAACACGATGGTTTAATCATAAATGCGCTTACAACAGTTCGTGCCAATGATTCTACTATGTATATGGATAAAGTTGAAATTACGACTTCAAAAAAAGTAAAAAGAGATTATTATATTGTTTCTAATAAGATTAAAATGATTCAAGATAAAAAAGCCATAGGAGGAAAGTCGCAATTATTTTTAGGCGATGTACCAACGCCTGTAATTTTACCGTTTTTTTACATTCCTTTAACCAAAGGTAGAGCATCAGGGATTTTATTACCAACGTATGGTGATAATAATAATGGCTATTTTTTGCAAAATGGTGGTTTTTACTTTGCTATAAGTGATTATACAGATTTAGCAGTAACGGGCGACATTTACACCAATGGAAGTTGGGGTTTGCGCTTTGATTCTAATTATAAATTCCGCTATAAATTTGGTGGAAGGTTTGGATTGCGTATTGAAAACTTAATAAATGGTCAACGTGGTTTAACGGGTTACAGTAAAACAAATTCATTTCATGTCAATTGGAGTCATAATCAAGATGCAAAATCAAATCCCAATTCACGTTTTTCGGCTTCTGTGAATTTTGGTTCTAGTAAGTTTTTTAGACAATCCTTAAATGAGTTAAGCAGACCTAATTTTTTGAATAACACCTTAAGCTCATCAATTTCTTACTTTAGAAATTTTGAAGGCACGCCTTTTAATTTAAATGCTGCTATTACGCATTCTCAAAATACCAATACTGAAGTCATTAATATGTCCTTACCAAATATCTCTTTAAATATGGATAGGCAATTTCCATTTGCTCCAAAAGATGGTCCAAAGAAAACGGCCATTCAAAAAATTGGGTTGAGTTATAGTATGGTTATGCAGAATCAAATTGCTACATCCGACGATGAGTTTTTTAAGCCAGGCATGTTTGATAAAGCCAAAACGGGTATGAAACATTCGGTTTCGTTAAGTACTAATTTTAAGGCTTTAAAGTATATAACAGTATCGCCATCGATAAACTATAAGGATGTTTGGTATTTAAAAACGATTGGTAAAAAATGGGATCCAACTACCAATAATGTTGTAACGGATACTATAAATGGTTTTAAAACTTTTAGAGATTATTCTGGTTCTGTTTCTGCTTCAACCACAATTTATGGGATGTTTAACTTTAAAAAAGGAAAAATGAATGCCATTCGTCACACCATAAGACCTTCGGTTTCTTACGGTTACACACCTGATTTTAGTTATTATTACGATGAAGTACAGAATGATATTCTAGGAAATAAAGTAAGTTATTCTAGATTTGATGGAGCGGCTTATGGTGCGCCAAATAGAAATATGTCGCAATCTCTTTCGATGAATTTACGAAATGTGTTTGAGGCTAAAGTTATTGATAAGGATTCTATTAAATCAAAATCTGCTTATAAGAAGTTAAAATTATTGAATAATTTAGATTTTTCTACCAGTTACAATATGGAAGCTGACACCTTAAAATGGACACCTGTAAGAATGTCTGCCTCAACAATTTTGTTTAAACAGATGAATGTAAATTTCAACGCTACCTTAGACCCGTACGCCATAACTGCTGGAGGAAGACGTATAAACACATTCAATGTCAATAATAATGGAAGCCTGTTTCGGTTAACGAATGCAAATGTTACTGCAAGTTACCGTTTGTCTAATGAAACTTTTAGAAAGAAGAAAGATACTAAAGATTCATCAAATAATTCTAATAAGGAAGATGGACAATTTGGTGGCGATATAAGAGGTCAATCCAAAGCTAAAAATGATAAAGATCCTGTTACTAAAAAAGTGACTTTGTATAATTTGGATATTCCCTGGAGTTTAAGTCTTAATTATAATTTGGGTTACACTAATAGGAATAGAGAAAAAGACTTTGCAAGAAACACAGTTAGGTTTAATGGAAATGTTGAACTAACACCTAAATGGAGCGTGAACTTTAGTTCGGGTTACGATATTAAAGATCGTGGTTTATCCTATACAACAATAGGTTTTGCAAGAGATTTAGATAGTTGGCATATGACTTTTAATTGGACGCCTTTAGGTAATCGTTCTACGTATTATTTCTTTATTGGTGTAAAGGCTTCTGCATTAAGCGATTTAAAATACGATCAACATAAAGTGCCCGATAAGCGTTTGTTCTAAAAATAGAGT
>JAZGEV010000072.1:0-23793 GCA_036478895.1 Flavobacteriaceae bacterium | reverse complement strand
CAATTGGTTTTTGCACTTTTAACAATTGCTGCGGTCTATTTTGCAACCGAATTTTTAAACAACGGTAACAGAATTGCGTTCACCTATGCAAAGTGGCTTGGCATTGTGTTCTTTGGCTTGTTTTTGAAATTTTTTATTTGGCGAAAGAGGTAATTATAAAACTTATTTAAAATAAATAAACAACACTAATACTGCAATGTTTAAAGGCAGCAACCAATATACCCATTTGGTTGTATTGCTATCAAAAACATCAGTTTTTACATAATCATTAATCTTATAATACAATTGATCACTTTTAACTTGGTCACTTTCATTCTCGTCCATATTACTTTTTAAGTCCATTAACATTTCAACAAATGGTATGCGATTAATTAAAAATGTCATTCCAAATTTTAAAAAACCAGGCACTTTATTGTAAGAGTTTGTTAATAATTTACCAACATCAATCACTTTGGAATTTTTTGTTTTTTTACCTTGTAAAAGTGAATCGCCTTTTGCAACTACTGCATTACTAACTTTTCTTATAAATGGTGTAAATAGATGATAGACAGAACTAAAAATAGTTACCATTACGTAACGATAGGTTTTATAACCTGCAATAAAAGTAAACAATAAGCCAATTAGAAAAACCAAAGAGGTATTTCTTAACACATTATCTTCAAAACCTCCAAAAAGACTATAGATATAAATAATGGTGTTTACCAATGCAAATATAAATACCATTGGTAACATTTTTAAAATGCTTTTAATGCCAATTTTAGATGCATTGTCTACCAATTCATTTGGATTTATTTTACCATTTGTAAAATCTATTTCATTTTCCTTTTTATCTTCCGAAAACATTATTTTTTTTTTACAAATCTACAACTACGTAACATTAATTACATTATAATTATTATAAAAATTTAATTTTGCAAGAAATTCATCTTATGAAAACCTATTTTGATTCCTGGAACTATAAACGTTTCCTCCAATTAGCAATTGGTCTTTAATTTATTTGGAATTTTATTGAAGATTCTTTAATTTTCTCTTTACTTTTTGGTAGTTTAATGACAATTCAAGCGTTATTAAATATAGGTTGTTTTAGTACAAAAGGTTGTTCCGTTCCAAGCACAGATTCATCTGATAAAGAACAAATTAAATTTACCATTAAAAAATTAAACAAAAAATAAAATTAAGTATCAATTATATTGATGAAATATACTACTTTTATCAAAAATAGTGATGCTTTATGACAATTACACAATTAAAATACGTTTTAGCGGTTGCAAAATACCAAAATTTCACCATTGCAGCGAGTAAATGCTTTGTAACACAGCCTACTTTAAGTATGCAAATACAAAAACTAGAAGACGAATTGGATGTGATTATTTTTAACCGAAAAAAGAAACCTTTACAACTTACTGATGTTGGCATAAAAGTTTTAGCACAAGCCAAAGTAATTGTTAATGAAAGTGAACGTATTACCGATATAGTTGAGCAAGAAAAGGGTTATATTGGTGGTGATTTTAGAATTGGAATTATCCCAACAATTATGCCTACTTTATTACCTCTATTTTTAAAAACATTCATTAAAAAACACGCTAAAGTAAATTTAATTATTGAAGAATTAACCACAGAAGTAATTCTAAAGAAATTAAACGATGGTCATATAGATGCTGCTATTGCTGCAACTCCATTGCAAAACCCAAACATTAAAGAACAAGTTTTATATTACGAACCTTTTGTTGGCTACATTTCTGATAAACATCGGTTATTTAATCAAAAGAAAATTGCTGTAAATGACTTAGATATTGACGACATTTTATTACTTGAAGACGGCCATTGTTTTAAAGAAAATATTCTAAACTTATGTGGTACAAAAAATAGAATCCAATCCAAAAAATTTCAGCTTGAAAGTGGTAATTTTAATACTTTATTGAAGCTCTCAAAAGAAGGTTTAGGAATGACACTTCTACCCTATTTACAAACTATGGATTTATCAGAAAATGATAAAAAACACTTACGTGAATTTGAAGATCCAATTCCTGCTAGAGAAGTTAGTTTAATCTATCATAAAACGCAATTAAAAATGCAATTAATTGACACGTTAAAAACGACTATAGATTCAATTATAAGAGGTGTTATAGCATTTAGTGATGTTAAAATTGTAAGTCCGTTACCTAAAAAATAGTTGTTTTATACGGTTTTAAAAAATCAATTTGTAATTAATTGCCAATCGCTAAACAAGAATACAATTCTGGTTTGTTTGTTGTAAATTCTTGCAACCAAATTTTTAGCTCATCAATTTCATAAGGTAATAATCTGTCAAAAGCTTTATTTAATTCTTTGCAAAAAAGTTCTACATCAAAGCTTACTTTTTTTAAAATAGTTTTAGTGTACTCAAACATTGCTCTAGCCATATAATTGAAGGTTTAATTATTTCTATCAGTCATTATTCTTATTATTCAACGTATTATTTACAACTATATTTCACATGAAATGTTAAAATTACAGATAACGCTCTTCAATTATATTTAAATGGTGTAAAACGTGACCCGACAATAAAAAACCCAATGCTCTTACCGATATTCTAGTGTCACTTGCTGTCCCAATTCTTAACAACATATCATCACTAAAGCCTTTAAATAGTGCAATTGTTGATTTACGCACTAATGAAAATTCTTTTAATAAATCTACAAAAGGAATTGAATTTGCATTGGCATTGGTTACATAAGCGTTCTCATCAAAACCAGGTAAATTTTGAGCTTCATTTCTTGAAATTCTCAAGGCTCTATAAGCCATAATTCGTTCTGTTTCAATCATATGAAGTAATAATTCTTTTACACTCCATTTACTTTCTGCATACGCATATAAATGTTTATCAGGCGAAATATCACCTAGAATCAAAAACACTTTTTCTAAACTTTCCTGCAAACATTCTATGATATTATCGTTTGTTTTTAAAGCCGTAAGAATATAATTTTCATAAAATGGTGCATATTCATTGTTTGGTACTCGCATAGTTTTATATCTTTACACAAATATACGAATTTAGCGACAGAATGATAACACAAATTTTACATATAAAAGAATTATTACAGGTTAGAGATAGCAACATAAAAAAAGTTTCGGGCAGTGACATGAAAGTTTTGCCAAGTATCAAAAATGCTTTTTTAATTCTTGAAGATGATTGCATTTTAGATTATGGATCTATGGACACAATGCCAAATATAAATGCAGATAAAACTATTGATGCTACTGGAAAAATCATTCTACCAAGTTGGTGCGATTCTCATACACATTTGATTTTTGCTGGGAATAGAGAAAATGAATTTGTTGATCGCATTAATGGCTTAACTTATGAAGAAATAGCCCAAAAAGGCGGTGGCATTTTAAATTCTGCTAAGAAATTACAAGAAACCTCTTTTGGGGATTTATACCAACAATCTGCTAAAAGAATTGAAGAAATCATCGCTTTAGGAACAGGTAGTGTTGAAATAAAATCTGGATATGGCTTAAATTTAAAAGCCGAAATGAAAATGCTTAAAGTAGCGAAGAAATTAGCCACTAATTATCCCATTGAAATTAAAACAACATTTCTAGGAGCTCATGCGTTTCCATTAGAATTTAAATCTAATAAAGAGGCTTATGTTGAGAAAGTTTGTGAAGAAATGTTGCCTCAAATTGCCAAAGAAAATTTAGCCGATTTTATAGATGTCTTTTGTGAAACTGGCTATTTTTCACCACAGCAAACAGAAAGAATAATTATTGCAGGTAAAAAACACGGTTTACAAGCCAAAATTCACAGCAATCAATTTACAAGTATTGGCGGTATTCAAGTAAGCACAAAACATCAAGCGCTTAGTGTAGATCATTTAGAAATTTTAACAGATGACGATTTAGCAAGTTTAAAAAACACAAACACAATGCCAGTTGCTTTACCTGGTTGTTCCTTCTTTTTAAGCATTCCTTACACGCCAGCTCGAAAAATAATTGATAACGGCTTAGCTTTGGCTTTAGCAAGCGACTACAATCCTGGCTCTACGCCAAGTGGAAATATGAATTTAGTCATTGCAATGGCTTGTGTTAAAATGAAAATGACGCCCGAAGAAGCCATAAATGCTGCAACAATTAACGGCGCTTATGCGATGAATTTATCAAATACTCACGGAAGTATTACCATTGGTAAAAAAGCAAATCTAATTATAACAAAAAAAATAAATTCCTACGCTAAAATTCCTTATGCTTTTGGAAGTCATTTAATTGATTCTGTAATTTTAAACGGAAAAGAAGTTTCTTTTTAGATACTATTTTCAAATAGAATCTATATTTTTGCAAACGTTAAAAATAAACACATAAAATATTATAATGGAAAACGGATTATACGCAAAAATAAAGACCTCAAAAGGGAATATTACCATTCAATTGGAATTTGAAAAAACGCCAGGAACAGTTGGTAATTTTGTTGCTTTAGCACAAGGAAACATGGAGAATGATATTAAACCACAAGGTACAGCTTACTATAATGGTTTAAAATTTCATAGAGTAATTGCAGACTTTATGGTTCAAGGTGGTTGCCCTTTAGGAAATGGAACAGGAAATCCTGGTTATCAATTTTCGGATGAATTTCATCCAGAATTAAAACATGACAGACCTGGAACTTTAGCCATGGCAAACTCAGGACCAAATACTAATGGAAGTCAGTTTTACATTACACATACCGAAACATCTTGGTTAGATGGCAAACATACTGTTTTTGGTTATGTAACCGAAGGACAAGATGTTATTGACGCAATTGCGCAAATGGACTCTTTAGAAACTATAGAAATTGTTGCAGTTGGTGCTGATGCTGAAAAATTTAAAGCCATTGAAGCGTTTCGTAATTTTGAAGGCGCTCGTTTACAAAAAATAGAAGACGCTAAAAAAGAAGCAGATAAAGCTGTTGAAGAATTAGCTGTTGGTTTTCAAAAAACAGATTCAGGTTTAAGATATCAAATATTACAAAAAGGAAACGGAAAACAAGCCACCAAAGGTGCTGGTGTTTCTGTACATTATAAAGGTCAATTAGCTGATGGAACTGTATTTGATTCGTCTTACCAACGCAAACAACCAATCGATTTCACTATAGGCATTGGACAAGTAATTGCTGGTTGGGATGAAGGAATTCAATTATTAAAAGTTGGTGACAAAGCTCGTTTTGTAATTCCATCTCATTTGGGATATGGAAAACAAGGTGCTGGTGGCGTTATTCCTCCAAATGCTGTACTTATATTTGATGTTGAATTAATGGATGTGAAATAGACTTAGACTTATAATTAAAAAATTATAAATGACCTCGCAATTAATTTGCGAGGTTTTTTTGTATAAATACATAACTCTATTTAAACAATCGCTTTTATTACGGTAGCGTTGCCTAATTCAAATACAGCACATACTCATTTAAGCTAAAAAATAAAATAATTGATAGTAATTTTACCAAGAAATTAATCTTAAAACTACAATTATGACCTTTAAAAAAACACTATTATTAACTTTTTTATTATCAATGACTAGCCTCTTTTCTCAAATTGCAGGCAATGTTCAAACAGCAAGTGGTAATCAAGTATATAACAATCATTACAGCAGGAATCCCATTCAAACAAACAATGTGACTTCTACAGCTACCACTTTAACAATAACGGCTTCAGTTTTACTCAATAAAGAAGCCGATTATTATGTGTTGCATATTGGCGCGTCTCAAGAATCCAAAACCGTTAAAAAATGTATGTTTAAAATTAATGAGCGTATAAATTATGTTAAAACAAAATTAAAGCAAATGCATATCGATGAAAATGATATAAGTATTGACTTTATAACACAAACAAGAATATACGATCATACTATTGAAGGCAGTACAATAACTGATTATTTTAAAGGTTTTGAAGTTAAAAAAAATTTAATAATTAAAATTAAAGACATTACAGTTATCGATGAAATAATGACAGTTTGCTCCCAAAAAGAAATTTTTGACATTATTAAAGTCGATTATATTAATACGCAATATGATATAACAAATGAAACTTTATTCACTGAAACACTTGCTCAAATTGAAGCTAAAAAGAATCGCTTTCTACGCGGAAGCTCTGTTAAATTAACAGGAAAGCACCGACTTGTATCTGAAAATTCAAAAGTTTTTTATCCCAAAAATCTTTACAAACAATACAATGAAGCTTTTGAAACATCAACCGTAAATGTTTCAAACTACAACAAATACAAAAGAATAAACACTCGAAAAAATAAGACTTTTTATTATAACGGCATAGAATATGACATTGCTATTGATAAAATAATCAATGCAATTTCACCAAAAATAGGGATTCAATATGTTATGGAAGTTACTATTGTCTATCAAATTGATAATAATTCAATTTAAAAAATAAAACCTCGTAATTTTATTACGAGGTTTAAATATATAGTAAAAATTCTAAATACTATTCTTTATGCATAAATTTCTTTTTTGCGAGTAATTCTTCTTCTGTTTCTACAACGTCTTCATCAGGAATACAACAATCTACTGGGCAAACTGCTGCACATTGAGGTTCTTCGTGAAATCCTTTACATTCGGTACATTTATCCGAAATTATAAAATACACTTCATCGTTTGGTGCTTCTAATGCTTCATCTGCATCAACTGCTTTACCATTTGGCAAAACAACTTTACCTGTTAACGATGTGCCTTCAGAATATTTCCAATCATCTGCGGCTTCGTAAATTGCATTATTTGGACATTCTGGTTCACAAGCTCCACAATTTATACATTCGTCCGTTATTATTATTGCCATTCTATTTTTTTATTAAACTCAAAATATTAAATTTTGAGTGATTATTATTATTTACAAGCTGTTCAACTATTATGCCGAAATAATTCTTTAATTTTGCGGGTACAAATATACAACATCATTTGCTCATAATGGAATTAAATAATCGTATTAAAGGGTTTACTTTACTTGGTGAATTTTTAAGTCAGTTTACACAAAAAGAAATCATTAAAAAAGACAACATTCCTTTTAATGATTTGTTTTTTGATGCATTAAGTATGCAAATTAAACGATCAAAGGAATTTAATGCTTGGTTTACCGATGACAATGTACTTTTTGCAATAGAAAGTTGGGCTAAATTATTGACAACCGCTAATTTAACCAATTGGACGTCAAACTATACAATTGATGTGAAAAACCCAAAAACAATTGCGGTAATAATGGCAGGAAACATTCCGTTAGTTGGCTTTCACGATTTTTTAACGGTCTTAATTTCTGGACATCATTTACTAGCAAAACAATCGTCAAATGACAAACATCTTTTACCCTTATTAGCAAAATATTTGGAACATGTAGAGCCCCATTTTAAAGGAAAAATAATTTTTACCAATAAAGAATTATCCAAATTTGATGCTGTAATAGCAACAGGAAGCAATAATACAGCACGTTACTTTGAATATTATTTTGGTAAACATCCAAATATTATTCGTCAAAACAGAAATGCAGTTGCCGTTATTACAGGACAAGAAAGTAAAGAAGATTTAGAGAAATTAGGTGATGATATTTTTAGATACTTTGGCTTAGGGTGCAGAAATGTTTCCAAAATATTCATCCCAAAAGAGTATAAATTTGAACCTTTCTTTGGTGCAATGTTTAAATTTAGAGATATTATAGACTATCAGAAATACGAAAACAATTACACCTATAATAAAACGGTTTATTTGATGAGTTTATTTAAACTACAAGAAAATGGTTTTTTAATGTTGAAAGAGGATCAAAGCTACACGTCACCTATTGCTAGTTTATTTTATGAATATTATGAAGATTTAGAGCAGTTAAAAACAAAACTAACAGCTGATAAAGAGTCAATACAAGTTATTGTAAGTGATTTAGAATTAGACAATTCTGTGAAATTTGGCGATTCTCAAAAACCTGCTTTAGAAGATTATGCAGATGGCGTAGATACATTGGAGTTTTTACTAAGTCTAAACGCCTAATTAATCCTCTTTTTTAAAAGTTACGCATCGTAAATTTTCTAAGGCAATTTTCACTTTTTCAGCATCACTTTTTCGTATAGAAAGTGAAAAATCACAATCGTATTCCATTTTTTGTTGCTCAATAGTTACTTTGTTATCTTTAATAATACGTAATACTCTATTCAAATCTTTATATTCAAATGTAATTGAATAGGTAATATTTATTGTTTTCTCAACAATTGTACTCGCTTCCAAACCATAGTAAGCTGCTTTTTTATAAGCCGATATCAAACCACCAACACCCAATTTTGTGCCGCCAAAATAACGCACAACTACTATTAAAATATTAGTTACATCTTTTGATAAAATTTGTCCATAAATTGGCTGTCCAGCACTATTACTTGGCTCGCCATCATCATTTGCTCTATACCTTATTGTTTCGGTTCCCAATTGCCAAGCGTAACACCAATGTCTTGCTTTGTGATGTTTTGCTTTTAATTCTTTTATACATTCAACAACATCTTCTTCATTTTTAATTGGAAATGTAAAGCCAATAAATTTACTGCCTTTTTCTTTGAGAATTTCTCCTTCAAATGAAGCTTCAATAGTTCTATATGTGTCTTTTATTTTGATATTTATTATTTATAATTAAATCAATGACTAAACAATTATTGTATGCAATTTACAGTTATTAAATTGTTAATGTAATTAAACCTATAGAAATAACTGCTAATATAATTCCAATGCTATTTTTTTTAGAAATTTTCTCTTTAAAAAGAAACAAACCAAGTAATGTTGAAAATAATACAATGGCAACATTATTAATCGTAAAAATAGTTGAGCTTTCTAATCCTTTTGTTTGCAACGCTTTTAATAAATAATACATAGCGTAATAATTGGGAATTCCCAATACAATTCCACCAATTATATTTCGTATTGTGATGGTTGTTTTTTTAGTAATTAACAAATACAATAATGAAATACAGCCCAAAACACCGGCAATTAAAAATATAGACGATAAATAAATAGACGTTTCTGCTTTAGACACATAAGTTGTCTCTACATATTTTAAGGTTGTATCCAACAAGCCAGAACCTAAAAATAACAAAATAGGTAAATATATATACGACTTATTAAACGCTTTCCCTTCTTTTACAGATGTGAAATACACTGCAATTAATGCCAAAACAATTCCAATAACTTTATATATTCCAAGCGATTCTTGATACATAAAAACTCCAAAAATAATTGGAATTATAACACTCATTTTACTCGAAACTGCCACAACAGACATGCCCAATTTTTGAGCCGTTAAACCCAAAACATAAAAGATAGTCACAAATAAAAATCCTAAAAAAGAAGCGCCTAAAAACCAATCTTCATAAGGCGTTGATCCTAGTGAAAATCGGACTTCAGACGAAAAATAAGCGACACCAAAAGCAATAAAATAATTGAATACAATTGCTTGAAATGTATTGACTTTATACGTGTCGAATAATTTAAATATAACGAATAATGAGGCATTTAATAAAACGCTTAATAAAATATAAATCATTTTTTTTTTTTTTGACAAAGAGATTGTGTTTTCAAAATCCAAAGGGTAATCGTAATGAAAAGCGCCCAATGAATAGCGAATTTCACCTTTGTACTTTACAGCGATTTTTTTATTTGTTATTATATTCAATATATTATTAAGTAGGCTTTTTTCATTGTCCTTAAAAACTTTTTCAAATGGAATTACTGCTTTAAATGGCACTGTAAATTCACTTTCTTTTTTAACTTTAAAAGGATCTGAGGTTACAGTAGCAACATCCATATTATCAATAAAAATATGAATATCCTTTGCTTCTAGCGTACCGCCAACTTTATTTTCATTTAAAAATAAAACGTCTGCTTGTAAAGTAAAACTCTCAATTGACTTGTCACTTATTGTAACAGATTTCACTTCTTTAAAAACAGGTTTTTCTGAAACTTTACAACTTAGTAAGTTTAAAAAAATTATAATCAACAGTATTTTTTGCATTGGGTATATTTTTGTAATTTTATAGCGCAAATGTACTACAATTTATAGTACAATTTAACAGTAAAAATGACCATAAAACAATTACAACGAATTTTCACATCAGAGTTATCTATACTTTATCCGCAAACGGAAATTGATGCTTTCTTTTATAATTTATGTGATGCTTACCTTAACTTGAAACGAGTTGATATTGCTTTAAATCCAGATGAATTAGTAAATGATGAACGCTTTCATAGTGCATTAAATGATTTGGTTGCTCAAAAACCAATTCAATATATTATTGGAAAAACTGAGTTTTACGGTTTAGAATTTAGTGTGAATGAAAACGTACTTATTCCTAGACCAGAAACTGAAGAATTGGTTAATTGGATTATAGAAGATAGTACAAAAAAAGAATCCTTTAATATTTTGGACATTGGTACAGGTTCTGGCTGTATTGCTATTGCATTGGCAAAAAATCTTTCTTCTGCAAAAATATCTGCACTAGACATTTCAAAAAAAGCTTTAGAAATTGCAAAAAAAAATGCACTAAATAATAATGTAGCTATCACATTTATTGAAGATGATATTTTGACTGTAAAAACCAAAAAGTCGTCCTTTAAATACGATGTTATTGTTAGTAATCCTCCATATGTAAGAGAGTTGGAAAAAGAACAGATGCAAAATAATGTACTAGATAACGAACCGCATTTAGCCTTATTTGTATCGGATGACAATCCTTTATTATTTTATGATGCCATTGCAAATTTTGCCAAACTAAATTTAACTAAAAATGGTGTTCTATATTTTGAAATAAATCAATATTTAGGAGATAAAACCGTAGAACTACTTACAAATAAAGGGCTTAAAAACATCGAATTAAAAAAAGATATCTTTGGTGTTGATCGCATGCTTAAAGCAGAATTGTAGAAAAACACAATGCTTTAAATTATTTATTTTTTAAACAATGGCAAATCTTTCATCATTTTCTTTACTTTTTTAGCAACTTTTTTCAATACTTTTTCATCTTCAAAATTCATTATAACATCATCAATCAAAGAAACTATTTTTCCCATATCCTTTTCTTTTAATCCACGCGTAGTAACTGCTGCAGAACCAACACGAATTCCAGAGGTCACAAATGGGGATTTATCATCAAACGGCACCATGTTTTTATTGACTGTAATATCGGCTTTAACCAAAGCATTCTCAGCTTCTTTACCATTGATGTTTTTATTTCTTAAATCAATCAACATCATATGGTTATCGGTTCCACCCGAAATTAATTTATAGCCTTTTTCCACAAAAGCTTCTGCCATTGCATTGGCATTTTTCTTAACTTGTATTTGGTAATGTAAAAAATCATCTGTTAAGGCTTCACCAAATGCAATCGCTTTTGCAGCAATAATATGCTCCAATGGCCCACCTTGCATTCCAGGAAAAATAGCCGAATTCATTATAGCCGACATTTTTCTTAAATTGCCATTCTTTAATTTTATACCAAACGGGTTATCAAAATCTTCTCCCATTAAAATCATACCGCCACGTGGTCCACGCAATGTTTTATGAGTGGTTGTGGTTACAATATGACAATGCGGTATAGGATCGTTTAAAATACCTTTGGCAATTAAACCAGCTGGATGCGAGACATCGCCCATTAATAAAGCACCAACGCTGTCTGCTATTTTTCTAAAACGTTCAAAATCCATATCACGAGAATACGCAGATGCGCCTGCAATAATTAGGTTTGGTTTTTCTTTTTTTGCGATAGCTTCTAACTTATCATAATCAATTCTTCCCGTTTTTTCATCAACGCCATAGGCAACAATTTCGTATAACTTTCCTGAAAAATTAACTGGAGAACCATGTGTTAAATGCCCGCCATGAGATAAATCAAATCCCAAAATTTTATCGCCTGGTTTTAAAATTGCGTGGTAAACAGCAGCATTTGCTTGAGATCCAGAATGTGGCTGAACATTAACATATGCGGCTCCAAAAAGTGCTTTTGCACGATCAATTGCAATTTGTTCAATCACATCAACAACTTCACAACCTCCATAATAACGCTTACCAGGATAACCTTCTGCATATTTATTTGTTAACACAGAACCTGCTGCTTTAAGCACACTTTTACTTACAAAATTCTCTGAAGCAATAAGTTCTAAACCGTTAATTTGACGTTTTTTTTCTCTTTTAATTAATTGAGCTATTTGTTTGTCTTTCATTCTAAATGTTTTGAATTGATTTTTTTCTAATTAGACGCTTAATTTAGTGCACTTCAAAAATAGTAAAATTCATTTTTGAAATCCTAAAGAAACAAGTATATTTGAACAATATTTATGAACATCTTTTAATAACAATTTATTTATGAAAATAACTGCAAACAATCCTAGTAGAAAATCTTGGATACATGTTGATAAAAATTCCGATTTCCCTATTCAAAATATTCCTTTTGGTGTTTTTTTAACCAAAGACGATGTAACAACAATTGGAACACGTATAGGTGAATACGTTATTGACCTTAGTGCTTTACATCAATTGGGTTATTTAAAAGACATTCCGTTGACGGAAGATATTTTTATGCAAGACTCTTTGAATGATTTTATATCAGATGGACGAAAAACGTGGCGATTAGTTAGAAATAGAATAGCAGATATATTTGACATTACAAATGAAAGATTACAAAACAAGGGTAAAGATAAAGAGGTTGTAATCTTTAACATAAAAGATGTTGAAATGCTATTACCAGTAAATATTGGCGATTATACCGATTTCTATGCAAGTAAAGAACACGCAACCAATGTTGGTACTTTATTTAGAGATCCAGAAAATGCATTAATGCCAAACTGGTTACACATTCCTATTGGATATCACGGAAGAAGTTCTTCAATTATTCCTTCTGGTACAGAAATACATAGACCTTATGGTCAATCAAGACCGTCTGAAGGAAGTACATCGCCAAATTTTGGCCCTTCCAAATTGGTAGATTTTGAATTAGAAATGGCATTCATCACAACAGACGCGAATCACTTAGGTGAACGTATTTCAATTGAAAATACAGAAGAACATATCTTTGGCTTAGTCCTTTTTAACGATTGGTCTGCAAGAGATATTCAAGGTTGGGAATACCAACCATTAGGACCGTTTTTAGGAAAGAGCTTTGCTTCTACTATTTCGCCTTGGATTGTAACTTTAGACGCCTTAGAACCCTTTAGAGTCAATAATCCCAAACAAGAACCAACGCCATTACCTTATTTACAAGTAGATGGAAAAAAGAGCTACGATATCCATTTACAAGTTGGTATTAAACCAGAAAATAGTGACGAAACAATTGTAGCAAACTCCAATTTTAAATACATGTATTGGACAATGGCACAACAATTGGCTCATCATTCGGTGAATGGTTGTAACATACGATCTGGTGATATGATGGGAAGTGGCACAATATCTGGTCCAACAAAAGATAGCTACGGCTCAATGTTAGAATTAACTTGGCGTGGACAGAATCCAATTACATTAAATGATGGCAGTACACGTAAATTTATAAACGATAATGATACCGTAATTATGCGAGCACATTGCGAAAATGAAGACGTTCGTATTGGTTTTGGCGATTGTATCGGAAAAATTTTACCTAACAATTAATATAATAATTTAAAATATACATTATGAAAAGAATAACAATTTTATTAATCTCATTAACTATTGCATTAAGTTCTTGCAGTGGCACAAAAAAAACAAAAAAAGCCATTTCTTCGGGAAATTACGAAGCTGCATTTGATAATGCTGTAGCAAAATTGACAAAAAACAAAGACAAATATAAAAAACAAATTCCTTTATTAAAAGAAGCATACGATAAAGAGGTTGCAAAGGATTTAGCTGAAATTAAAGTTTTGGAACGTCAAAATCCAAAAAATTATCAAGCTATATATAAAAAATATTTAAGTTTAGATTCACATCAAGATGAAGTTATTTTATTGGAACCTTTATATTTTGAAGGTAAAAAGATAAAATTCAAATTCAATAACTATGAAGATAAGATTAAAGCTGCAAAAAATAAATATTCCGAAAAATTATTTACCAAATCACAATCTTTAATATATGGTACTAAAGAAAATTCTCGTGAAGCCTATAAAATTTTAACCGAAATTCAATATGTTAATCCAAAATACAGAAGTGATTTAGGTAGTTTAATAGCAACTGCAAAAAAAAGAGGGTCGGATTATATTTTTGTGAAATTACATAATAATGTAGCCAATCAATTACGCGATTCTACATCACAAAGTATCTTGAAGAACTTTTCAAAGATACGTTCTGGTGATTTTGAAAACAAATGGATTGTTTTACACGACATTAAAGATCATTCTGTAGTTTATGATTATGAAGCAGATATTTATTTAGATAAAATTACAGCTTTACCAGAAAAAACAAATCAACAAAAAGTGCCTCAAGAAAAGCAAATTCAGACAGGTTGGAATTATAAAAAAGGAGCAAAAGGTGAAATTTTAAAAGATGCTGAAGGCAACCCAATTAAAATACCAAAAATGGAAAATGTAAGAGCAGAAGTTATGTTGTACCAACAAATTAAATCTACTGTTTTGGATGGTAAAATTATGATGAAAAATCTAAAAACTGGAACTATATCAAACGCTGTTCCCTTGCAAGGTGAAGCTAAATTAGAAAATATTTATGGAACTTATAAAGGAGAACCAAAGGCAATCGATCAAAAATATCATAAAGCGTTACAAAACAAAAGACAGCAATTTCCACCAGATAATGAGTTTAATAAATTCGCACTACAAACCTTTAAAGTTAAGGTAGAAGATTTACTAGCAAAGCAAAAATACTAATTTGGCACAGAGATTGAAATATACAATCCATCAGTTATAAAAACTGATGGATTTTTTTAATCCTAGTATTAATCTTTAAATCAAAACAGATGAAAAAAATTACAATCATTATCGTGTTAAGCGTTTTGATAAGCGCTTGTAACAGTTCAAAAAAAGTACAAAAGTTAATTAGCAGTGGAGATTATAATCGTGCTATTGAAATTTCTGTAAAAAAGTTACAGAAAAGTACTAAAGGAAAGAAAAAACAAAAACACATTGTGTTATTGGAAAATGCATTTGCAAGATCTGTAGAAATGGATTTAATATCTTTAAAAAGATTAGAAAAAGATCCTAATCCATCAACAATAGAAGAAATTTTTGTGATCTATTCTGCGCTTCAACAAAGACAAGATTTAATAAGACCTTTATTACCATTGGTACACAAAAAATCTGGGAGAGCTTTATTTCAATTCAATGATTATACCGATAAAATTAATGCGTCAAAAGCAACATTATCGGATTATCTTTATACCAATGCCAAGAGAAATCTATTGAGCAGTTTAAAAGAGGATGCAAGGAATGCACATAAAGATTTAATGTATTTAAATGATCTAAATAATAATTTTAAAGATGTTGATCAATTACTTAAAGAAGCACATTACAAAGGCACTAATTTTGTTTGGGTAACTTTAGAAAATCAAACAAATCAAGTTATCCCAAGACGTTTAGAAGATGATTTACTTAATTTTAACACCTATGGTTTAAATGAGTTTTGGACAATTTTTCATAATCAAAAAGACACTAAAACAGATTATAATTATCAGTTGCAATTACTCTTTACAGGCATTGATGTAAGTCCAGAAAGAGTTAATGAAAAACATACAATACTTGAAAAAGAAGTTGAAGATGGATTTGAATACAAGTTAGACTCAAACGGTAATGTTGCTAGAGATTCACTTGGTGTTGCTATTAAAATACCTAAATATAAAATTATTAAAAGTGATTTTTATGAAATTCATCAAGAAAAAGCAAGCCATATTGCTGGAGAAGTTGTTTTGAATGATTTAAAAAACAAGCAAACAATAGATACTTTTCCACTGGATAGTGAATTTATTTTCATTAACGACTTTGCAGAAATGAGTGGTGACAAAAGAGCTTTAGACAACCACCATTTAGATTTAATTGGACGAAGAGAAATTCCTTTTCCATCTAATGAACAAATGATTTTTGATACTGGTGAAGATTTAAAAGAGAGACTTAAAAGTATTATTGAAGATTTAAATTTGTAGTCAATATTAGCCATTGTTTGTAAAACAAAAAAAATCCGTTCCCAAAAAGGGAACGGATTTTTTTATTTTAATACTTTTTAATTAGCCTAACAAATCATCAACAACACCATCATTCTTTTTTGGCGTTGGAGAATTATCACCATTGTTGTTTTCAACTGGCGCATCGTCAGCATTATAATATTCATCAAATATTTCTTTCATATCAATACCATAACGATCTGCAAATTCAGTTTGAATTTTAGCATCTTTAGCTCTAATTTCGTGTAATGCCTCAGCGTATGTTTTGTAAACACCTTGCATCATTTTTTCGTGAACAGGAATATTATCCATCATTTCTTGACGTGCTTTAGCAGATGCTGTATGCATAGATGCTAATGTTTGCCCAATATGTTCATCGGTTTTAACACCAAGATGTTCCAAAATTGCTGCAAACTCTTGATCTGTACGTGCTTTTAAAGCCACAACATAACCTTCATAATATTTTAAACGTTCTTCTGTATCACTTTTTAACTTTGCTCTATGCGTCATTAAATTACTACGTAAAGACGTTAATACTTTAATGGTTAAATTATGCTTGTGTACAAAACTATCTTTCGATGCAGCTAAAGTTGTGTAAGCATTTTTCAATCCTTCCAACTCTTCAACTTTTTGTTCAATTTTTGTTACTTTAGAAATAGCTTCACTATAGGCTGTTGTTTGCTTATCGGCAATTTCTTCTAGAGCTTGACGTGCTTGTTTTAATACAGCATATTGCGTTTCTAATTCTACCTCTGTTTCTTTTTTCTTTTGAAGTGCTTTGGTATGATTCTTACTAGCTTCCAAAATAGCCGTTTGCAATTTGGTCTCTACTTCTTTAATCTCTACTTCTCTATTTTTAAGACGTGTAACTGCAGCCTGACTTTTAAAAGACAATTCGTTTAAAATTGTTTTAACATCAGCATTTTCTATACGTTCTTGAAACATTGATTTTGCAATATTGCTTGCAGATTTTTGTGTTTTCTCTGCAGTAGCTAAATCGGCTGTTTTACGTTTAATTCTCCCTTTTCTTCCAAAAAGATTATTCCAAAACGTATCTGATACTTTTTCTGCATCTTCTAATTCTTGTTTGGCTTTTTCTAATGCTTTTGCAGCATCGTCAATCACTTTTTGTTCTTTTGGATTTAAATTGGCGAATTTTTCAAAGATAATACCAACTTCATCTTGGTAATCTGTTAAATCTTTAATTGCATCTAATAAGGAAGCACGATCTTGTTTTGCCATTCCTACAACATCATCCAAGGTTGCATTTAATATTTTTTGTCTTATTTGTGGATCATCTTCTTGAGCAAGTTTGGATTTCATTGTATCCACAGCTTTTCCCCAATCTACTTTTGTTTCTTGTTGTTTTTCATTAGAATCAGTTTCTAATAAATCGAAATCGTCAGCCATATTTTTAAGTTAAGATTATTTTTTTATTTCTTTTTTTTAAACCAATGCAAGTAAAGAAAAAAATTGCACATTTTATATATAATTAAGTATAAGATAATAACAATTTACTAATTGGTAGATTTTATAGCCCTTTTGTTACATTAATTGTAGAGAGTTTTATAAATTGCGCTTTCAAATTCAATTACAGAAAACACATGCAATTTTTAAAATGGAGTGCTTATATTGTTATTTTTTTGCTACTAACATCTTGTGGAAGTAGTAAAAAATTTTCTTCACAACAGAAAAACTTAATAAACTACCAAATAAAAAAACCAATGCGTTTGTTTTTAATTACCAACAAACAAGATTCCATTTTACTACGAAAAAAAAGCAGCTATATAAACCCAAAAGACAAATTAGCCAAAATATTAGCAAACAGACTAATAATCACTGTAAACGATAGCGCTTCTATGGGAGTTGGCATAGCCGCACCGCAAGTTGGTGTTTTAAAAAATATGATTTGTGTACAACGTTTGGATAAAGATAATTTACCATTCGAAATTTATTTGAACCCCATAATCACAAAATATTCTGTTAAAAAACGACCATGTCCAGAAGGTTGTTTATCTATACCAAACATCCAAGCAAAAACCTTAGACAGGGCTTATGAAATTGATTTGGAATACGACAAACTTGATGGTAACCATTATACAGAAACGGTTACTGATTTTGTTTCCGTAATTTTTCAACACGAAATAGATCATTTAAATGGTATTTTGTTTCTCGATCATTTGTTGGAGGAAACATCTGCTAAAAAATAAATAAACAATTCAAAACAACTTATGGAAAAAATAATTGAATCATTACAATACGTTGTACCTTCTTTGGTATCAATGCTAATTGCTTTATATTTTTTTAAAGAATATACTAGAAGTGATGCTGGTTTAGAACATTTTAAAATGCAAAAAGAAGAGAAAAAATTCTCAACAACCATACGTTTACAAGCCTATGAGCGCATGACTTTATTTATGGAACGTATTTCACCAGCAAATTTAGTTTTTAGAGTAAAAGCTCAAAACGAAAACAAACAAGCTTATGAGCTGTCATTAATACATACAATAGAGCAAGAATTTGAACATAATTTAACGCAACAAATATACATTACTGATGAATGTTGGAAAGTGATATCTACAGCAAAAAATGCAACAATTCAGTTAATTATTGAAACCTCTAAAGATGAGAACATCACTACATCAGATGCTCTAAGAGAAGCTGTAATACAAAAAGTGGTTAATAAACAAGCGCCATCAGATACTGCTTTATCATTCATTAAAGAAGAGGTGAATTATATTATTTAGTCTAAAACTACATTTTTACCTATTAATTACTTAATTTTACTCCAATCTTAAAACTAATCTTATCAAAAAACATATTCCAAATTTTATAACGTTATTGAACCTTTTATCAGGTTTAATTGCTGTTATTTTAGCTTTGAAAGGTGAATTAACCTTAGCATCGCTATTTATTCTTCTTGGTATTTTATTCGATTTTTTTGATGGCTTTGCAGCCCGATTATTAAACGTGTCTGGTGAATTAGGAAAACAACTAGACTCCTTGGCAGATTTAGTTACAAGCGGTGTTGCTCCAGCTATGATTATGTATAAATTATTATCGCAATCGCAATCGCACACCAATTGGTATCAAGATTTTTCATGCACTATTGGTTCTTGGGCTTCAGAACATAATAATACAATTTATTTCTTCCCTTTTATAGGTATGTTACTTGCAATTGCAGCAGCTTATAGGTTAGCAAATTTTAATATTGACGAACGACAAACGTCGTCTTTCATTGGATTACCAACACCAGCTATGAGTCTTTTTATTGCAGCTATTCCGTTAATATTAATGTATAGTAATAATGTGCTTGCAAAAAATGTATTTCTTAATAAATACGTTTTAATAGGAATTACTATTATTTTAAGTTTATTAATGAATGCTAACATATCATTATTTTCATTAAAGTTCAAAAACTATTCTTTTAAAGATAACGCATTTGTTTACTTATTTTTAATAGCATCGTTACTATTATTACTTATTTTTAAATTTGTAGCAATCCCAATTATCATCACAATTTATGTGGTTTTTTCATTGGTTCAGAATAATTTCAAAAAGCAGTAAAAAAAACACCTATTCCTTCTTAATATTGTTAATAAATAAACGTCAAAGTTTGTTTGTTATTAATTAGATTGCATTAAATATTCCTTACATTTGTGATTAAGACTAAAATAATCACACAGTGAAAATATCTAAAGAAATAAAATCAGCCATAATTGGTATCTCTGCAATAGCACTGACCATTTGGGGTTATAGTTATTTAAAAAAACAGAATTTATTCAATACATCTAGAATGTATTATTCAAAATTTAATAACATTCAAGGTTTAACTAAAGCGAGTATTGTGACTATAAATGGGTTTCAAGTTGGTAATGTTAATTCCATTAATTTTAATCCAAATAAAAAAGGAGAACTTATTGTTGGTTATAGTTTATTTGATGACTTTACATTTTCAAAAAACAGTACAACTAAAATTATTCCAGGCTTAATGGGTGGCGCAGAATTTAAAATAATTCCAAGTTATGATGGCGAAAATGCCACATCAGGCTCTTATTTAATTGGAAGTTCAGATGCCGGTATGATGAGCTCTATTGAAACTAAGTTAGCGCCTTTGGATACTAAATTGAATACCATTTTATTGGATGCCGATAAATTGTTGGTAAACATTAACAATACTCTAAATGAAGATACGCAACAAAACATTAGAGCTTCGATATCAAAGCTAAATCAAACCTTAAGTCATTTTAAAAATGCCTCAAAATCTTTGGAAACTTTATTAGCCGATAATACCAACAAATTTGGATTAATTTTAGATAATACCAATGCTGCAACTCAAAGTTTAAAAACAATGACTAATGATATTGAACAAGCAAATTTAGCGGGCGATATTAAACAAACCATAACAAAATTGAATGGTTCATTAAGTAATGTAGATGTTTTAATTGCTAATTTCAATACCATTTCTAAAGAGTTATCTAGCGGTAAAGGTTCTATTGGAAAATTATTAAAAGACGACGGACTTTATATAAATCTTGAAAATGCAACCAAAGAAATGGAAGAGCTTATGCGAGAGATGAAAGAACATCCAAAACGCTTTGTTCACTTTTCTTTATTTGGAAAAAAAGATAAAAAAGGATACGTAGAAGATACTAAAAAATAACGATAAACTTAAAAAATGCACTATCTCCCAAATATAATATTCGCTATACTCCTGTTTTTTGGGATTGGTTTTTTTGTAAGAAACATTAAAAAAATCATCCGTAATATAAAACTCGGAAAAGATATTGATCGTAGTGATAACAAACCAGAACGTTGGAAAAATATGATTCAATTAGCACTTGGACAATCCAAAATGGTACGTCGTCCAGTTTCTGGTTTATTACACATTATAGTTTACGTCGGTTTTATCATCATTAACATAGAAGTTATTGAAATAATTATTGACGGTCTTTTTGGAACACATCGTGTTTTAGCTTTTTTAGGTAAAGGCTATAATTTTTTAATAGGTAGTTTTGAAATTTTGGCTTTTTTAGTTTTAGTTTCTGTGATTATTTTTTGGATAAGACGAATGATTGTACGCATTCCCCGTTTTTGGAATAAAGAAATGAAAGGTTTTCCAAAAAACGATGCTTTATACATTTTATATTTTGAAATGGTTTTAATGAGTTTGTTTTTACTAATGAATGCAGCCGATCTTAATTTACAAAACTTAGACGCTGCTCATTATACTAAAGCGGGCGCTTTTCCAATAAGTCAGTTTATTGCACCATTTTTAGCTGGTTTTTCAGAATCGGCTTTGATTATAATGGAACGTTCTGCTTGGTGGATTCATATTATTGGTATTTTCATTTTCTTAAATTATCTCTACTATTCTAAGCATTTACATATTTTATTAGCTTTTCCAAACACGTTTTTCGCTAATTTAAATGCTAAAGGAAAATTTACTAATAACAAAATTGTTACCAAAGAAGTGAAATTAATGCTAGATCCTAGCGCAGATCCATATGCAATTCCCGAAGAAGACCCCAATGCTCCAATAGAAGTATTTGGTGCAAGTGATGTAGCTGAACTTAATTGGGTGCAATTAATGAATGCTTATACGTGTACGGAATGTGGTCGATGTACTTCTGTTTGCCCTGCAAACTTAACTGGAAAGGAACTTTCTCCTAGAAACATTATGATGAAAACACGTGATCGCTTAGAGGAAGTTGGGAAAAATATTGACACCAATGGTGAATTTAAAGACGATAACAAAAAGTTACTAAACGATTATATTACACCAGAAGAACTTTGGGCATGTACAACTTGTAATGCTTGTGTTGAGGAATGTCCTATTAATATTGATCCGTTATCTATTATCATGGATTTACGTCAGTATTTAGTAATGGAACAATCTGCTGCACCACAAGAACTGAATATGATGATGACTAATATAGAAAATAACGGAGCACCTTGGCAATACAATCAACAAGACAGGTTGAATTGGAAAGACGAAGCTTAAAATAAATTACTATGAGTAAAAAATTAGACGAATTAAAAGATGATGAAGGGAATTTATTAAGTCCTGTATTAGCAAATGATATTAAGAATTACTTAATTGACATTGATGGTACAATATGCGATGACATCCCAAATGAAGAACCAGAACGTATGCTTACCGCAAAAGTTTATCCAGATGCGTTAATTACCTTAAATAAATGGTATGAAGAAGGTCATCAAATATGCTTTTTTACTTCTAGAACGGAAGAACATCGTAATTATACCGAAATTTGGTTAAAAAAACACGGATTCAATTATCACAGCTTGTTAATGGGTAAACCTAGAGGTGGAAATTACCATTGGATAGATAATCATTTAGTAAAAGCAACACGTTATAGAGGTAAATTTACCGATTTAATAGACAAAGAAGTAACCATTCAAGTTTTTGATGATGGAAATCACTAGAATAAGTTAGATCGTTTTACAGAAAGACAATTGAACCAATATTGTTTTTAGTTTATAAACAACAAATAAAAATATTTCATATAATGAACGTACCAACAATGGCCGAAATGATGGCAAAAGGAGAACAACCAGAAATTTTATTTTGGGTTGGTGCTGCTGGTAGCTATGATGATAGAGCAAAAAAAATTAGTAGAGCTTTTGTTAAAATTCTACACGAAGCTAAGGTGAATTTTGCCGTTTTAGGAGTTGAAGAATCTTCTACTGGTGATGTTGCAAAAAGAGCAGGAAACGAAATGCTTTTTCAAATGCAAGCCATGATGAATATTGAAGTTTTAAATGGTTATGACGTTAAAACTATTGTTACAGCAGATCCACATTCTTATAATACATTTAAAAATGAATACCCAGAATTAGGTGGAAATTACACTGTTTATCATCACACTCAATTTATAAAAAAATTAATTGAAGATGGTAAATTAACCATAAACGATTCTGCCTTAAAAGGAAAAGCAATTACATATCACGATCCATGTTATTTAGGTAGAGCAAATGGTGATTATGAAAGTCCACGTGCACTTATAAAACGTTTAGGTGTAAATATTACAGAAATGAAGCGTAGTAAATCTTCTGCTTTATGCTGTGGTGCTGGTGGCGCACAAATGTTTAAAGATGCAGAAAAAGGTGATAAAGAAATCAATATCCTTAGAACAGAAGATGCGCTAGAAACGAAAGCTAACATTATTGCTACAGCTTGTCCTTACTGTAATACAATGCTTACTGACGGCATTAAGATAAAAGAAAAAGAAGTCGCCGTTTTGGATATAGCCGAATTAATTGCCAATGCAAATGGTTTATAAATAAACTGAATAAGCTATGTTTGAAAACAATGTTATCGATGATAATCTTCCAGATATCACCAAAATTTCGTTTAAAAAAATTCATAAAAATCATTTTAAAGTAATACTACTGAACCTTGCCTTAGTTTCGGCAATCTTATTTGGAGGATTATTTTTTGTTATTTATAAAAAATTGAACAAGGTTATTCCAGACTATACCTACTTATTATATTTAGGTTTAGGCATTTTTTTATTAGGACTACTACTCTATTTCTATATTGGCTTCTCAAGAAGAAAATACGCACTTAGAGAAAGGGATATTTCATACAAAAGTGGTGTGCTAATTAAGTCTTTAACAACGGTTCCTTTTAATAGAATACAACACGTAGAAATTGAA
>JAZGEV010000071.1:0-2724 GCA_036478895.1 Flavobacteriaceae bacterium | reverse complement strand
AACATACAAATATTGGTTTTAAAACCCCTGAAAATTATTTTGATACAATTACAACAAAATTAATTCAAAAATCATCGCATATAAATAACAAAGAAGGTTTTAAAGTGCCTAATGATTATTTTACTACTGTTGAAGATTCTATCCTTAATCAAAAATCTGACAAAAAATCAATAGTAAAAGTCCTTTCTTTAAATTACAGAATTTTATATAAGATAATACCTATTGGTATAGCAGCTTCTTTTTTAATTTTCATGAGTTTACACTATTTCACATCAATAGATCGTAGCTTTAATAAACTCACAAATACGGAGATGAACTCTTGGCTAGACGAGAATATTGATATTGTTAATGAATATTCTTTATTAGATACTTTTGACGATGTTGATATTGATGAATTAGCTCATTTTAATGATAACGAACTTATAAATTATATTGAAAATAACGCAATAGATGAATCACAATTATACTAAAACAATGTCCAAAAAAATATTTTTACTTATCCTTTTAATAGGCTTGTCAATTACTAGTTTTTCTCAAAAACAAAATGATCGTATAAAAGCTTTAAAAACTGCCTACATCACTGAAAAATTAGATCTAAGTTCAAAGGAAGCAGCAGTTTTTTGGCCAATTTATAATGAGTTTTCCAAGAAAGAATACCAACTTAAAAGAGTTGACTTAATAGGTATTAGAAAAAAAATAAAAAAAGATGGTGGTATTGAATCCTTTTCCGACAAGGAAGCTGAAGTAATATTATCTGAATTAATTGATATTGAAACCAAATTACATCTGGCAAAGAAAAAAATGATTAGTGATTTAAAAAAAGTAATTTCAATTAAAAAAATTATTAAATTATATAAAGCGGAACAGGAATTTAATAGACGTATTTTAAATCGTTTACGTAAAAATCGATTAAGAAAATAGCACGCTATTTATTTATTATGTCTAATGCTAGGTTATAAATTCGCTCAAACTGTTCTTCTAAGCCCATATTACTATTGTCAAAATCAATGGCATCATTTGCTTTTGTTAAAGGAGAATCCTTACGAGTAGAATCTATTCTATCTCTATATTGTACATTTTCTAAGATCTCATCATAGTGTACATTTTCTCCTTTATCCAACAATTCTTTATAACGTCTAGTTGCTCGTTTTTGTGGTGATGCAGTCATAAATAATTTAAGTTCTGCATCTCTAAAAACAACTGTCCCAATATCTCTTCCATCCATTACAACGCCTTTTTGTTTTCCAAATAATTGTTGTTGTTCTACTAATTTCTTTCTAACGGCAGAAACTGTTGCAATTTTACTAACCAATTTAGAAACATCCATTCGTCTAATTTTATTCTCAACATTTTTATCATTAAGATACATTTCTGCAAACCCAAGCTCCTTATTATAAACGAATTTTAATTTAATTTTATCTAAATCTTTAACTAAAGAATTAACATTAAATTCTTTAGTATTGATATAATTTAATTGCATTGCATAAAGAGTTACAGCTCTATACATTGCCCCTGAATCAACATAAACATAACCTAATTGTTTCGCTAATTGCTTTGCAATTGTACTTTTTCCTGTAGAGGAAAATCCGTCAATGGCTATGGTTATTTTTTGCTTCAATTTTTTTATGTAAAGTTCGGTATTTATTTATAATTACACAACAATTTATTATTTTAGTTTTATATCAAGAAGGCATATAAACATCTAGTATATCCCTTAGTACTAAACTCTTTTAATTCAAATCAAACCGTAGACTAAAAGTGCTTGTATTTGAAGCTGGATGATATTTTGTATATGCATAATTAAATTTCATTTTTCTTAACCTAATCCCAAAACCTGCGGAAAAACCAGCAAAAGTTCTAATCTCGGTTAAATTTAATTCTTTAGCTCTTCTAAAGTTATAACCAAGTCTAAAATTTATTATTTTTTCTGAGAAAAATTCTGCACCAACAATAGTGTGTCTTGTTAAATTATCTAAAAAACCAATTTTTTCAGTACTTGTTGTACCATCAATACTAGTTTCGGAATTAGATGGATTTATAACCGATACATTCCATTTTTGAAGATGGTCTATCGTTAAATACCATTTTAAAGGAATTTTCTCTAATTGATAAGTTGCGCCAAGTTCAATTTGAAATGGCAATTTTTCTTTATTATCATCAAAAGCTGTTATTTGATAACCTAAATTTCTTAATACTGCAGTGATAACAAATGGTTTCTTTTCATTATAATAGCTAATTCCAATATCGGTTGCAATTCCAAACGAGTTATAATTTGCTATTGTTGCATTTATTAATTTAAGATTTGATCCAATATAAAAACTAGACCAAGGAATTTGATATGCATATCCTACTGACAAAGCAATATCTCGTGCATGAAACGTACCTGTTTCTGTTCCATTTTCATCTGCTCCTATCAATTTGCCATAATCTACAAATGTAACTCCAGAGTGTATCGTCCCAAAACGTTTACTAACTAAATGTGCAAAATTGACCGATCCATAATTAATATCTGCCAAAAAATTGACATAATTAACACTTAAATGATTATCCATTTCTTGATTAATCATTGCTGGATTCCAAGCGCCTTGATTAACATCGTCTAAAATGGTTAAGGTTTTTCCACCTAAAGCGGCTTGCCTTGCAGATGTTGGAACGTTAAGAAAATTATAAATTTGTTCACCACCAATTTGAGCATAAATAATACTGCTAAAACAGACTAAAAAA
>JAZGEV010000070.1:0-2929 GCA_036478895.1 Flavobacteriaceae bacterium | reverse complement strand
TCTAACTGCTATAGGGACGTACTTTTTATTAAACCCTAAAACTGCACAAGCCAGAAGTCCAGTTGCTCCTGGAGATGGTGGTGGGTTCTAATTAAAAGATAAAAAAACTTCAAAATTTTGAAATTTTTTTATTGATGTATTTTTAAAAAAGTGTATTTTAGTTTCTGATGAAAAAACTAGTAGTAAAAAAAATTGAAGACAAGAATGTTGTCTGGTTTAAAAACTCAAATTCATATTTAGTTTTAGAACCTTTAGTTACAGAAATCTTATTAAAAATAAATAAAAATGTTTCTCTTGAAGAAATAGAAACTTGGACTTCAGAAAAGACTGCTTCAGCAATTGACATTATAAAAAAATTTATTAAAGATATATATTCACTTTACTTAGAAAGTAATAAAATAACGAAAGAAACTTCAGAAGAATATACAGACTATAAAACTCCAACAAAATACTATTCAGAAAAACAGTATTCTATAAAGAATTCAATTTTCATTTTTCAATTTGAAAATGAATATTTAGAATCACAAATTCATTCTATTTTTGCTCATTTAGAAATAAAAAATCAACCAAATTTTCATTTCAATTATCAAATTTTTGAACATCAAAATTCAATTTTATTTGTTAAAAACAAAAAATTAATTGGAGGTTGGAAAAAAGAAGAAGTGCACATTTTTCAAGGAAAAATTTCTATGCATTTATTAATTGACTCCTACAAAAAACTAGAAGAAAATTGGATGGGAGTTTTTCATGCATCAGCAATTAGCAACGGAAAAGAGTCTATGCTTTTTTTAGGCGATTCTGGTAATGGAAAAAGCACTTCTTTAGCATTATTAAATGCTAACGGATTTGATTGTATTGCTGATGATTTTGTTCCGATTGATAATGACAAAAATGTGTATACATATCCAGCAGCAATTTCAATAAAAAAGAAAAGCATTAAAACGCTGCTTCCATTTTATCCAGAATTAGAAAATACAACTGAGCATCATCTAAAAAAACTAAATAAAATTGTTCGGTACTTACCTCCTAAAAACATCAATTATGATTTAAAATTAAAATGTAAAGCATTGGTTTTCATTAAATATAAACCTAAGGTTGAATTGGAAATAAAATCAATTTCTAAGATTGATGCTTTTCAACAATTAATTCCTGATTCTTGGATTTCTCCAATAGAAAAAAATGCTACTGCTTTTTTAGATTGGTTTTTAGAACTACCAACTTATCAACTTACTTACTCAGACAATTCAAAAATGATTGAAACTGTCTCTAAAATATTTAATAATGAATTATAAAGAAACGTTATTTTTTGTCGGAAAATGTTTAACTATTTCACATGAAGAACAGAATAGAGAGATTGTTGAGCATGAAATAAAATCTGGTAATGTTGATTGGGATAGTGTTGTTAAATTAAGTACAGAACATTATGTATTTCCAGCATTGTATTGCAATCTTAAAAGAGCAAATTTACTTTCGTATTTACCAGAAGAATTGGTAAATTACATGAAACACATGACCGATTTAAACAGAGAAAGAAATTTACAAATAATAGATCAAGCAAAAGAGATTAACGAGTTATTATTAGCCAATAGCATTACTCCAGTCTTTTTAAAAGGAACTGGGAATTTACTTGAAGGTTTATATGATGATATTGCTGAGAGAATGGTTGGAGATATTGATTTTATTATTAAAAAAAGCGCTGCGCTTAAAACGTTAAAGGTATTATCAGAAAATCAATATACTCATCAAACGAAACCTTCAAACCATATAGGTTATATAAATCACTATCCTAGGTTGATTAAAAAAGGGCATATAAATGCTATTGAAGTGCATCTTGAAATGACCTTGGAAAGGTTTAGTTCAATTTTTAACTATCAAACTATTAAACCACAATTAAGAAAAATAGATGCGTTTACATTACTGGCACATGACCATCAAATTACCCACACAATAATCAATAAACAACTTAATGATTATGGATATTTATATCAGAATATAGCATTGAGAAATTATTATGATTTGTATTTACTATCATTCAAAGGCAACACCTTAAAAAGTATTGGTGAATTCCCTAAAATTTTTAAGCAATTAAATTCATTCTTGGCACTAGCATCATTTATTTTCCCAAATACACAAAGCATTCATTTTGAAGAAAACTCAAATGTTATTCGCTATACAAATTTAGCTTTTAAGGCATTAGATGCACCAAAAAAACATAAAATCAGAAACAACATTATTGGACTATGTATTATTACTAATGTCAGAATAAAACTCTTAATAAAAGCTTTATATAGTAAAAACCATCTTATTTATGTCCTAAATAAGCTGAGTGACATTAAATGGTATCAAAGATTATTATCAGTCGATAAAAATTAATCCACTAACTCCTTAATTTTATTAAAATTTAAACTTCCATAATTACCAGAACTCATTAACAATAAAGCTGTGTTCTCTACATTTAGAGAAAACAAAAATTCTTTAAACTCAGTTGGATTTGTATAAATAATTAAATCTTTTCGTTCAAATGCTTTTGCTATTTGCTCTTTAGTTACCTCCTCTAGTTGTTTAATTTTCACTGCACTTGGCGAATAAAATACTACTGCTTTGTCAGCGAAATTTAAAGCACCTTTATATTCAGATAAAAATTCTGAGTTCAAACTAGAATAAGTATGCAATTCTAAACAGGCTAAAACTGTTCTCTCTGAATATTGCTCTTTTACTGCTTTTGTAGTTGCTTCCACTTTTGATGGAGAATGTGCAAAATCTTTAAAAATAACTGTTGTATTATTTTCAGCAATCTTTTCTAATCGTTTGCTTGCACCTTTAAAAGATGCAATTGCTTCATAAAAATCATCTTCATCAATTCCCATATGTTGACAAATCCACTTGGCTCCTGCTAAGTTTTGTAAATTATGGTTTCCAAAAATCTCTA
>JAZGEV010000069.1:0-14301 GCA_036478895.1 Flavobacteriaceae bacterium | reverse complement strand
TAAGAGGCTAAATATATTACTAATTTTTTAATAATAAAAATTATAATTCTCTAATCCTAAAAATTTTAATAAAAATAATTGGAGGAAACATTATTTTTAAAATAGGTTAGAAAAAAATCATCTAACATTAACGACTGAAATACAGTTGATTAACACAAGTTGGAATCATTTTCAGAATACAAAAAAATTAAAAATAGAGGTTCTTTTCTGTCGCGAAATCAGATTCTATTTAAACTAAAAAACATCCGAAAAAAATCGGATGTTTTTAAAAATTTAATAATATCTAATTATTTTTCATTTGAAAAATTTTCAATTATAGATTGACTAACACCCATATTAGAAAAACCACCATCATGAAATAAATTTTGCAAGGTTACTTTTTTGGTTAAATCTGAAAATAACGATATGGTATAATCTGCACATTCTAAAGCTGTTGCATTACCTAGTGGTGACATTTTTTCTGCATAGTTTAAAAATCCATCAAAACCTTTTACACCACTTCCAGCAGTTGTTGGTGTTGGAGATTGCGAAATGGTATTTACACGTACTTTTTGTTCAGTACCAAAGAAATATCCAAAACTACGCGCAATTGATTCTAAGTATGCTTTATTGTCAGCCATATCATTGTAATCTGGGAAAACACGTTGTGCTGCCATATAAGTTAAGGCGACTACACTTCCCCATTCATTCATGGCTTTTTTATGATATAAAACGTTCATTACTTTATGGAAAGATACTGCTGATATGTCCCAACCTTTATGTGTGTAACTGTAATTTTGCTCAGTATAATGATTCTTTTTTCTTACGTTAACAGACATCCCAATAGAATGTAAAACAAAATCTAGCTTTCCTCCTAAAATTTCTACTGCTTTTTCAACCAAATTCTCTAAATCTTCCATTGATGTTGCATCGGCAGGTATAACTTCTGAGCCTGTTTTCTTAGCCAATTCATTTATTGTTCCCATTCGTAAAGCAATTGGCGCGTTCGTTAGCACAAATGTTGCGCCTTCTTCATGTGCTCTTTCGGCAACTTTCCATGCTATTGAATTTTCATCTAATGCGCCAAATATTATTCCTCTTTTACCTTTTAATAAATTATACATAATGTTGATTTTGGTTTGGTTATTTTTTAATTTACTGATTACAAATGTAATCATTTTATTTTTTTAATAATTGTTTTGCGTGTGCTAAAGCCGAATTAGATATTTCTTTTCCTCCAAGCATTTCGGCGATTTCATTTAAACGCTCGTCTTGTGATAATTGTTTTATATTTGTTTCAATATGTTGATTATTCTCTTTTTTAAAAACCTTATAATGTTGCTTTCCTTTTGCTGCTATTTGAGGTAGATGCGTAATAGAAATTACTTGCATATTTTCACTCATTTTTAGCATTACATTCGCAATTTTATTAGAAACTTCACCAGAAACACCTGTGTCAATCTCATCAAAAATAATGGTTGGCAACTTTTTATATTTTGAAAAAATTGATTTTACAGCCAATATAATTCGTGACATTTCTCCACCTGATGGTCCTTTTTTAATTGTAGTAAAATTACCGCCTTTATTAGTTGAAATTAAAAAGTCTAAGGTGTCTTTTCCATTATTTAAAAATTCAGTTTTCAAATTTAAATTAATTTGAAATTTTACAGATGGCATTTCTAAATTTGCTAATGTTCTTTCAAGTTTTTGTACAAAACCTGGTATTGCTTTTATTCTATTTTTATGAATATTATCAGCTAGCTTATTCAGTTGATTTTCTACTTTTAAAATGGTTTCCCTTTTATGTTTCGTGTTTTTTGAAGCATCATCTACCTCTTGTACTTTTAGGTCTAATTCTTGAAAAACTTTATTTAAACTAACAATGTCTTCTACGGAGTGTTTTTTATACAGATCATATAGTAACTGTAACCTATCGTTATATTTTTCTATTTCAAATGGATTAGAAACTACTTTTTCACTCTCGCTTTCAAGTTCATTTGAAATATCATCCATTTCAATTTTTACGCTATTAATACGACTGTAAAGTGACTTAAACTCCTTGGAAAAAGAAGTGATTTTTGACAAATTTGATTTTAATAAGTCCATTGCATCCAAAATACCATTTTCCTCAGCTTGAATAATTGCTACACTTTCCAATAAACTTTGTGTAATTTGCTCTGCATTATTCAATTGATCTAATTTTTGCTCCAATTCTTTTTGCTCATTTTCTTGGAAATCTGCTTTTTCGAGTTCTTGAAATAAAAACAAATGATAGTCGTATTGTTTTTTGGCTTCGTTTTGAGACTTTTGAATTTCATTAAACTCGCGTTGCAAAGTTTTATAGATCTTTAAACCTCTTTGGTACGAATCTAAATACTTTTTATTTCCTGCTAAAGCATCTATTAATTGGAATTGAAAATTAGTATTTGCTAATTGTAATGTTTGATGTTGTGAATGCACATCAATTAATTGGGCACTCAATTCATTTAAAACAGTTAAATTTATGGGTGTATCATTAATAAAAGCCCTTGATTTACCGCTTGGTAAAATTTCTCTTCGGATAATTGTTAAGGCTTCATAGTCGATATCATTATTTTGAAAAAATGACTTTAAATTGTAATTTTTAATATTAAATTCAGCTTCAACAATGCATTTTTTTTCTTTATCTTTAAGTGACGAAAGTTCAGCTCTTTTACCTAAAACCAAGGCCAAGCCACCAAGTAAAATTGATTTTCCAGCACCAGTTTCTCCAGTAATAGTAGATAATCCATCTGAAAAATCTACTTGCAGATGATCAATTAAAGCAAAGTTTTTAATGGATAATGATTGGAGCATTTTAATTTTTTTTCAATAAAACGCTAATCAATTTTTGACCATTCGCTGTTTTTTGTTGGAAATATTTTCATCAATGTTTCTCTTAATCTTTGTGAATTAATTTTAGGACCATCGCTAAATATAGAAACTATTTCGTCTGTTTTGGTATCTAAAAAAACACGTAAAAGGTAAGCGTTTGGTCTTTTGGAATATATTTGTTTTAATAATATAATGGCATTTGATATGTTTTTTTTAGCATTGGTTTTATTTGAAACCATTGTGTCCAAACCAGATAAATGATATTTATACATCATTAATCTAAAACTTTTATAATTAGGATCCAATAAGCCATCAATTAATTTAAAACGTGTTGTATCACCGTCAATACTATTCCATCCTTTTGCACCACCTTGCTGTGCTAATAACATTATTTTTTCAGCTTCTTTCAAATGCTCATCTCCACCATTTCGCGAAAAACTATCGGCATCAATACCTAACATCACATAGGCGTAAAATGAAAGTAATGACGTTAAATTGGAATCAAAACTTGTTTTATTAAACTCTAAAGGTTGAAATTCTTCGTAGTTAAATAAAATATCATTATCACTATAATTTAATATTGGGGTTAAATAAGTTGAGTTAAATACTGGACGTACAACTTGAACTTGTAAACTACCTTTATAGGTATCATTACTTATTCTCTCAGAAATATTCAATGTCATAACACATTGAACTTTTTCTTGATTTTTATAATTTTTATCTGTCCATTTAGTATTATTCATAAACTCATTTACAGCTTTTTCCAAAGTTGTAAACACTTGTTTATTTGATCCCGAAACTTGAGAAGAAATCACATTTACCTTACAATTAAGCTCTTGCCCATTAATAGAAACCAATCCTATTATAAATATTAAAAGCAGCATCCATTTTTTCATGTGTTTTATTTTATCTTTTTTTTCAAAAGTAATCATAATTTAAACGCTAGAAATTAATTTTAATTATATTTTTTGATAATTGTAGGTTTTAAAACCTTAATAGCCTTAAAGATACACCTTTAATAGCTTAATGATATGTTTAAAAATATCTTTAGCAACTTCTTTTTTCGATTTTAGTTCAAAATCAACTGTCGTTTCTTTATCAATGATTGTGATTTTATTGGTAGATGTTGCAAATCCAGCGCCTTTATCTTTCAACGAGTTTAACACAATCATATCTAAGTTTTTACGTGCCAGTTTGCCTTTTGCGTTTTCTAATTCGTTATTAGTTTCTAATGCAAAGCCAACTAAAAATTGAGATTTTTTAATATCACCAAGCGAAGCCAAAATGTCTTTGGTTGGTTCTAAATCAATATGTAAACTAGCTTCTTTCTTTTTAATCTTTTGTAATGCTATAGTTGATGGTTTGTAATCTGCTACTGCTGCTGTGGCAATTACAATATCAGCACTGGCGAAATGTTTGTGTACTTCGTTATACATATCATCAGCACTTTCTACCTTTACAATTTTAATAGTATTGTAGCTCACTTTTTCAAAAGACGGTCCAGATATTAAAATTACATTTGCACCCAAACTTGCTGCGGTATTTGCAATGGCATATCCCATTTTACCTGACGACCTGTTCCCAATAAACCTAACAGGATCTATAGCTTCATAGGTTGGCCCAGCTGTTAATAATACTGTTTTATTTTTTAATGGTAATTGTGCTAAAATATTATGCTCAATAAAAGCGATAATATCCTCTGGTTCCGCCATGCGTCCTTCGCCTACCAAACCACTCGCTAATTCACCACTTACTGCTGGTATCATTGTATTGCCAAAACTTTGCAATGTTTTAAAGTTTGTAAGTGTTGATGGATGCTTGTACATATCCAAATCCATTGCTGGCGCAAAATAAATTGGGCATTTTGCTGACAAATAACAAGCTAATAATAAGTTATCACTTGTGCCATTTGCCATTTTGGATAATGTGTTTGCTGTTGCAGGTGCAATAATCATAAGATCAGCCCAAAGTGCTAAATCTACGTGGTTATTCCACAATTCATTGTCATTTTCTTTATCAAAAAAAGCAGATTCAACTGGGTTTTTTGAAAGTGTGGACAATGTTAATGGTGTAACAAAATCTTTTGCTGAAGGTGTTAAAACAACTTTAACTTTGGCACCAGCTTTTATAAAGCCTCTTACCAAAAAAGCTGTTTTATAAGCGGCAATTCCGCCGCTTATACCAAGTAGTATTTTTTTACCACTTAATACAGACATTAGTCTTCTTTTTGATCGTTTTCTGGATTTCTATGGTAGATTTGATTAGTCAACCATTCTTCCACTGCTAATGCAGTAGGTTTTGGTAAACGCTCATAAAATTTAGAAACCTCAATTTGTTCTTTATTTTCAAAAACTTCTTCCAAACTATCATTATGTGTAGCGAATTCATCTAATTTTTCCATTAGTTCGGTACGCAAATCTCCATTAATTTGTGTTGCTCTTTTTGCTATAATAGAAATTGCCTCATAAATGTTTTCCGTTGGCGCTTCAATCTTATTTTTATCATAAGTAATTGTTGAAGTTGCAGCGTCTGTGTTTTTATAATCTTTCATAATTGTTATTTTTATTATTTTTTTGTGGTGGTATTTTCCTGAAAAATTTCTAAATTTTTTGTGATTTTTTCAACTAAATTATCAGCTTCTTTTTTAAAGCTAGATTTAGGATAATACTTATTAAATCTTTTATGTGCACTTATAGCATCTTTTAGACGCTGTTCTTTTTTATAATTAACACTCTTAATTGCTAATTGATAAGTTGATTTAAATTTATAAAACAAGGCATCTTCTTTATGTTTTGCGCCAAGATATTCTGATATAAAATTATCAAAAGCAATTATAGCCGATTTGTATTTTTCAGTTTTATAATAAAGATAAGCGATGTCATATGCTTTCTCCTCCAACTTTGTTGTTAGTTCTTTAAATTGTTTATTAATCTCATCGGTATATTTTGAATTGGGATATTTATCCAAAAATTCTTGCAAAACATCTAAAGCTTTATGCGTATCTTTTTGATCCAAACTAGAGCTAGGAGATGTTTTAAATTGACTTTGAGCTAATAAATAATAAACTTCTTCTATTTTTGAACTGTTTGGGTAATTATTTACAAAACGATTAAATCTATAAGATGCTAAGCTGTAATTTTTAAGTGCATAATCCGATTTTGCACTCATGTACCTAATACGTTGTAATTGAGGTTTTCGTGCAAATGAAGGTGCTATTTTTTCAAAAAGAACCATCGCTTTTGAATACTTCCCTTCTTCATATAGCTCTTCTGCTAATTTATATTGTGATTTAATATCTCCTTTATTAAGTACCTTGTAGTATTCGCTACAAGAATTAAAGGAAGCTATCAATAAAAAATAAAAGACTATTTTTTTCATTCGGCAAAAGTAATATTAATTAATGGATTATTAAAACTAAAAAGCAAAAGTAAGCAAGCAACCTATTGAAAAACTTCTTTTTTGTGCTAAAACTTTGTTAAATCAATTTTCAATATAGTATTTACAACTTTTTTAATATTTTTAAATACCTTAAAAGTTCCGTGTTGAACATAACTACATCATCTTCTACAGCTAACATTAAATCATACAAACGCTCATCTACATTGGCATAACCTACTTTAAATTTTGCTTTTGATTTAGCAACCAAATATTTTTTATATACCGTTTCGGATTTAGTATAATCTATTAACATATCAAACTCTATATTTAAAAAATTGTTTACGTCGTTTGATTTTAAAGAACCGTTCCAAGAAAAATCTTTCTCTGTAAGCACAACACCTCTAAATTCATTTGCGCTATCTATAGTAGTTTTACATGTTAAAATTGAAAAATTATCACTTCCCGAAGCAATATTACGCTGTAATTTTTTTAATTTTTCAAAATTAAAATTTGAATTTTCATTTACTAAAATTCCAACAGTTTTGATACTTTGTGAGATTTGCAAAGAACTTTCTTGTTTTTTTTTCTTTAAAAGACGCTCTATTTTACGAGCAATACTCTTAACTTTTAATCCAGATAAACTCATATAGTTAAACTTATATTTAAAGCAAATTTAAAACTATATTTCATTTTTTATACGTTTTGTTCAAAATTAATTTACACAAAAAAAATTAAAAAACTGAATCTGAAATAAAACGAATTAAACACAATCAATCAATTAGTATTGTTTTTTTTATATTTACATCTTGATTCCATTTTCAAACACATATCAAACCTTAGATCAAATTCAAATTCATTTTGATGCAAACAGTCTAAAAATAGTTAACATTACTTTAGCCATTATTATGTTTGGTGTAGCACTTGATATTACAATTGATGATTTTAAAAATTTGACAAAAGAACCTAAATCGGTTTTTATTGGTATTTTTTCTCAATTTATCTTAGTTCCACTAGCAACTCTATGCTTAATCTATATTTTTAAACCACAAGCAAGTATTGCGCTAGGAATGATAATGATTGCCTCCTGTCCAGGTGGGAATGTATCTAACTTTATGAGTAAATTAGCAAAGGGCAACACCGCATTATCCGTAAGCTTAACTGCTTTTGCCACTGTGGCAGCTCTTTTTATGACCCCTATTAATTTATCTTTTTGGGGCAACTTATATGAGCCTAGTTCTCAAATATTAAAAAACATAAAGCTACATCCTATTGAAGTTGCTAAAATTATTATTATGATTTTAGGACTTCCATTGCTTCTTGGAATGATTATTCGAAAAATTTATCCTTTATATGCCATTAAGATTTCAAAATTATTAAAACCAATATCCATTTTAATTTTTTTAGGATTTATAAGTGTTGCATTCTTTAACAATTTAGATATTTTTAAAACGCATATTCATTATGTATTCTATATCGTATTGATTCACAATATTTTTCTTTACATTGTTGGCTATAACGCTGCAAAAATGACTAAACTATCATTTAAAGATATCAAAACATTGACCATTGAAACTGGCATTCAAAATGCTGGCTTGGGCTTGATGTTAGTTTTCTTATTCTTCGATGGCTTGGGCGGCATGGCGTTATTAGTTGCCTTTTGGGGAATTTGGGATATTGTGTCAGGCTTATTATTATCCCTATATTGGGGCAAAAAAAATACTAACTAAATTACATATATGTTATATCAACTCGTTAAAACTTACATAAAAACAGGTTTATTTTTATTTTATAAGGAAATTAAAGAAACTGGTAGAGAAAACATCCCTTCAAAAGGACCAATTCTATTTCTTCCAAACCATCAAAACGGTATGATGGATCCATTAATTTTAGCAACCGCAAACAAATCCATGTACTTTCTAGCAAGAGCAAGTGCATTTAAAAATAAGCTAGCTGCTAAAATTTTAACAAAATTACATTTAGTCAAAATCTATAGAAAACGTGATGGAGTAGATTCTAAAAAACTAAACGAATCTATATTTGATCAATGTTTAGAGTTGCTTAATAAAGATAAAAATATGCTTATTTTTCCTGAAGGCAGTCATGACATTATTCGAAAAGTACGTACATTAAGAGCTGGCTTTACACGAATTGCATTTGATTTCCTCGCTGCCAACCCAACAAAAGACATTATGCTTATTCCTATTGGTTTGAATTATGATAATACGTTTGATTATGCAAAATCAATTCATGTTATATACGGAAAACCCATTTCTGCAAGGTCTTTTTATAATGCAAAAGATATTGAAAAATCTAAAAATGAACTCATTGAGTTTGTACATCAAAAAATTGTGAGTCAAACAGTATATATAGATGATGAAAAAAATTACGAGACTATTATTTCTAATATCAATGGTGCCGAATTTCTAGATCCAAAATCTACAAATGATAATATAAAAAAAGGTCATTATTTAACTAAAGAAACACTAGTTGATAAGAAAAAAAGAAAAAATATTTTTTATTATTTAATGGCTTTAAATAGTATTTTTCCAATGCTTTTTTGGAAATGGCTTAAACCGAAAGTAAAAATGAAAGAGTTCACATCTACTGCAAAATACAGCTTAGGACTTACAATTTTTCCTGTTTTTTATTTTCTACAAACCCTTCTTATAGGTAGCTTATTTGGTAGTTCAATAGCGTTTTTATACGTGATTTTGTGTTTTGTACTCATTATTTTAAGTACAAAAACCAGATAAAGAAAATGATAAGAAAAAAAACCTATTTTCCAATTAATGAATATATTACTAATTAACTTTGCTATCTTAGCACAAAAAAGTATTTTAGCCATTTAGAATCAATTTTTTAACGACCCCTTAAACATTATAAAATGTTAGACGACACAAACAACACTCCAGAGAAAGAAACACCAAAAGAAGACGTGCAAACTGCAAGTAATTTGGCAACAGAAGCTTCAAATAACGAAGTTATTGAAACCTCATCAAACAACGCAGAAGACACACCTTCAGCAAACAAAAAAGAAACTTCAAAAGATGTTCCTATGGAAGATTATGATAGTTTTTCTATGGAAGGTTTAACAGATGCTTTAAAGAATCTAATAAATGATGAAGCGGTTCAAAAAATTAAAAAAAATATTGACGCTTTAAAAAATAGCTTTGATAAAAAATTCACTACTTTTATTGAAGAAAAAAAATCTGCCTTTGAAGCCGAAGGCGGAAATCCAATTGATTTTCATTTTAAAAGTGACCTAAAATATGCTTTTAACGGATTTATAAATGACTATAGAAAAAAAGTAAAACATCATTATAAAACATTAGAAGACCAACGTAATGCCAATTACACTATAAAAACTGGTATTATTGAAAAAATAAAAGCTTTGGAAACCAACTCAGAGCAGAGTAGCTTATATAGTGATTTTAAAAAGTTACGTGATGAATTTTTTGCTACGGGTCCAATTCCTAGAGAAAAAAATGAAGATACGTGGCAAAATTACCGTTTTCACGAACAACGTATTTATGATATTTTACATTTAAATTCCGATTTTAGAAATTTAGATTTTAAACATAATCTTGATAAAAAAACAAAAATTGTTTCCAGAGCTGAAGAATTAGCCAAAGAAACAGATGTAAACAAAGCGTTTAAAGAATTGCAAATTTTACATCGCATGTGGAAAGAGGAAATTGGCCCTGTTGCACGTGAATTTAGAGAAGATATTTGGGATCAATTTAAAGCTGCAACTAAAGAGATTAATGCTAATCGTCAAGAAATTCTTGATGCTTTAGAAGTGAAATGGGAAGAAAATGTACCCAAAAAAGAAGCTGTAGTTGCAAGTATAAAAGCTTTGGTTGAAGAAAATATTACTTCGCACAATGCTTGGCAAAATAAAATAAAAGAAATGCAAGCTTTACGCGATGAATTCTTTAAAATAGGTAAAGTGCCAAAAGCAAAGAGTGATATTATTTGGGAGGAATTAAAGCAAGTTACGCGCTTATTCAATCAACATAAAAATGCTTTCTATAAAGATGTGAAAAATGTACATCAAGAAAATTTAGATAAAAAGCGTGCGCTTATTGACCAAGCAATCGCTTTAAAAGATAGTGAAGATTTAGAAAACACAAGTAATACCTTAAAAAAATTACAAGCAGACTGGAAAACTATTGGTCATGTACCACGTAAATTTTCAGACAAAATGTGGAACGAATTTAGAGGTGCTTGTAATCACTTTTTTGATCGTTTACACGCCAACCAAGACGAAGCCAATAAAGAACTAATGGTGTTCTTTGAAGAAAAAAAAGCCTATTTAGACACCTTAAAAGCATCAATTACAGAAGGCACTAAAGTCTCTATTGACGATGTTAAAAACCATATCCAAGATTGGAAAAAAATTGGTCAAGTGCCACAAAAAATGCGTTTTATAGAATCTAAATTCAATAAAGTTATAGACAAGCTATTCTCTAAACTAGATCTTGATAAAAAAGAATCTGCTATGTTGCGTTTTAAAAACAATATGGATACACTTATTGAAAGTAACGATACTAGAAAAGTTGAAAATGAAGCTTATTTTATTCGTAAAAAAATAGACGAAACAACTAAAGAAGTAAAATTATTAGAAAACAATTTAGGCTTCTTTGCTAATGCATCACCTGATAATCCAATGGTGAAAAACGTTTATAAAAACATCGAAAAACTTAATGAAGAATTAAGTCTTTGGAAACAAAAAATGAAACACCTTAGTAATATTATACAATAGAAATGAGATAATTTTCTCTTTACTATTTATTACAAAAAAAGTATTTTGTTAAACTATAATACAATTTTTGAAAACTATGATTACGTTAACCAAAACAACACTTGAGGATTTGAAAACTCTATTCGTTTTTCAAACGAAAAAAGACGGCATTATTATGGCTGCGTTTACTTCAGAAAATCCAAACGATAAAGAAGCCTACTTCAAAAAATGGACTCAAATTGTAGGGAATCCAAAAATAGACATGAAAACCATAAGGCAAAATAATACAATTGTTGGAAGCGTAGTGTGTTTTGAAATGATGAATGAAACGAATGTTTCTTATTGGATAGACCAACAATTTTGGGGCAATGGAATTGCAACAAATGCATTAAAAGAGTTTATTAAAACTGCTACAAAAAGACCACTCTTTGGTAGAGTTGCATTTGACAATGTTGGTTCTCAAAAAGTACTTGAAAAATCTGGATTTAAATCCATTGGCACAGAAATTGGATTTGCAAATGCTCGAAAAAAAGAAATTACAGAATTTGTTTATCGATTGGATTAATAAAAAAATTACACCAACATCAATTTATCTGTAGTGGTTTTACTCATTAATCTACCAAAATTCACATAAATCCATTTTTTTTCAATTTTCTCAACCGTTCCAGTTGTTCTACTGTCTTCCAAACGTACTTTATCACCAACTTTAAAAATATAATTGGCTTTTTGTTGTGCTACTACTCTATCATTTTCCTGTTTTGAACGACGCACTTTTCCAACCTCAATTAAAACACCTTTCTCAATTTTAGCTAATTTTTCTTGCTGCTTTTTATCAACTATTTGCTGCTTTTTCTTTAATATTCTTAAATCTCTTTTGGATGGTTTCTCTGTGTTTTTAACTTTAAATTGAAGTAACTCTTGTTCGGTTTTAATATCAGATAATTTATTTTTTTTAACAAATTTTACAGGAGATTTTGGTTTTTTAATTTGACTCTCTTCCAGTTTCTTTATGTAATTAACTTTTTCAATAGTAATCCATTTTTGAAAATTAGACAACAACTGTTTTTTATCATTATTCTGAAAATACCGATTGCTAAATTCATTGATTTTTCGTCCAATTTGTAGCATTTTTTGATTGCTATCATACAACTCTTGTAAACCTGTTATTTTATCTTGTAATTTTTGTTGCTTCTCCGTTAATTTTTCTGTGACTGATTTTGCTTTTTCTTGTTCTTTTTCTAAATTTTGATGCGTTCTTTGCATCTTATTACGTTCGCCTTGTAATTTTGAAATGGTTTTGTCTAAGCGTATTTTTTCACGCTCTACTTTCTTTTTAGCACGATTTATCAAACTAAACGGAATACCATTCTTTTGAGCTACTTCAAATGTAAAAGAACTTCCTGCTTGTCCAATTTGTAGATTAAACAAAGGCTCCAATGTTCTGGTATCAAACTGCATATTGGCATTTACCACATTGTCCAATTCATTGGCTAACACCTTTAAATTGGCGTAATGCGTTGTAATAATGCCGTAGGCACTTTTCTGGTAAAACTCCTCCAAAAATATTTCAGCTAAAGCACCACCTAATTCAGGATCGGATCCTGTACCAAATTCATCAATTAAAAACAAGGTGTTTTTATTGCATTTCCGTAAAAAATTACGCATATTCTTTAAGCGATAACTATAGGTACTTAGTTGATTTTCAATTGACTGATTGTCGCCAATATCAGTTAAAATAGTAGAAAATATATGGGTTTCACTTTTTTCATGAACAGGTATTAAAATACCACTTTGCAACATCACTTGTAACAAACCAATAGTTTTTAAAGTGATGCTTTTTCCACCAGCATTAGGTCCAGAGATCACAATTATTTGCTGTTTAGGATTCAATTCCAACGTTTGCGGAATAGTTTTTATGTTTTTCTCATTATTATTCTCCCATAAAATAGGATGATAAGCATCACGCAATACTACTTTTTTATGTTTGGATATTTTTGGTAAACAACCGTGTATTGCTTTGGCATATTTTGCCTTTGCAGCAATAACATCTAAGGTTAATAAGTACTCTTGATATTCTTGCAATAAAGGTTTAAAAGGGCGGATACTGTTGGTTAATTTCTTAAGAATTTTTACAATTTCATCTTTCTCTTCGTATTCCAAACTACGTAATTCACGGACAAATTGCATGGTAGATTCTGGCGCTATAAAAACAATTGAACCCGTTTTTGAACTTCCCAAAATACTACCTTTTACTTTTTTCCGATACATTGCACTAACCGCCAAAACGCGTTGATTATCAACAACCGATTCTCTAATATCGTCCAAATAACCAGCACTTGCATTGTGTGCTAATGATTTATTAAAACTGGTACTCAACTTCCCTTTTACCAATTTTAACGATTTTCGTAGTCCCAACAGAACATCAGATGCATTATCTTTTACTTCACCAAACGGCGTAATAATACGTGTAATTTGCAAACTTATTTCTTTTGTAAATTCAATAACATCTATGGTTTGATGTAAACTTGGAAAAATGTCATTTAATTTTTTGAAAAATAATTTTAGTGTGTTTACAGCATCAGACATTGTTGCCAAACTAATAAAAGAAGTACTTTCTATAAAGCTTCCTTCAACACCAAGTAAGTGAATTTCTTTAGTAATTTCTTCAAACTCGTGATTTGGAATGTAATTTTCACTTGCAAACGAACCTAAATATTCATTAACTTGGTGTAATTCTACTTGTAACAACTCAATGTCAGCCATTGGCTTTATTTTCAAAATAGCTTCTTTTCCTAAATGGGAATTAGAGAATTCAGAAATGCGATCCAATATCATTGGAAATTCTAAATCTTGTAAAGTCTTTTGCGAAATGTTTGTTTTCAAGTTATGTACTTTGGTTGGCAAACATACAATTTAATACAAAAAAAAGTCGCAAACACACATAATTATTAATGCGTTTGCGATTTATATAGACAACAAAATTATTTGTTGTAATTGTAATATTTAAAAAATGAGCGTTATTACTTTAATTAGCAATTACAGTTATCATCATTTTTTTATATTGATTCATTTCTTTAAGAGCTTGTACATAAGCAGAAATTTGTCCTTTTATCATAAAGTTATTAGCTTTACTTTTTGCGTTTTCGTATAGAGTTTTAAAATCTTTCATAATAAGTTTGTTTAGTGTTGTTACTTATAAAACAAAATGCGTGCCAAATTGTTACCTATGAAATTGAATTTATTTAAAATTTATTTTATTTTACTGATTTTCATTTAGTTACAATCAATATTTTTTGCTAAAAAAATTTAAATTATTAACTAAATTATTTTTCTATTCATATATATTC
>JAZGEV010000068.1:0-41417 GCA_036478895.1 Flavobacteriaceae bacterium | reverse complement strand
TTATTTATAAATTTTTGATTTAAAAACTCCCTTACTTTACCCTTAAAGTAAGGGTTTTTTATGCTTTTTATCTAAAAATTATATTTTGTGTTTGATATAATTTACTAATTATCAAGTATTTAAATTTTATATGAATTCGTTAGAAATAATATTTTTTTCGAGTTTATTGGTGGAACTTAACGATTTTTAATTAAAAAAGTCAGAGCTTCACTAGGAGTGAAACTCTGACTATTAAAAAAGGTCGATAAGCAATTGCTTATCGACCTTAGTTATTAAAAAATAGGTATAGAATTTATTTTCTATCTCTATTGCGGTTGTCTCTACCTCTATTATCTCTACCTCTGTTATTATCTCTAGGCGGTCTTGGTGCTCTTTCTACATAACCTTCTGGTTTTTCCATTAAGGCTTTACGAGACACTTTGTCCTTTCTAGTTCTTGGATCTTTTCCAAAATATTTAATTTCGAATTCATCGCCAACATTAACAACGTCGGTTACTTTTTCGGTACGTTCCCAAGCCAATTCAGATATATGAACTAGTACTTCGTTTCCTGGTGCATTAAGATATTCTACTACTGGTCCAAAATCTAATACTTTAATTACTTTTACTTTATAAACGCCATTTAATTCTGGTTTAAAAGTAATTGAATCGATCATTGCAATGGCTTGATCAATTTTTTCTTGATTTGTACCTTGAATTTCAACTACACCATTTTCATCTTCATCTTCGGTAATTGCAATTACAGTATCTGTATCTTTTTGCATTTGCTGAATCACTTTTCCTCCAGGGCCAATAATTGCACCAATAAATTCATTTGCTACTATTACAGTAACCATTTTTGGAGCGTGATCTTTTACAGTTGCGTTTACAGCTGGAATAGTGTCGGTTAATTTACCTAAAATATGTAATCTACCGTCACGTGCTTGTTCTAATGCTTTTTCAAGAATCTCATAAGACAATCCTTTTACTTTAATATCCATTTGACAAGCTGTAATACCATCAGCAGTTCCTGTAACTTTAAAGTCCATATCTCCTAAATGATCCTCATCACCCAAAATATCAGATAAAACAGCATATTTACCAGACTCAACATCGGTAATTAATCCCATTGCAATACCAGAAACTGGTTTTTTAAGTTCAACACCAGCATCCATTAATGCCATTGTACCAGCACAAACTGTTGCCATTGAAGACGAACCGTTAGATTCTAATACTTCAGATACAACTCTTACAGTATAAGGACAATCTTCTGCAATCATTCCTTTTAAGGCACGTTGTGCTAAGTTACCGTGACCAACTTCTCTACGAGACGTTCCACGTAATGGTCTAGCTTCACCTGTACAAAATGGAGGAAAGTTATAATGTAAATAGAAACGTTCTTCACCTTCGTGAGTTGGTAAATCAATTTTATTTGCATCTCTAGATCCACCTAAAGTAACTGTAGCTAGTGCTTGAGTTTCTCCACGTGTAAATACTGCAGAACCGTGAGTTGATGGTAAGTAATCTACTTCACACCAAATGTCTCTAATCTCATTTGTTTTTCTTCCATCTAAACGAATTCCTTCGTCCATTGTTAAATTACGAATCGCTTCTTTTTGAGATTTATTAAAGTATTTTGATACTAATTTTCCTTTTTCTTCTAACTCTTCTTCAGTAAATAAAGCTTTTGTTTCTGCTTTAATATCAGAGAATTTTAAGCTTCTTTCTTTTTTAGAAGTACCTTCTTTTGCTACTGCATAACATTTATCGTATGCAAAATCATTTACTTTTTTAGCAACATCTTCACAAGTTTCTGCCATGTTATATTCACGAGTTTCTAATACTCTACCAGCTTTTTTAGCAAGGCTAACTTGCGCAGCACATTGTACTTTTATTGCTTCGTGTGCAAATTTGATAGCGTCTGCCATTTCTTTTTCAGAACATTCGTCAAATTCACCTTCAACCATCATAACTGATTCTGCTGATGCACCAACCATCATATCCATATCTGCTCTTTCTAAATTTGCTCTAGAAGGATTTATTACAAATTCGCCATCTATTCTAGCTACTCTTACTTCAGAGATTGGATATTCAAAAGGAATGTCTGTTAATGCGATACAAGCTGATGCTGCTAAACCTGCTAATGAATCTGGCATAACATCTTCATCTGCCGACATTAATTGAATCATTACTTGAGTTTCTGCGTGATAATCTTTTGGAAACAAAGGTCTTAATACGCGATCTATCAATCGCATTACTAATATTTCTTCGGTACTTGGTCTTGCTTCTCTTTTAAAGAAACCACCTGGGTAACGTCCAGCTGCTGCAAACTTTTCTCTATAATCTACTGTTAATGGTAAGAAGTTCATACCTTCTTTTGCTTCGTAAGCAGAAACAACTGTTGCTAACAACATTGTTTTACCTTGTCTTACTACTACAGAACCGTGTGCTTGTTTTGCTAAACGCCCTGTTTCAATTGTGATGATTCTACCATCAGCTAATTTAATTTCTTCCGTAAATAATTCTGGAATCATAATTTTCTAATTTTTTGCATACTGTCTTCAATCAGTTATGCGGTTATACTTATATTTATTTTTGTTGTGTATTCAGTTTTTGTTTGAGAAAATAGATTTTATAGCTTCTCAAAAATGGTTTTAATCAAAAAAAAGAGGCTTTAAGCCTCTTTTTTATGGAGAAATTATTTTCTAATTCCTAATTCTTTAATTATTGCACGATAACGTAATACATCTGTTTTGATTAAAAAATCTAATAAACTTTTACGTTTTCCTACCAGCTTCACTAACGAACGCTCTGTGTTATAATCTTTACGATTATTTTTTAAGTGTCCTGTTAAATGGTTAATTCTAAAGGTAAACAGAGCAATTTGTGCTTCTGCTGTTCCTGAGTCGGTAGCTGATTTACCGTGCTTTGCGAAAATTTCCGCTTTTTTTTCTTTTGTTAAATACATGCTAATATTATTTAAATGATTTTTATGTATGCCCAATTTTTGGACTTTTAAGTCTGCAAAGATATGCTATTTTATTGGATTGGCAAGTTTGGACTAAAATATTATTTAGCCAAAATTTATACTTTATTTTAATGTAAATTAAATTGATGTTTTAAACCTTTTTACAATTCATTAGTCAAAGAAACATATAAACTCAAAATTTAATAATATGAATTCAAAAAATGAAATTACTCGAACTGCTTCATGGGAAGTTAGAAAAAAAATTAATGTTTTGCAAAGAGCTGTTTATGTATTAATAACTGTTACCTTTCTTGGTCTTTTTACAACAAGTTGTAAGGATGAATTGGAAGACATTGAAGCAACAGAAACTGTGGAATTAAAAGCATTTGAAACTCAAGTTGAGGTAGAAAAAGCCACTGAAAGTATCAATAATATTGTTGAAGATACCTTTTACTTTGAAGAAATTTCTGCTAAAAACGACAATTTACAAAATCGTTTTAGACCAGATTGTTTAATCATTACGCGTATTATTATTGGGAATACTAAAACTTTAACGCTTGATTTTGGTACAGGTTGTGAAATGCCAAATGGTAATATTTTAAGTGGTATTATTACAATGGAATATACTTTAAATATGATGGAGCAATCCAAAACAATACAAGTTTCTTTTACAAATTTCTATTTTAATGCTAAAAATGTTGCAGGGAGCACAACCATTGTCCGTCAACGTCAAAATCTAAATGGTAATCCTCAATCTATGCATAGTGTCAACATAACTTTAACTTGGCCAGATGGTACTTTTGCATCTAGAAATGGTCAAAAAACTAGAGAATGGATTGAAGGTTTTGGTTCACCACATTGGGGTGATAATGTTTATCTTATAACTGGAAATTGGACGTTTGTTAGACGAAATGGCACTGTATTAATAGCAACAATTACTACGCCTTTGCGTAGAGAATTAAGCTGTCGATTTATTGTAAGTGGTGTTTTGGAACTTAACAAAAATGGCAATGTAGCGACTTTGGATTATGGTAATGGCGATTGTGATGTGCTTGGAATTGTTACAATAAATGGGATGGATCACCAAATACATTTAAGACGCTTGTAAATTATTTAAAAAAATTAATAAAATAAACAACCTCGAGGCAGAGCCATCGAGGTATTAAATAAGAATTTCCTTTTTATTTCGATGCAGAGCATCGGGGAATTGAACCCACAGACCCCGCTAAAAAGCGGGGTTAGTTCAACTAACAATTTTGAGTTCGTCCTCCTGCGGCGGACTTCTTAAAATTGAGTTTCACTAATTAAAAAACACCTCAAATGAGGTGTTTTTTTTAGTGATTAAGTTTAACTTCTAACTGGTATGTTTTGAATTAAATCTATATATAAATTAATCTGTTTTTTTAAATCTTTTCGTTCATAAATAGCGTCTAAGAAACCGTGTTCCAAAACAAATTCTGAGCGTTGAAAACCTTCTGGTAATTCTTTTCCTGTGGTGTCTTTTACGACTCTTGGTCCGGCAAAGGCAATTAAAGCATTTGGTTCTGCAATATTAATATCGCCTAACATTGCAAAAGATGCTGTGGTTCCTCCAGTTGTTGGATCGGTACATAATGAAATATAAGGTATTTTTGCTTCGGCTAATTGGGCTAATTTTACAGATGTTTTTGCTAATTGCATTAATGACAATGTAGCTTCTTGCATACGAGCTCCACCCGATTTTGAAATCATCAAAAAAGGTATTTTGTGATCTATTGCATAACCTATGGCGCGAGCAATTTTCTCACCAACTACAGATCCCATTGAACCGCCAATAAAAGCAAAGTCCATTGCTGCAATTACTAGGTCTTTTCCTAATGATTTTCCAACTGCTGTACGAACCGCATCGGTTAAATTAGTTTTTTCTTTAGCTGCTTTTAAACGATCTACATATTTTTTTTTGTCTTCAAATTTTAAAGGGTCTTTTGACGATAATTTGGCGTCTAATTCTTTAAATTTATTATCATCAAATAAAATTTCGAAATACTGTGTACTTCCAATACGCACATGATATCCATCTTCATGACTTACATATAAATTCTCCTTTAATTCCTTAGAATCAATGACTTTCCCACTTGGCGTTTTATACCATAACCCTTTAGGAACATCCTTTTTTTCTTCGGTTGTTGTGGTAATTCCTTTATCTTTTCTTTTAAACCAACTCATCTGTTTATGATTTTATTTATGATTTGTAACATGTTAACAATGTAATAATTAAAGTACATCAATACAATTAAGATCTTTAAAAGCTTCAATTAATCTTTCTTTAAAAGAAATTTCTGCTAGGCGCATCCATTTTCTTGGATCATAATATTTTTTATTTGGTATGTCAGCTCCATCTGGATTACCAATTTGTCCTTTTAAGTAGTCTGTTTTATCGCCAAAATAATCACGAATTCCAGCCATAAAAGCATATTGCAAATCTGTATCGATATTCATTTTTATAACACCATAACCAATTGCTTCTTTAATTTCTGCTTCAGTTGAACCAGATCCTCCATGGAAAACAAAATCAACTGGATTGGTAATGGTATTGTATTTTTCTTCTATAAATTTTTGAGAATTGTCTAGTATTTTTGGTGTTAATTTTACATTTCCTGGTTTATAAACACCATGAACATTTCCAAAAGAAGCCGCTATTGTAAAACGCTTGCTTACTTTTAATAATTCTTCATAAGCATAAGCTACTTCTTCGGGTTGAGTGTATAATTTTGACACGTCAACATCTGTATTATCTACGCCATCTTCTTCACCACCAGTGATGCCTAATTCAATTTCTAAGGTCATACCTATTTTATCCATTCTTTCTAAATATCTTTTACAAATTTCGATATTTTCTTCAAGAGGTTCTTCAGATAAATCGATCATATGAGAACTAAATAATGGCACGCCATTTTCTTTATAAAATGCTTCACCTGCATCTAGTAAACCATCAATCCAAGGTAATAGTTTTTTTGCACAATGATCGGTATGTAATATTACAGGAATGTCATAGGCTTTTGCCATTACATGAACGTGTTTTGCACCTGCAATAGAGCCAGCAATTGCAGCAATTTGACCTTCGTTTGACAAGCCTTTTCCAGCATTAAACTGTCCGCCACCATTTGAAAATTGAACAACCACAGGAGCATTTACCTCTTTAGCCGCTTCTAAAACAGCATTTATTGAACTTGATCCAATAACATTGGCTGCTGGCAAGGCAAACTTATTAGCTTTTGCTAATTGGAATATTTCCTGAACAGTATCACCACTAGCAACACCTGATTTGATTTTTTTTGACATTATTCTATTTTAAATGAAATACAAACATACAAAAAGTGGCAAACAAACAAACACAAAAAATACATTTATAATGCTTTTTTGATATCTAAAAATTTTATTGAGTTTATAAAAAGTATTTATAAATACGGAGAAGCATTTAATGTTTTTATACTTATTAGAATGAAAATTAAAAAGGGTAATTTATTCCAAAATTATAAACTGCTTTTCTAAACGCATAGTTTTTAAACCATCTATTTCCTTCTAAATAAGGTTCGTAGGTCTTAAAACCTGTATCTAACCTTAATGTTAAAAAGCCTAGGTCATATCGAATTCCAACGCCCGATCCTATGGCAATGTCTTTTAAAGAATTTAATCCATTAAATTTTGCTTCGGGTGCTGTTAAGTCCGATTTTGTAATATCCCAAACATTCCCTGCATCAATAAATAATGCGCTATAAAAACTGTTTAAAATTTTAAAACGATATTCAATATTAGATACTAGTTTTAAATTTCCAATATTAAAATCAAGATTACTTTTTGTAGCGCCTGGTCCCAAATCAAAACTACGCCAAGCTCTTATATCATTAGATCCACCAGCTCTATAACTTCTACTAAAGGGAATTTCATTTGAGTTTCCAAAAGGAATTGCCGCTCCAATAAAGGTTCTAAACACTAAATTATTAGTATTTGATATATTCCAATAACGGATAAATTCAAGTTCTGTTTTTATGTATTGGGCAACAGGTAAACCAAATAAGACTTTTCTTCCTTCATCATTTTTTTTAGTTAAAGCACTTGTTATAGAACCTGCTGAAATAATTTTAGCATTAAACAGCTTAAAATTATTATCTTTTATCGTTTTTTTATCATTATACGTAAAACCGTAGGACATAACAGGTACTAAAATATCTTCTGTAATAATATTCCTACGTTCTTGTATGCGTTGTACAATTTTATAATTATCAAAATCGGTTGTTGAAAAACCATTAATAGGGTTTAAAACATATTTGATATAGTTGGTTGTGCTCGTTATTTGTCCTTCACTATTCATAGAGTTAGAATCGACAATGTCTTGAGCAACCTTACTTAATTTTATAAATTCTGTTCCAAATATTTTAAAGTATTCGCTTGAATTTATATTATTGATATACTGAACATTAATTAAGTTAAACTGATGCTTTACTTTATTGTTACTTTTCCAATTATAAGTGATATTTCCCGATATATTTTGACGATCCAATCCAATGTTTTTTTGATAACTTAAACTGGCACCTATATCGGTTGAAGGTCTCATTTTTTTGGGAATCAGTTTTTCTGTATTAAATGGAAAAAAAATTCTAGGTATTCTCAAAAAAGCATTTGTTCCAATTTCCCATGAACTTAATCCAAAGAAATTGAAATTTGGGTCAGATACGTCTTCGGCTACGTTTAAAAAAGAGCCTTGGAATGAGTATTTAAAAATTTCGGAGCCTTTAAAAATGTTTTTATCGTAAAATCCGAATTTTCCTTTAATTCCAAAGGGTTTAATATTGGAATGTGTGAAATCTATCTGCGAATCAATTCCAAACTTTTTTGTTGGTGTCAGTTTTATATTTGCTGTTAAACTACCATCTTCATTTTCGATATATTCAATATTTATGGGTGACCTAAATATTTTAAGGTCGTTTAAATACTGTTTAGTCGTAATTTTTTCTTCATCTTTATAAACATCATCTGGTGAAATAACAATGGCCTTAGATAAATGTGCTGCATTAAATTTTAATTTTTTATGTGCATAAAAAGTATAGCCTTTATAAAAACTAGAATCGGTATAAATATCGTCTTTGGTATTGAAACTAAAATCCGTGTAAACGTTAATTTTATTGACTTTTTGAATTTTAAATGGTACCGATATTGTTTTATTGCCTTGCACAAGAATTGGGTTATCGATCCTTAATTTAATATTTTTTTTGTACGATGTTGAATCTGTCATATTAACATCAAAATGCATCATATCTTTCCCAAAGTTATAGACGCCCGAATTTCGAAATAAATTTATTAATCGGTTTTCTTCTTTGGCAAAATTAGTTGCATTGAATTGAACGCCTTCTTTTAAATGCGATTCATGCAAATGTTTTTTGTAAATGCTATATAAGACTGACGATTCAATATTGGATGAAATTTTTGCTAAATAATAAGGTTTGTTTGTGGTAACAATGTAGGTGATTTTCTTCTTTTTATTGCCCTTAATTTCTTCTTCAGATCGTACTTGAACATCAAAATAACCTTTATTTTTATAATATCCTATAAGAGAGTTAACGGACTTTTTGGTTCGTTTGTTCTCAATTACAACTGGTTTTTCTCCACTTCTTTTAAAGTAATTATTTTTATCTTTATTAAAATTATAAAGTATTTTTACTTGCTTTTTTGAGAACACATCCGATATGAATTTAGTGGTTCTAGGATGATTTTCCATGTATGCCTCATAGGTTTCTTCAAAATCTGGTTTGGCTAAATTAAAGATGTAAATTCCAAAATAAGCACCTCTTAAACTTGTGTTTGGACGTTGTTGAATGTATGAGTGTAGTTCAATGTCATTATCTCTCTCGCCATTTACTATAATGGTATTTTTTTTGAGTAAATAATCATCAGCTCCCAAGCGTTTTACAGAATTACAAGACGTAATTAATGTAAAAAATAGAATAATTAATGTTATTTTTGTGACGTTGTGCAATTGTTTTCTAATTATACCCCAAATGTAAGCTATTTTAAATGTTAAGCAAAAGTCAAATTAAATTAATAACGAGTTTACAGCAAAAAAAATACAGAACCAAGTATAAGTTATTTGTTGTTGAAGGGAAAAAATCTGTTTTGGAGTTTCTTAAGTCTAATTATGAATTGGAAATTTTATACGCTACCGAATCCTTTGTTAATCCAATGCCCAATTTAAAAGAAGACAAAGAATATATAATTACAAACAACGAACTTAAAAAAATAAGCAGTTTAAAAAATCCTACTGAAATTTTGGCTGTTTTTAGATTATCAGAAAAAAAACATACAGTAGAAAGTGATTTAACACTCGTTTTAGATGCTGTACAAGATCCTGGAAATTTGGGAACAATTATCCGTTTATGCGATTGGTTTGGTATTAAAAGCATTGTGTGCTCACCAACTACTGTAGATTGTTACAACCCAAAAGTGGTGCAAGCAACAATGGGTTCATTAACACGTGTAAGCGTTGTTTATACAGACCTAGAAACGTATTTAACAAACACAACTCTTCCCATTTATGCTAGTTTATTGGACGGTGAAAATATCTACAAAACCAAATTACCCAAAAAAGCGCTTATCATTATGGGTAATGAAGGAAAAGGCATTTCAAAAGAGCTAATTGCCTTAGCTACTAACAGTTTAAACATTCCACATTTTGGAGAACAACAAGATACGGAAAGTTTGAATGTTGCTACAGCAACAGCTGTTTTATTGAGTGAATTTTGTAGAGGGAAATAAAAACTCTTTAAAATTTTGCAAGCATCTAATTTTAAGGCTCTTTAATTAAAATGTAATTACCATTTGGCACATCCAATCTTGGTTTTGGTGAAACACCTATTAGACTTTCATCTTTTATTGTCGCTTCTAATTGTTCTAAGCCATCAACAACAATGTGTCTTAATGTAATCCAACCCATTCCATCTATATTAGTTGGGTTGTTTATAATTAAAGTTACTCTCCTTTCATCTAAACTGCAATTATCACAGGCTGGCCTATTAAATTTATGTGCAATAAAATTACCAACAATATTATGATTAAAACCAATTATAGTTGGATCATCCATATCACTAAGCGTATTTACTATTTCTACATTATTTTCCTTATATAAATATTCTCCAATTAACAAATCATAAACATAACTTCCATCATTATCATTTACGGAATCCTTTTTTTCTAATTTAATTGTAAATTCCCTTAATGTGTCTTGATATTTCCATGTGCCTTCAAATTTATCAAAATCATTATCTACATCTTTAAAATAATTATTTGGATCTCTTTCTGGGGAATCGTTATCAAAAATTGGAGTGATTACTTGTTGTGCTTTGCAACTTGAAAACATAATTAATACTAAGTAAAGTAAGAATCTCATAATACAAATATAATGATAATTAAGTATAACGAAAAATCCTTCAAAGTTTTTGAGATTTTGAAGGATTAAATTTATTTAATGTTTGATTCTATTGCTTTGTTAAAATAGTATTTGTAGGTATATTAAATTCATGCCCTTCAATATTTATGGTTTTAGTAACTGTCCATTGAGCTTGATTTGAATTGTTGATTATCTCAAAGGTTAGTTTTCCATTTAAAATACCTGTAGAAAAATCTATTGAATTATCATCAATTGAAGCATTTAATATAATAGCGTCAGTTGAAACTCCCCAAATTACACTTGTAGAAGTCTGACCACTATTAGGATAGAAAATAATAGAATTATGAATAATATTTTCATTTAATGTGTCCGCGTTTTCAATAATTAAAAAACTACCTTCTATAACATCCATAGTATATGACCCAAATGATTTCATTTCTGTTTTATAAAATAATACTCTAAATGTAGTATTTCCATAAACATAATCCCAAGTACCAATAAATGGCTGAAAATTATTATCTAAATCTTTAAAATATTTTCCAGTATTATCACCTTGATTAAGAGTATTTATATTAACTTCTTGAGCTTTACAACTTGCAAAGACTATTATGATTAATATTGTTATTGCTTTTTTCATTCTTTTAAATTTAATTACAGGTTATTTTATCTATATTTCCAGTTGTTGTATTATGCGATACTTTTTCAAAAGAATCGAATGTATTATTGACTTCAAATAATGTTAAACTTAAATTAGTTGCACTTATAAAATCTAAAAAGTATTTTTCATCATCTAAATTGCTTGTACTATTTTCAACAATTAAAGGGGTATTTGTCGGAGATATATTATAATCATCAAAATATTTTATGTTTTGATTACTTCTGTTTTGCGAAGTAGCCTGGTCATAACCAACGTCTTTTAATAAAGCAAACACCTTTAAAAACTGTACTGGATCATCTATTGTAAAAGCATAATTAGTTCCATCTGCAGTTGAAAGAAAACAAACAAATTTTGAGTTGTCAATTTTATTTCTTCTTAAAAGATTGCTAATTACTCTAAGATCAGAAAATGAAAATACAGAATATGTATTACTTGCTGGTGAATTATGTGTATGAGCAATCATTTCATATTTTTGAGTTCCAACAGGCTCAATTAGCATGACTTCTCCATTACGAATGGTATCCCGTAGTATTATTTTCTAAGTACATTACCTTTTCTGTATCAATAGTAAAATTATAATCATTCAAATATATTAACCTTGCTTGATTGTTAGTTGCAACTTCTTTCTGAACTAAGGTTTTATAATTTGCTATTTTTGCTTCAACCTTTTGATTCTCCATAACTTTTTGATGAGCAATTTTATTTAATGAAAACTTAGAGTTTGTTTTTTCAAACTCATCCCGCTCACAATTTACAAACAAAAATGTTGCCAAAAACAACAATACTATTATTTGTAAGACATTTTTCTTTTTTAGCATTTATTTCTTCGGTTTAAAGTTAATCATTTTTTAAGAATTTCTTTCTTAAAAAAAATAACTTAATAGTTGAAATATATTATAACTTTTTAATTGTGAAAAATATGAATATCGCAATGTGATAGAAAAGAAACATAGTGATAAAGAGTTTTTAAAGCGTATTGGGAAAAGAATAAGAATCATTCGTTTATCTAAAAAAATACGTCAAAACGAAATTGCTTATCGCTGTAATTTTGATAAAAGTAGTTATAATAACATTGAAGCTGGCAAACGAAATTTAACACTATTAAATTTACGTAAAATAGCAAAAGCACTTGATGTGGATATTATAGATTTACTACAAACAACATCTACTCAAAAGTAAACTTTAAAAAGATACCACGTGTTGCAAAATTATCAATTGGTCCTGTGTAGGCGCTTGTTGCATCTACATTATCGGGAACCAATTCGTTATTCATTGCAAAAACACCTCTAATGGATGGAGAAAATTTAAAAAACGACATGTAAATATCAATGCCAACACCAACTTCATACATAAAGTTATGTGCTTTCATTCTAAATTCACCAGAGGTATTGTCATCGGGATTTTTTTCATTATTTGAAAAATTATAATCGTACGATGCACCTGTAACTACATATGGACGAATATTATCCAATCGATCTGTACTAAATTTTGCATAAAAAGGCAGTCTTAAATAGGTAGATGACACTTTACGCAAACTATCATTTTGTGTGAGCAACCCTTTATTGTTAAAATACAATTGTTTTACATTGTTCGAAATTCCTGGCTCAAAACGGATGCTAAAATTTTTATTAATATTACGCTCGGCAACAACACCAACATTAAAACCATAACCTGCATCAATAACAACATTGGTTTCGGGATATAAAGATTCTTTATAATCTATCACAAAACTGTATTTGTTTATGCCTAAATAGTACCCAAAATTCCAATCTTTTTTATCTTCGTTCGGTAAATTTATTATGCGACTTTGCGCATAAAATTTTGAACCTATAAATAGTGAAAAAAAGATACTTAAAATTATAATACGTTTCATTAGTTATTATTTTGTTGCTGTATAAATTGTGGAAACACCAAATGCTACAGGTTTATCAATTGCAGTATTAAACCCATTTTTTAATAAAATATTGTTGAAAGCTTTTCCATATGGGAAATTTGTAGCAGATTCGGGTAAATAACTGTAGGCTTTTTTATCTTTAGAAAACAAACCACCAATAGTAGGAATAATATATTTTGAATAAAATTTAAATAAGTATTTCATCGGAAATTTTTGTGGTTGCGAAGTTTCTAATACCACAAAAACAGCATTTGGCTTTAAAACTCTATAAATTTCAGTTAAGCCTTTATCTAAATCTTCAAAATTACGAACACCAAAACCAACGGTTATTGCATCAAACGACGCATCACTAAAAGGTAATTTTTCTGAATCGCCTAAAACCATGACAATCCTATTTTCTAACTTTTTTGCTTTTACTTTTTTAATACCAACGTCCAACATGCCTTTAGAAATATCCAATCCCGTAATTTCTGCATCTTTAATTGTACTCAACATAATGGCTAAATCACCTGTTCCTGTGGCTATATCAAGTATTTTTTTGTTAGATGTATCCGCGTGAGTTTTTACAATTTTAACCACTTTTTTACGCCAACCAATATCCAAACCAAACGTAAGAATGCGGTTTAAAAAATCATATTTAGACGATACTTCATCAAACATTTTTGTGACTTGTTCTTTTTTTCCTAAATGAGAATCTTTATAAGGCGTGACGACTTTTTTGGTCATTTTTTATTTTTTGGCGAAGATAGTAAAACTTTTGGGTTTAAAAAGAAACAAGAGGCAAGAGGAAAGGCAAACTCACACTTAAATAAAAAGGAGTTGTTTTTTTAAAGGAAATCATATTATTTCTAGAAACTGTAATTAAAATCAAATGTCATTCCTTCGAAATCAGGAATGACAGTAAAAATTAAAAGTATGAGTTTGCCCTAGCAAGAGGAAAGAACCAAGTAGAAAGAAAATAGGGTTAAGAGAAAAACACTATCTTCTGAAAATCGAAGCTGAAAAGAAAATTTTAAAATAATTCTCTAAACACTTGACAACGCCTATCCCGATGTTGTATATTTGCCAACTTATAATTAAAACAAAAAAAATATGAAATTATCTCAATTTATCTTTGAATTGCCAGAAGAATTAATTGCAAAAAAACCTGCATATAACCGTGATGAGTCTAGATTAATGGTTCTAAATCGCAAAGAAGGTACAATTGAGCATAAAATGTTTAAGGATTTAATTAATTATTTTGACGAAGGTGATGTGATGATTTTTAACAACACAAAGGTTTTTCCTGCTCGTTTATTTGGTAACAAAGAAAAAACCGGCGCAAGAATTGAAGTGTTTTTATTACGTGAATTAAATGCTGAAACGCGTTTGTGGGATGTACTTGTTGATCCGGCAAGGAAAATACGTATTGGGAATAAATTATTTTTTGGTGAAGATGGTAGCTTGGTTGCCGAAGTGATTGATAATACAACATCGCGTGGAAGAACCTTACGTTTCCTTTTTGATGGATCATATGAAGAGTTTAGAGCAAAATTAAATGAATTAGGTGAAACGCCAATTCCTAAATATATGGAACGACAAGCAGAAGAGGAAGATGCAGAGCGTTTCCAAACCATTTATGCTGAGCACGAAGGCGCTGTATTTCCTCCAGCTGCTGGAATGCATTTTTCAAAACACTTGTTAAAACGATTGGAAATTAAAGGTGTAGAATTACCAAAAGTAACCTTACATATTGGTTTAGGTACTTTTCAGCCTGTAGAAGTAGAAGATTTATCGAAACATAAAACCGATTCTGAAAAAATATTTGTTACTAAAGAAACAGCTGACATTGTAAATGAAGCTATGAAAAATAAAAAACGCATTTGCGCTGTTGGTACAACGGTTATGCGAACTATTGAAAGTTCGGTTTCGGCTTATAATTCATTAAAACAAACGGAAAGATGGACTAATAAATTTCTTTTTCCTCCACATGAGTTTAGTATCGCAAATGCTATGATTTCTAATTTCCATTTACCAAAATCTACTTTAATGATGTCTGTTGCGGCTTTCGCCGGATTGGATTTATTAAAAGAAGCTTATGCTGAAGCTATTAAGGAAAAATATAATTTCTTAGCGTATGGTGATGCAATGTTGGTGATTTAATATTATAAAACAAAAGCTAAAGAATCACTGAGCTTGTTAATTTTAATATTTCTGTGAATTTTTTTATTTAATAACCCATGAAAAAAGACATTCGCTCTTTAAGTAAACAAGAATTACGTGATTTTTTCGTGGAAAATGGCGATAAATCTTTTCGTGGAAATCAGGTTTATGAATGGCTTTGGATAAAATCTGCTCATACTTTTGAGGCGATGACAAACGTGTCATTAAACACACGTCAAATGCTAGAAAAGCACTTTGTTATCAATCATATTAAGGTTGATAAAATGCAAAAATCCGTTGATGGAACCATAAAAAACGCCATAAAATTACACGATGATTTAATAGTGGAATCGGTATTAATTCCAACAAAAACAAGGACTACAGCTTGTGTAAGCTCTCAAGTTGGTTGTAGTTTGGACTGTAATTTTTGTGCTACAGCAAAGCTGAAACGCATGCGTAATTTAAATGCAGATGAAATTTACGATCAAGTGGTAGAAATTGATAAGCAAAGTCAGTTATATCACAATCATAAATTATCAAACATTGTTTTTATGGGTATGGGCGAACCATTACTAAACTATAAAAATGTGATGGAAGCGATTCATAAAATCACATCAGATGAAGGTTTGGGAATGGCATCCAAACGAATTACCTTATCTACTGTTGGTATTCCAAAAATGATTAAAAAAATGGCAGATGACGATGTTAAATTCAATTTAGCTGTTTCATTACACTCTGCTATAGACGAAGTTCGTTCGCGCTTAATGCCAATTAATGAAAAGAATAATCTAGCCGACTTGCTTGAATCTTTACAGTATTGGTACGATAAAACTAAACGAAAAATAACTTTTGAATATGTGGTCTTTAAAGATCATAACGATAGAGAGCAAGATATTGATGCCTTAATTGCGTATTGTAAAAAAGTGCCGTCAAAAGTAAATATTATCACTTACAATTCTATTGGTGAAGCTGAGTATCAAACGGCTGATAAAAGTGTTGTTGACCGTTATGTGCGCAAATTAGAATCCAATGGTATTGTAGCTGTAATTCGTAAAAGTCGCGGCGATGATATTGATGCCGCTTGTGGACAATTGGCTAATAAAATGGAATAATTTTTTTAATAACCAAGACCGCTTTTTAAAAGAGTCAAGACCGCTACGCTGTAAGAATCAAGAGTCAAGACTGATTTTTGAAGATGCAAGACCGCTTTGCTGAAAAAACCTAGAATCAAGACTGATTTATAATTTAGTTTATTCAAAAAAGAAATTTTTGTATATTTACATCAAATGTAAATAATGAGCGTACTTAATTGGGTTTTAATAGGATTTGCTGTTTTTGTTTTTGTACTAGCATTTGTCTATTTTTTTCAAGAACGTTTTATTTTCTTACCAGAAAAATTACCTAAAAATTTTAAATTTCAATATGAAAATCAAGATGTTGATGAATATAACATTGAGATTAAAACAGGCGTTACTATTAATGGTTTACATTTTAAAACGCCCAATCCAAAAGGTGTGGTGTTTTATTTAAAAGGCAATTCGCGCAGCATAAAAGGTTGGGGCAAATTTGCAGTTGATTTTACCTTACACGGTTGGGATGTTATTATGATGGATTACAGAGGTTTTGGAAAAAGTACAGGCAAGCGTTCTCAAACCGAAATGCATAAAGATGTACAACGCGTTTATGATGAAATTAAAACTAAAGTATCCGAAAAATACATCATTCTTTATGGGCGTTCCTTAGGCACTGGATTTGCTACTAAATTAGCGTCTGTAAACAATCCCAGATTACTTATTTTAACTTGTCCATATTACAGTATTTTAAAAAATATGCAACGTTATATTCCTTTAAAATCGTTATGGTTTGTGGTTAAATATAGTATGCCAACTTATAAATGGCTAAAATATGTAAACTGTCCAATAAAAATTATTCACGGTACCAATGATAAAATTGTACCTTATAAAAACAGTTTAAAACTAGCTAAAATTAATCCTAAAAATACCCGTTTATACTCTATTATTGATGGTGGACATAAAAACATCCACAATTTTGAATCGTATCATAGAGCCTTAAAAGAAATTATAAATTCCAAATTACCAAACGATATTGATCGCGAAAAAACAAGCATTGCTTTTGATCGCAGTAAACGAAAAAAATAGAGATGAAACGGATGATGAAAATTGGCATTGCTTTATTGATTATATATGTTATATCTGCTATAATTTTATATTTTTTACAAGAAAAAATTATCTTTCAAGGGATTAAGTTACCTAACGATTACGCCTATAAATTTGATAAAAATTTTGAAGAGGTCAATTTAAAAACAGCAGATAATTTCACTTTAAATGCGCTTCATTTTAAGGTAAAAAACCCAAAAGGTGTTATATTGTATTTTCATGGTAATAGAGGGAATTTAGCGCGTTGGGGAGAAATTTCCAGTTATTTTACACAGTATAATTACGATGTTTTTGTAATGGATTATCGTAAATACGGAAAAAGTACAGGACCATTTAATGAAACTCAAATGTACAACGATGCGCAAATTTGCTATGAGCATATTAAAAAATTCTATCCCGAAGATAAAATCACCATTTATGGCCGTTCTTTAGGCTGTACTTTTGCCATTAAAACTGCTGCCAATAATACCCCAAAACAGTTAATTTTAGAAGCACCATTTTATAGTCTTACCGATGTTGCTAGCTATCATTATCCGTTAATGCCGTTTAAATTATTGATGAAATATAAATTTGAATCGAATTTGTATCTTAAAAATGTTACTTGTAAAACAACTATTTTTCATGGCACTAATGATGGCGTTGTACCATTTGATTCTGGTAAAAAATTATATGAAAGTGCTATAAAAAAGTACACTGCTTTTGTTGAAATTCCTGATGGAAGACACAATGATTTAATTCAGTTCGAAATTTATAAACGTGGTGTTATTGAGTTGTTGGAATAGGTTTTTATTTGGAAAAATTAAAATATATCGTACATTTGATTTTATAATGAGCAAGTCTATTTATTTATTTTTAATTTGTATTTTTTTGATTTCCTGCAATCAGGAAGAACCAAAAGAACACGAAGTGCAACATGTAAAGATTTTAAATGAAAAGTTATTTTCAAACAGTGATTCGTTAATTTATTATTTGGAAGCTCGTAAAAATTGGTATCCAAAATTAAGTGATTCCTTAAAAACAGAAACCGATTTTATAATAGCAAACTACTACAACCAAATACATAAAACCGATTCGGCTTATCACTATTTAAATAAATCGCTTAGGTTCTCAAAAAACAAATTAACCAACACTAGAGAAAAATTATACTACATAACCTTAGCGTATACTTATAAAAAAAATGGGGATTATTTAAACAGTTTAAATATTCTAGAACGCTTAGAGCAACATATTAAAACCAGTAAAGATTATAGCACTTTAGCCGAAATCAACAAACAAAAACAAAGCATTTATAAATTATTGAAAAATTATAAAAAAGCCATTGTTTTTAATAAAAAATCGGTCAAATATTTTGCACTTGCAAAAGACACCAGCAAACTTGTGAATAGCTTAATTCTACAATCCAGTCTCAATTATTATAATTTTAAAAATAAAAAAGAAGCTTATCGTTTATTGGATAGTGTTTTAACAATCAATTTAAGCAACAATAAGTTTAAAAACATTCTTAAAAACCAAGTATATCAAAGTTACGGTATTTTTAATTATTACGATAAAAATTTCCAAGCATCCTATAAAAATTATTACAAAGCACTAAGCTATTTACAAGAGCCAAAAACCAAAAGTGATTCGGTTGGTTTAGCCAACAGTTATGCAAATATTGCTGAAGTGTGTTTGGAATTAAAAAAATACAACTTGTCTAGTAAATACAACGATTCGGTAGAGATTTACACCAAAATATTAAATGCTGGCTTGCGTAATTTTCATTTGCAGAATAAATTGCGATTATCATACGAAAGCAAAGATGATTTCTCTAAAATATCCCAAAATTTAAGTGCCTTAAATAGAACAATGAGCACCAATTATCAAAAACGAATTACCAATGAATTAACGGCATTAAAAGAAGCCAATAAAAAAGAAAAAGAACTATTAATCACCAATCAAAAAGTGAGTTTACACAATGCTGCATTAAAACAGAAACAAATTATGTTATTCTCCATTGTTGGCTTTTTGGGCTTAAGTGCCTTAATAGGAATTTTATACTATAGACAGCGTAAATTGAAGTTTCAAAAAGAAGAAATATTTATGCAACAACGCCTGTTTAGAGCGCAAATGAATCCGCATTTTACATCCAATATTTTATTTACCATACAAGATTTAATTCTAGAGAATAAAGAAAAAGCAAACAAATATTTAATTAAATTCTCTCGTTTATTACGCTTAAACTTAGAGAATTCTATGCAAAACTATACGCTTATAGAAAAAGAAATGGAAGTCTTAAGTAAATATCTCGATTTGCAACAATTACGTTTTCCAGATACCTTTAGATACAAAATTAATACAGACGATTTGGACGTAGATTTACTATCAATTCCACCAATGTTAATTCAACCTTTTGTAGAAAATGCCATTGAACACGGTTTTAAAAATATTGATTATCTAGGTAAAATTACTATTGATTTATCTGAAAAAGACCAATTCATTTCTTGTAAAATTACCGATAATGGAGTTGGCTTACAAACTAATAATAGTAAAGAAAATCACACCTCAGCATCCACACTTTTAATTAAGAAGTTATTAAAAAATATGAGTAATCAAGACGTTGTAATTCAAAATAATCCATCTGGCAAAGGAACAAACGTTACGTTTAATATGCCGTTTATCGAAGTTTAAGTATTTTTTAGATTAAGTAGATCTGAAATAGGGCAAACTCACACTTAATTATAAAGGAGCTGTTTTTTTTAAAGAAAATTATATTATTTCTAGAAACTGTAATTAAAATCAAATGTCATTCCAGCGAAAGCAGGAATCTAATAGAATTATAATATGGATTCCTGCTTTCGCAGGAATGACAGTAAAAATTAAAAGTATGAGTTTGCCATAAGATATGAAATAATAACCTAAAAAGTTTATTTTTTTTTGATTACATTTGATACATGTTTACAGCTGTAATTATTGATGATGAAATTCGTTTTAGAAATAGTATCCGAAAAAAATTGGACACTAATTTTAAAAATGATATTACCATTTTGGGTGAAGCCGAAAGCGTAAAAGACGGCATTGCTTTGATTGAAAAAACCAATCCAGATATCCTTTTTCTAGATATAGAATTAACCGATGGTTATAGTTTTGAAATACTCAATAAACTCAATAAACACGATTTTAAAATCATCTTTATTACAGGCTTTAATCACTTAGCAATACAAGCCATAAAATTAGGTGCGCTCGATTATATTCTAAAACCTATTGATGATGATGAGTTCTGTGAAGCCGTAGAAAAAGCAATAGAAACCGATAAAAATGATGCCTTAGAAGAACTCATAAAAGTATCGTCCGATTTTTTTAACGGTTCCAAAATAAAACGCATTGTTTTAAAAACAGCAGATACACATCACATCATTAATGAAGAAGATTTAATTTATTGCAAAGCCGATAGTAACTATACCACATTTTTCACTAAAGACGAAGAAATACTCATTTCTAAAACACTCAAAAAAACCGAAGAATTATTAACCGAATCCATTTTTATTAAATGTCATCAATCCTATTTGGTTAATAAATTTTACATCTCCAAAATGTTATCCGATGGTTATTTAATTTTAAATAATGGTCTTAAAATTCCAGTTTCTACACGAAGATCATCGCATGTTTTGAACAAATTAGCTTAAAAATTAGCCTCAATTACTAAATAAAACCCTGCAAATACTAAGTATTTCACTACAGCTATGCCTAAATAATTAGGCAACTAATTGAAATTTAGTATATTTGGGTGACTAATACAATTAGGCTTTTATGAAAACGACCATGTCATTTTTTAAAAAAACACTTTTTATTGTTGTTTTTATCTTTGCAAATACCTTTGTTTTTGCGCAAGATTCTGATGGCGATGGTGTTTTAGATGCCACCGAAACAATTGATGGAACAAATCATTTAGACACTTGTTCTTATTTGGTTACAAGTATTACCGAACCTATTAATTTTAAAGATTGCGATGCCGATGGTTTAGCAGATAGCGAAGAAATAACAGGTATTGATGATGCTGGAACAACTGCAAATCCAAACGGTTTTACATCCAATCCATTAAACCAAGATACTGATGGTGATGGTGTAAAAGATGGCGATGAAGCTAATGATACAACAGATCCAAACGATAACTGTAGTTTTATTTTAACAAGTCAATCCATTGCACCAAATGCCGCTTGGCAAACATTAGATTGTGACAATGATGGCATGGATAATGATACCGAAGTAAATGAAGGAACAGATCCACAAAACCAAGATACCGATGGCGATGGCGTTTTGGATGGAACAGAATATAGTACCGATAGCACAGATCCACTAAATAATTGTCATTTTAATATTGATAACATAGCCATTACACCAATAAACTTTTGTAGTGCAAATTTAATACAAGGTGAAATTCGTTATGATGCTACTAATAATGGTTGCGATGCCTCCGATGAATTATTACATCAAATAAAAATAGAAAGTAATAGTACAAATCGTTCTTTTACTACGTTTACCGATAGTAACGGACAATACCAGCAATTTACCGATCAAGGAAATTATACAACCAATATTCAAGTCTCAAATTATTTTAATGCCAATCCCACATCTAGTTCCTCTACATTCTCTAGCTCTGGAAATACAGATACGTTTAATTTTTGTGTGTCAGAAAATACAAGTATAAATGACCTGGTGATTAATGTAATTCCTTTAGTTTCGCCAAGACCAGGCTTTACAACAAAATACCGCATACTTTATAAAAATTTAGGAACAACAACCTTAAGTGGTGATGTCTCATTTCAATACAACGATAGTAAATTAACCTTACAAAACACAAGTGAAACCATTACATCGCAAACCAGTGATACACTTAATTTTAATTACACCAATTTATCGCCTTTAAATTGGCGTTTTATAGATGTTGAATTTTTGGTTGCTTCCATTCCAACCGTTACTATTGGTGAAACTCTTAATTTTACAGCTACGGTAAATCCTATAACAGGAGACCATTCACCAACTGATAATGCTTTAAATTTTGATGCCATAATTACTGGTTCGTATGATCCTAATGACATTCATGTTTTAGAAGGCTATTCCATAAAATTAACCGATGCTAGTGAATTTTTACATTACACCATTCGTTTTCAAAACACTGGTAATGCAGACGCTATAAATGTTTTGGTAACCAATAAATTGGATGCTAATTTGGATTGGACAACGTTCCAACTAGAAGATACAAGTCATCAAGGACGCGTCACAATTTTTGATGGAAATCAGATAGAATTTATTTTTGAAGACATTCATCTGCCCGATAGTACAACAGACGAACCAAATTCACATGGTTATATAGCGTATAAAATTAAGCCAAAAAACACTATAAATGTAGGTGAAACAATGAGTAATGACGCAAAAATTTATTTCGATTTCAATCCTGCAATTTTAACCAATGTTGTTAATACTACGGTAGAAAACACCGCAAATGTCTTAGATAATTCGATATTAAATGTATCTATTTATCCAAATCCAACTACTGGAATTATTCAAATAGACGCTAAAGAAGAACCGATTACAAAAATTGAATTGTATTCAAAATTAGGACACTTGGTTTTTGTTAAAGAAGACGCTGAGATTCATTCTTTTGATATTTCTAATTTAGATAATGGCATTTATTTTCTTAAAATTAGCTCTCAAAATGGCATTGTTGGAACAAAAAAAATAATAAAAAATAAATGATTTTCTACTAATTTCATTTTCTAAATAGTTTACTATCCAATACATTTTAAACCGTGTATAAAAGTTAATAAAATGAAGCGATACTTATTACTCATAGCACTTTGCCTAAATTATTATTGTTTTAGCCAAACGATCAACTTTACCGACCTTGAGTTAAAACGGTATTTGATTAATGAGTCATGTGTAGATACAACAAATGATGGTTTCTATGATACAGATGTTGATTTAAACAATGACAATGAAATTCAAGTAAGTGAAGCCCTTAATGTTTTAAAGTTAGAAATTTATGACTTTAATGATGATTATTTAATTAGTTCCCTACTAGATATTAATTCATTCACAAATTTAAATAATTTAAGAATCGTTGCTAATGACAATATAGAAGAAATATCAAACTTGAGTATCGATAGTCTAAGTTCTTTAATAATATCTGAATGTTATAATTTAAGAATTATAGATCTTTCGAGCCTTACAAACCTATCGGATTTATTAGGAATTGAATATATTAATAATATAGACTATTTAAATATTCAAAATGGAAGTGTTTCGGAATTATTTTATATATTTTACAGTTCAGACATTCTTTATGCTTGTGTTGACAATATAGCAGAAGAATATAATGAAGTCTCTTGGAATATGGTTTCAGATCCACCAACAACTGATAACTGTACTGTTTTAAATGTTAATACTGAAAATCATTTAGCTCAATTTGTTGACATATTTCCAAATCCAACTACTGGAATTATTCAAATAGACGCTAAAGAAGAACCGATTACAAAAATTGAATTGTATTCAAAATTAGGTCACTTGGTTTTTGTTAAAGAAGACGCTGAAATTCATTCTATTGATATTTCTAATTTAGATAATGGCATTTATTTTCTTAAAATTAGCTCTCAAAACAATTTTAAAGGGATTAAAAAAATCATAAAAAATAAGTAAGTTGTTTTATAGAAACTTCGGTTTTTATAATTGAATAGCGGTGTTTGCCAAAACACTGCTATTTTTATTTTAACTCGTTAAAAATTAAGTAACTTTTAAACCTTCAAATTTTTGTAAAGCTATTTGGGTTAATCGCCAAAATAAAAACCCTTCAAAAATACCTAAATACATACCTGTAAAAATATCTAATGGAAAATGAACGCCTAAATAGACACGACTACTCGCAAATAAAATGGGCCAAATTATTAAAAACTTACTATATTTAAAGTGCTCTCTTAAAAGAAAAATAAAAAAAGTTGTCATAGCAAATGATGTAGTAGAATGACCAGATACAAAACTAAAACTGCCACGTTGCAAAACGGCGCGTATTGTATCATTAAGACTTGAATCACTACACGGACGAAGACGTTGATAATGACCTTTAATGAGATTTACCAATTGATCGGAAAACGTTACAAATAGAGCAGACAATGCAATTAAAAGTAGCCCTTTTTTCCAACCATACGCTTTAAAAATAAGAAAAAATATAATTAAAAATAATGGAATCCAATGTTTTTGATCTGTAATTAATAACCAAAACCCATCCCAATTTTCACTGCCCAAACTGTTTAATTTTGTAAAGAGGTATTTGTCAAATTCTACTAATCTGTCAGAAAATGGCGTTTTATTTTGCAGCGTAAAATTCATTTTTTTATAAAATTATTTTAAACCACGCTTTATTGGACCTGTAACATCATCAAACGTTTTATTAATACCATCGGTAGTTTTGTTAACTTCCTTTTTAATGTCATCAATAAACTCTGTGTCCAATCCGTTGTCTTTAACTGTTTTATTGATTTCGCGTTTTACATCGTTTGTAGCATCTTTTATTTGACGCATACCTTTACCTAATCCACGAGCAATTTCGGGAATTCTATCTGCACCAAAAAGCATTAATGCAATAACAATAATAATGGCTATTTCCGATCCGCTAATGAATAAAATCATAGGACAAAGATATAAAATAAGACACAAGAAGCAAATGAGAAGATAGAAGACTTTTGGAAAATCTATATCATTAACAGTTTAGTAAACAAAAAGACTTAAGACCGCTTTGCTTTTAAATATCAAATTAAGCTTAAAATAACCAGTTCTTAAATTGACGCATTCTTTTATATTTATCTTCAGTTTTAGTTTTTTTAGTTACTAAAAAATAACTAAAAACCATAAAAAAAGGCAGTCATTACAACTGCCTTTAAATTCTATTATTTTTTAGGATTAAAAATTAAACGTAAATCCTGCTTTAATTTTTGTTCCTAAGAATCCAAATTGATTTACTTCCCAAGGATATCTAAAACGGCCACCTAAATCGGTTACAGGATCTCCTTTAGTATCAATTTCATCTGGATAAACGTTGAATGCGTTATTTACCACTAAATTAAATTTCATCCATTTATAAATGTCATATCCAAAAACAACATCGGTAAGAGTTTTACCACTAAACGTTTGATCTTTTGATGGATCTGAAGCATGTCTCCATTTTACTGGGCCAAATAATGTGTTATTTACTATTAAATGAAATTTATCTTGCTCGTATTTTATGCCTAATAAACCTTTAATTTTTGGTCTAGAAGATTCTATACGAGAGGCTTCTTTTCTGTTAAAAATTTCATAGCCATTATCTGCCAATAATTGTGGTGTTTTAATTTGATCAACAATCATTGTTTCATTCCAGTTTAATGCAAAGTTAAACCCTAATTTTCCTTTTGGAAAACGAATATTATCGTAGTTAGCAACAATATCTACACCTTGTGTTTCTGTATTAATTGCGTTTGTAAAGAATTTTAAACTTGTAATGTTGTTTGCTGTTAAAATTGTTTCCACTGGGTTATCTCCAGCTACATTATCAAACCCAATTTCTCCTGTAAATAATACACGATCATCAATATTTACTTTATAATAATCTACTGAAATTGAAACTTTACGATTCAATTTAGCAGTAACACCAGCTGTAATATTGGTAGATGTTTCTGCTTTTAATTGCGGTACACCTAAGCCGGTTCTAATTACTGGATCTACATTATTAAAAGTACCTTGATTAGAAATTGTGTTTCCCGAAACTAAAGTTTGTACATTACTTAAATAAATTTGATGTAATGACGGTGCTCTAAATCCTGTACTAAAAGAACTTCTAACAGTTGCTTTACTTCCTATTTTATATCTTCCATTTACTTTAAAAGAGGTGTTTGCGCCAAAATCATCGTAATTTTCAAAACGAGCTGCACCACCAAAAAGTAATGCATCGGTAACATCAAAATCTACATTAGCATAAGCGCCAAAACTACCTCTATCTGCATCTACTCTATTACTTGGTTGTAAACCAGGAAATGATTGTGCGCCGCCACCAAAATAAGAAGCAGGTTCACCTTCACTAGCTTTGAAATTTTCTTTTTTATATTCAGCTCCAAAAATAACACTTACTTTATCAAAACTTCTACTTACATCTACATTACCAATTAAGTTACTATAATTATAACCGCCAGCTTCAAAAGATGTTGGACTTTGCGCAGCCATATCTGGATTTAATGTATTACCAATAGTATAATCTACGGTATTTACACCAAAAGTTCCACTCACATCTACTTTAAATTTTCCAGCATCAAATTTTGCACCTAAAATATCAAAATTATCTACAATATTTGTTTTAAATGTTGGTTGAAACCCTGTATAAGTATCTGATGCATTATGTAATAAATTGTGAGGATCACCAACCCAATAAGGTGTACGATATAATGCAAATGAATTTCCTCTACGTAGTGTTACGCCCATTGTTGCATAGAATTCTCCTTTACCATTTTTAAAAGGCATTCCTGCATTTAACATCACTTCTCCTGTATTCATATCTGGCTGACCAACAGTCATTCCTAAGTCTGGATTATCAGCTAACCAAGAACCCCAAGTAGGATCATTTTCTGGCACACCAAAAAGTGCATCTCCACCAGGTTCTCCAGCTCTATTGGTATGTTGTTGATGTTTTAAACCAACAGTATAATTTACATAACCACCATTTTCATTTAAAACAGCACCATTAATATCAGCACCAACTTCCAAACCATCGCCTTCTATAGTAATTCCAGAATTGACGTTTGCAGTGACATATTTTACATTTTTCTTTAAAATAATATTAATAACACCTGCAATGGCATCAGATCCGTATTGTGCAGATGCGCCATCACGTAATACTTCAATTCTTTCAATAGCTGCAGCAGGTATTGATTTTAAATCGGTTCCAACTTCACCTTTTCCAGGTGTATCATTAATATATACTAATGACGATTGATTTTTACGTTTTCCGTTTATTAACACTAACGTTCTACTTGGACCTAAACCACGTAAATCTGCCGGATCGAAATGTGCCGTTGCATCACTAATAGTTTGATTAGAAGAATTGAATGATGGTACTTTATAAGTTAACATCTCTTCAACAGTTATTTTTCCACTAGCCACTAATTCTGCAGCATTAATATTATCAACAGGTACAGGAGAATCTAAAATAGTTCTTGGTTTTGCTCTGTTTCCAGTTAAGACAATTTCATCTAGTCCTAAACCTTCTTCTTTTAAGGTTATTTCTACATTACCTGTAGAGGTAACTTCCATTGTTGTTTCATTATACCCAAGAGAACTTACCTCTAAAACGGTTGGTAATAAACTTACACGTAAGGTAAAATTTCCATCCTCATCGGTAGAAGTTCCATTAGATGTTCCTTGCTCTATAACATTTACAAATGGAAGTAATTCTCCATTTTCATCTTTTACAGATCCCGAGATTGTTTGAGCAATTACAAAAAATGGTAGAAAAAATAATACAGCTAATACTAATTTTTTAAATAGAATTGTTTTCATTAAAGGTTAGTTTTGGTTAATTTAAGATAACAAATATTGCGATTATATTTTGTTTAAACAAGCTTTCGTTTTAATATTTACAAAATAAATTGATTATTAATTCGTTTTCATCTATTATTGCAACTCTATATTACACTCTTTTCAATGAAAAAAACAATGCTTTTCTTATTTATTATAGTTTCAATTCAATCATTTTTTTGTCAGGAAACTAATTCAATCAACATACAAAATACTACTTCAATAGTACAAGATACTATCAGGTTAACCGACCCAATAATTTCCACAGAAGCAATGGCGTCTCATATGGTTACGGAGACTTATGTTAATGCTGATTTATCAATCCTATCGGATGATGCTTACGCCAAACAAATTGATGATTACTGGTTTAATGCACTTGAAAATTCATCGTTAAATGAAGATAATAATATACTCGCCAATTACGCTATAGATGATACTGAGTTGGATACCGAAACATTAAAACAGCGTTTGTCTTTTTTAAATAGTAAAACACCATTTAATGTTGAATATAATGAGATTTTAGAGCGTATTATTAAACGTTTCTTAAAAAACAGAAAAGATAAGTACGCAAAATTAATGGCAAAGGCTACCTATTATTTTCCTTTAATTGAAGCTGAATTAACTCGATTTGACATTCCACTAGAAATGAAATATTTAGCCGTAATTGAATCGGCATTAAATCCAACAGCAAAATCTAGAGTAGGCGCAAGTGGTTTGTGGCAATTTATGTATGCTACTGGAAAACAGTTTGATTTACAGGTAAATTCTTACGTTGATGAACGTCACGATGTGTTAAAAGCAACCATTGCAGCTTGTAAATTTTTAAAACAATTACACAATACCTTTGGTGATTGGGATTTGGCTTTGGCTGCCTACAACTCGGGTCCAGGAAATGTAAGTAAAGCCATTAGACGATCTGGTGGTTCGCGTAATTATTGGAATATTAGACATTTTTTACCTCGCGAAACGGCGAGTTACGTGCCTCTTTTTTATACAACAATGTATATTTTTGAATATGCAAACGAACACCAAATAGTAGCAACAGAAAACGTTTTACAACATTTTGAAACAGATGCAATTCAGGTAAAGGAACAAATTTCATTAGATCAAATAACGCAAGCCATCAATGTTTCTAAAAACACGTTAAAATTTTTAAATCCGCAATATAGATTGGGTATTATTCCTGTAATTGAAGGTAGGAATTATAAATTGGTGTTGCCAAGAAAGGCGATTGGTTCTTTTGTACAAAATGAAGATCGAATTTATGCTTTTGCTAAAGCCGATGATGCCAAACGTGAAAAGCCAATCCCAAAGTTGGTAAAAATGACTAATAAAATTCGCTATAAAGTAAGAAAAGGCGATTTTTTAGGTAAAATTGCTAAGCGTTATGGCGTAAGTGTTAAAAAAATTAAGCGATGGAATGGTTTAAAATCAACCAACTTAAAAATAGGGCAACGTTTAACTATTTATCCAAGACGCATTTAATGCTTTAGATTATCTACATTAATTTTTAATACTATTCCAACTTCATAGAAAGTTCCAACCAACGTTCTTCTTTGGTTTCTATTTCTTCAATTAAATTTTGTAATAATACGGAAGCGTCTTCTATATCATTAATTTCAATTTCTGAATGGCTAAATTTGTATTCTAAATCTTCTTTCTTTTTAGACAAGCGCTCTATATCTTTAATAAGCTTTTTAAATTCTCTATTTTCTTCTCTGGTATGTTGTCCTTTAGGCGTTTCTTTTACAACAACTTCTTTTGTTAAAACAGACGTTTTCCCTTCTTTTGGCTTTGAATCTTCATACGCTCTATAATCTGAATAATTTCCTGGGAAATCTTCTACTTTTCCATGACCACGAAAAACGAATAAATGATCTACAATTTTATCCATAAAATACCTGTCGTGAGATACTACTAACAAGTTTCCAGGAAAGTCTAACAAGAAATTTTCTAGAACATTAAGTGTCATAATATCCAAATCATTAGTTGGCTCATCTAAGATTAAGAAGTTTGGATTCTGAATTAAAACGGTACATAAAAACAAGCGTTTTAATTCACCACCAGATAATTTTTCTACAAAATCATATTGTTTTGTACGTGAAAACATAAAACGTTCCAACAGATTACCAGCCGATAGTTTTTGTCCGTTCTTTAACGGGATATACTCGCCAAATTCCTTGATAACATCAATGACTTTTTGCCCTTCTTTTACTACAATACCACTTTGACGGTAATAGCCAAACTTAATGGTTTCGCCAACAATTACTTTTCCTGCATCAACAGCTAATTCACTGGTTAACATATTTAAAAAAGTAGATTTTCCTGTTCCGTTTTTACCAATAATTCCAATGCGTTCGCCACGTTTAAAAACGTATTCAAACTTATCTAGAATGACTAAATCATCAAACGATTTAGAAATATTATGTAATTCTACAATTTTGGAACCCATTCGTTCCATATTAATTTCCAATTGCATCACATGATCATTACGTCTTTGCGATGCTTTTTCTTTAATAGCATAAAAATCATCTATTCGAGATTTAGATTTTGTAGTACGCGCTTTGGGTTGCTTTCGCATCCATTCCAATTCCTTTTTAAATAAGGATTTAGTTTTACCAAGTGTTATGCGTTCAACTTCTAAACGTTCTTCTTTTTTCTCTAAATAATACGAATAGTTTCCTTTGTATTTATAAATATTTCCCTCATCGAGTTCCATAATTTCATTACAAACTCGTTCCAAAAAATACCTGTCATGCGTTACCATAAATAAGGTGATTTTTTCTTTTTTAAAGTAACTTTCCAACCATTCTATCATTTCTAAATCTAGATGGTTTGTAGGCTCATCTAAAATTAGTAAATCTGGTTTGTTAATAAGTGCAATTGCTAAGGAAAGACGTTTTTTTTGTCCACCAGAAAGTGTGGAAACTTTAAGCGAATGATCGTCAAATTTTAGCTTAGAAAGTATCTGTTTGTACTGCGTATCAAAATCCCAAGCATTGTGCTGTTCCATGGCGTCAAAAGCTTCTTGATAAGCATCTGAATCATCCATATTTAATAAAGCATGTTCGTAAGCTTCTACAACTTTAAGCATTGGGTTGTCTGAATTAAAAACAGCTTCATCAATAGTAAAAGCAGGATTCAAAGTTTCTTTTTGTTGTAGATAAACAATATTTATCCCTTTACGAGAAACCACATTCCCAGAATCTAAACTTTCTTTACCGGCAATGATATTAAGTAAGGTTGTTTTTCCTGTTCCGTTTTTGGCAATGAAAGCTATTTTCTGTCCTTGGTTTATACCAAAAGAAATGTCATTTAAAATGGGTGTTTCGCCAAAGGATTTTGAAATATTTTCAACGGATAAGTAGTTCATTTGCTTTATTTTTAATAGGTGCAAATGTAGTTGTTAAATTTTAGACTTAGAAAAAAATAATTGCTTAAAAATAATATAAACAGATACGGAATATGTTAGTGTCATTAATGTGCCCGAAATGATGACGATATACTTCATAAAAGAATAACCTTTCCATAGGAAATAAATTCCACCAAAAGTTAAAATAACAGAAACAAAAGGTTCTATCATTAAAAATGATTTTAATTTAGAATCAAGGTTGGTTGTTACTAGAATTAATCCTACAAAAAAGAAAATCATTCCCATTGATAATATGTGACTGTGAATGATGGATAACATGGCGCGTTTAGATTTTTTAAATTTCATAACCGATGCATCTTCATTATTCTCATTACCATTATAATTTTCTTCAATGCCATTAGCAGAAAAATTTGAAGTTGTATTAACGAATAATAAACCTGAATAAAACCCCATACTTAACACTACCAAAAATGAAGCAATTAATAATTTTAATTCTTTTGGGAACAAGTGTATTGTATTGGAAATTTTCATATTGTAATTAATTGTAATATATTTAGTTAACTACTTTTAAGTCTATTAATAGATCATCTATTTTTTTAGTCATAGATCGTACTGATATTGTTGCGCCAGAAATGCCATCAATATTTTTATTAAGAATGGCTCTATCATTAATTTTTAAACCAAAAAATTGTTTTAACCAACGCTTGCTACTAATTTCATTCCCGTGTTCCTCACGATAAATAAGTATTTTAATTGTTACAATTTCTAATTCAGGATTAAGTAAAACTAAATAATCAAAATCTAACATTTTACTTGCTGCCTTATCAATTAGTGCGTAACCAATAATTTCATCCTCTTTATGGATGCTACAAAAATTATTAGAATTGATTACGTTTGTATCAACATCTAAATCAATTGTTTTTAACGTAAAATTTGTCACATTAAATGTTTTTTTAATGCTCTTAGTTACTTTTTTAGAGACATTTTTTGGTAGTGTAAAACTTAAAAACACAAAAGATGTAAGAGTTATTAAAAATATAAAGAACCCTTTATTTATAATAATAAAATTAAAATCTGATTTATAAAATTTCATAATACAAAGATAAAGGGTTCTTTTTAAAACTAAACTAATTAACTAAATTTACAACCAAATTGCAATACCTGCATTAAATTGGTTATTTACATCGTTACTTGTTTTGTCGTCTTTTAATTGATAATCTACTTTAAATACAGCGCCTGGTGCAACTTGATAATTAATACCAAACGTTGTTACTTGTCTGTTATAAGCATCGTTTGCAGTAAATCCATCTGTTTTTGCGTGTGTATCATATTGTTCGTAACGTACAAAAGGAGATAATTTTTCTTTTTTAGTTGCTGCCAACACATTATAACCTGCTTCTAAATACCAACCTTGTAATTTACTTCCTAAATTTGAAGTGTTTACTAAATTATAATCTTTTGTATTAGACAATGAGGTTGTAATAAATTGACCAGCTGCTTTAAAATTTTTGTAGTTGTAACGTGCATCAAAACCTAACATATTTACACCAATGGTTTCACCAATAGCTTCTTCATCTCCACTTGTTTGTGTATTGCCAAAATAACCAGATAAACCAAGGCGTAATCCTTTTATGCCGTAATAATCTAATTTTGCGGACAATGTTGGAGAACTAATAACAGAATTTGCGCCTTTTTGTCGACCTTTACGTAAGCCATCTTTACCTCTTAAACCATCCGATTTAAACCCATTAAAAATATATCCTTGATATTTAAATGGTAAATCACCAAATTTACCCGAAACACCAACACCAATTTCACGCCAAGTTGTTGGTACAATGTCGTGATCTACACTCGGTCTTTCTACACCATAAAAAGTTGGCGACTCGTGATATTCATTAATAATTCCCATTGGGACTAACATTAATCCTGCCTTTACAGCTAGATTTTGGTTTGCACGGTAACTCAAAAAAGCTTGTTCTACATAGACTTCTTTAACGTGTTCAAATTCAAGTTCGGTGAAAAACTGAATTTTATCTGTAAAATTATAGCCAAATAATAACACCATTCTATGCACATCCATTTTTCCTTTAGCCGAACCTTCAGTTTCATTATAGTCAACTTGACCATAAGCACCAATGGTTACTTTTTTTGCATCTTTGTTTTTTAACATCGATTGCGAAGCATTTTCTTGATTATTTTTTACCGTTTCATCAACATCATTTTCTGTGTTTTGAGAAAATGCTAAGTGTGATAATAATAAAAGCGTAATTAATACTAATTTGTGATTTTTCATTATTTTAATTTATAATGATTATAAATAGATTTGATTTTCGAGTGCAAATATACAAACATTTGTTACTTATTTAGATTAATTCTAAATAATAATAAACTTTTTAAAAAAACCTTATTTTAATTGTAATAAGGGATGATTTTTATTTTGATAAAAAGATAAACACTATATTTGTCATAATTATAACATTTAAGTTTATAAATATGAACACTATTAAAATTATCAACGAGTATGATCGTATAATGGATGGCTTAGCAGATGCTATTAAAAACAGTCCTTATAAAATTCAGTATTTTCTAGATTTACTTGATTTAAAACGGGGTTTTTTCTATAAAAAATTAAAAGAGAAACGCTTTACCAGTGAAGAAATGAAAGTTTTATCAAAATCGTTGTATCCTGAAGAATATAAAGATTACGAAGTAGAAATGATTGATAAATTATTGGGGATTTCTCAACAAGAATTTAGAGATGGAAAAGGAGAAGATTTTGAACCATTTTTAAGAGAATCTATGCGTAAATATGGTCTATAAAATAAAATTTGTTCCTACAGCAAAAGATTCTTATTCTTTAAATTTATTATACTTAGAAGAGAATTGGTCAAAAAAAGTAATTACAAATTATCTTAAAAAAGTGTTTAAATCAATTAATTTAATTAAAACTAATCCTAGAATTTTCCCAAAATGGAAAAATAATAGTGAAATAAGACGAGTTGTTATTGTAAAACAAATCACCATGTTTTATGAGGTTAAAAAAGAAACAATTAATATTTATCTTTTTTGGAATAATTATCAAAATCCGGAGAACTTAAATGAATTATTAAAATAGATGAATACAATCTTAAACATAAAAAATCTAACAATTTCGTTTCCTAAAAAATCTTTTAGAAAGCAAGAAAAGATTCTGAAACAAGTTCAGAATGACAATCAAGTAGTTCATAACATTTCATTCAGTTTAAATAAAAATGAAATTCTAGGCATTGTTGGCGAATCTGGTTCTGGGAAATCGGTTACTTCTTTGGCAATTTTAGGTTTGTTACCCAAAAAAGTATCAAAAGTCGATGGAGAAATTAATTATAATGGTTTAGATTTATCAAATTTATCCGATAAGGCGTTTAGAACTATTCGTGGTAAAGAAATTGCCATGATTTTCCAAGAGCCAATGAGTAGTTTAAATCCAAGTTTAACGTGTGGTTACCAGGTACTGGAAATTTTAAAAGAACACTTCGGCAAGCTCAGTGTTTCTAATGCTAAAAAAGAAGTTATTAAACTTTTTAATCAAGTTAAATTACCACGCGCTGAAGAAATATACAATCAATATCCACATCAAATTTCGGGCGGACAAAAACAACGCGTAATGATTGCTATGGCAATTGCTTGTAAGCCAAAAATTTTGATTGCTGACGAACCTACAACTGCATTAGATGTAACGGTTCAAAAAGAGATTATTCAATTACTAAAAGAATTGCAACAAGAAACCGAAATGAGTGTCATCTTTATTTCGCACGATTTAGCCTTAGTCTCCGAAATTGCCAATAATGTACTCGTAATGTATAAAGGCAACATTGTTGAGCAAGGAACAGCGCAACAAGTATTTAATAATCCGCTTCATAATTATACAAAAGCATTAATTCATTCTAAACCTAGTTTGGATGTGCGTTTGAGAGTTTTGCCAACTATTGCTGATTATTTATCTGATGATGAATTGTTACACAAAAATTCTCAAAGAAACACAGAGATTCACAAAGAAAATCTTACAATTAGTGTTAAAGAGCGTAAAGAACATCATAAAAACTTATATTCAAAAACACCTCTTTTAGAAATAAACAACCTAGCAACGTATTTTAAAACCAAAACAAATCTTGTAAAAGCAGTTGATGGCGTTTCCTTCAAAATTTACGAAGGAGAAACTTTAGGTTTGGTTGGAGAATCAGGTTGCGGAAAAACGACTTTAGGCAGAACGATAATGCGCTTAGAAAAATCAACAAATGGCGAAATTTTATATAAAGGAAAAGATTTATTAAAACTAAATAAAAAAGAAATCAAAAAACTCCGTAAAGAGATTCAAATTATCTTTCAAGATCCTTTTTCATCTTTAAATCCGCGTATTTTGGTTGGTGAAGCTATTTTAGAACCAATGCAGGTTCATAAACTACACAATTCTGACAAAGAACGAAAAGAAAAAGTTTTCGAAATATTAGAAAAAGTAGGTTTAGAAAAACAACATTATCACCGTTATCCTCATGAGTTTTCTGGCGGACAACGCCAACGAATAGGGATTGCTAGAACCATTGCTTTACAACCTAAATTGATTATTTGTGATGAGTCTGTTTCTGCCTTAGATGTGTCGGTGCAAGCTCAAGTGTTGAATTTATTGAACCAATTAAAAAACGATTTTGAATTTACGTATGTTTTTATATCACATGATTTGGCTGTGGTAAAATATATGGCAGATCAATTAGTGGTTATGAACCAAGGTAAAATTGAAGAAATTGGAGATGCCGATGCTATTTATGACAACCCAAAAACTGAGTATACTAAAACTTTGATTAATTCAATTCCTAAAGGGTTATAATATTAATAGTTAAATATTTCAAATTGAGTTCTTCTATTGACTTGATGTTCAATTTCAGTACAAGAAATACCATCTTTACATTTGTTTTTTAGTAACGTTTCTCCATAGCCAATTGCATTAATTCTATCTGAATTAATACCACCAATATTTATAATATAGTCTACAGTTGCTTGAGCGCGTTTTTGAGATAATATTAAATTATATTCTGCCGATGCTCTACTATCAGTATGTGAAGTTGCTGAGACTTTAATATTTTTACAACGTTTCATTATTCTAACTACTTTATCTAATTCTGATGATGCATCTGGCCGAATATAAGATTTATCTAAGTCAAAAAAGATATTATTTACCAAATCCAATGCGTTTTGACAAGAATCGTATTGTAATTGAGTTACTGGCGAATTTGGTTTTGGATCATTATTAGGTGTTTTATCTAATTTATTCAGATTAAGTCCTAAATCTAGCCCTAGTTTAAGATTAGTATTAGATACGAATTCCTCATTATCTTCAGAATAATTTTCTTTAGAACCGATTACTTTATATTTTGATTTACAATCAATTTTAAAAGAAAATTTAGCATTTCTACCTACTTTCTGATGATCTACCTCAATTCCTTTATCATCTAATAAAGTAACTTCTGCATAAGGTATAATTTCACCTGTTTCTTTATTTGTAACAACGCCTTCGGCAATTTGGTTACAAGGAAAATCAATTGCCTGTAATTCTTTGAAATAATAAATATCGTCATCCCCTTTTCCGCCTTCTCTATTTGATGAAAAATAACCGTAATCCTCTTTCTTAATATAAGCAAAATCATCACTTTCACTATTAATTGGTGCTGCTAAAGCCACAGGTTGATTATCTTTATTTAATTCTATTGCATAAACATCTAATCCTCCTAATCCTCCACGAGCATCTGATGAAAAATACAATACATCATTATCTCCAATAAACGAAAACATTTCTCTTCCTATAGTATTATATCTTATACCTAGGTTTATTGGTTTTCCATATGAACCATCTTCATTAATAGAAACTTTATAAATATCAGTTTTTCCAAATGATCCTGGCATATCCGATATAAAAAAAAGGGTTTTGTTATCATTTGTTAAAGTTGGATGACCTACTGAAAAATACGGATTATTAAATGGCATTTCTACAATGTTTGTCCATTCACCAGAATTAATAACATCAGCTTTAAACATAGCTAAATGAGTCATTCCTTTTTCATCAGCTCTTAAATCGTCTTGGTAATAATTGTCTCTTGTAAAATAAACGGTTTTTTTATCATTTGTATACACTACGTCTGCTTCGTGAAAACGTGTATTTACGGCTTCATTTAATTTAATTCTATTCACCAATTCTCCATCTTCTGCAATATCAGCAATGTATAACTCTAAAAAAGGTTGGTTATTTGGATACCAAATGTTTTTTATAACCACTGATTTTTTCTTTGGCGATGCATAAATCATTTGATTTTCATTATAAAAAGTAGTACCAAAATTAGATAGTTCATCATTACACTCGTTTAAGTGTTTAATAGTATACTTATCGTTTTGTTGAGAAAACCCAACTGTAATACTAATAAATATTAATGTTATAATTATATTTTTCATTGTAACTGTTTTTAAAATTGAAGCAATTAAGCCTTTAAAGGCTTAATTGCAATTTATTTAATACTCTACTTCTACCCAACCTTGTTCAGGTTCTTTAGTTCCATCATTATAATTAATAATGTAATAATAAGTTCCAACATCAACTTTTTTATCGCCTTCATTTAAAGTCCATCTTCCATTAGAGAATCCGTTCCACCATTTTGGGTTTGTGCTTCCTTGATTTTGGTATTCGTAAACAACGTTTCCGTATCTATTATAAACCTCTAGTGTAAAGTTAGGATATCCTTCTACAGAAGGTATAATCCATACATCATTAATTCCATCGCCATTTGGTGTAAATCCATTTGGTGCAGTACCTTGACAATCATCAAGATCTAAATAATTTGGAATATCATCAAAATCACAATCACCTAAAGGGTTTTCTTCATCTATGGTATCAATACCATCGCCATCATCATCTGTATCAAATACATTGTAAATTCCGTCCCCATCAGTGTCTTCAACTAATTCATCAGCATTTAAAATTCCATCATTATCACAATCAGCATCATCCCATTCTATAGATGTTGTTTCCGTAACACTTGGTACTAAGAAATCACACATATTTAAAGGATCTGTACCATCAATAACTTCTTGCTCGTTAGTAACACCATCGCCATCACAATCTGCTTCATTCCATTCATCTGAAGGATTAATAGTAGCATTTCCTGTTATGAAATCACACATATCAAATAAATCGGTTCCATCTATTATTTCATCAATATTGGTAACACCATCACCATCACAATCGCCATCTTCCCATTCGTTACTTCCTATCTCTGTTTGATGTATCACTTCTAAACTACAATTATCTAACGGATCTGTTCCGTCATTAACTTCTACGCCATCTAAAACACCATCGCCATCAGTATCATTATTTAATGGGTCAGTTCCTAATCCAACTTCATCTAAATTAGATAAACCGTCATCATCACAATCGGCTTGTTCCCAAGCAGTCGTTGGTGTTTCAGATTGACTATCTAACACAAAACTACAAATGTCAATTGGGTTTGTACCGTCAATATTTACTTCGGTTCCATCCAATACACCATCACCATCAGTATCTGGGTTTGTTGGGTCAGTTCCTGCAGTAATTTCATCTTCGTTAGTTAAACCATCATTATCACAATCGGCTGTAGCCCAATCATTAGTTACTGTAATTGTTGCTGTGGTATCTGGACAAGATCCTGAACCTTCAACTGTATACGTATAAACTCCTCCAGCATCTACAAATGGATCAAATTCGCCTGTTCCACTTTCTAATTCTGGTGACCAAGTTCCTCCTGTATCTGGTGTACCTCCTAAATTATCAAATAAATTAACCACATCGCACGACACAATAACATCGCCATCTATTCCAGGATTAGTTGTTGGTGTAATAACAACTTGCACGGTTAGTAAATCATTGCTTTCACAACCTTCTGGTGAAACTTGACTAATTACAACCATTAAATCAGTTAAATCTGATAAAAGCGTTGTGTCTGGTATGTTATTACCAGTGTTATAGTCTGCTAATGTATCGTAATAAGCTAATGTAAACTCATTACCATCAGACGAAACTTCTAAGTCTGCTAATGTTGCATTTTCTGTTTCACAGAATTCTTGAACCACAGCACCATTTGGATCTTCTGGTGTTGGGTTTATTGTTACAGTCACTTCAAAACGATCTGCTAATACGGTTTCACAAAGTGACGTAGTATCGGTGAAACTCGCATAATAAACGCCATTATTAGATAATGATGTAAACATTGGAATTTCATTACCTACAGCATCGTACCAAACTAAATCTAAACCTGCAGTTGCATTATCTACTACTAGATTGGCAACTGTAGCATTATCTGCTAGACAGAATACTTGAGCATCATCTCCTGTAGGAGCGATTGGTGCTTCCGAAATAGTTAAAATTACTGCTGTTCTAGTTCCACTAATACAACCTGTAACACTATCGCTTGATTCTGCATAATAAGTAATTGTTCCTACCGTATTTAATTCTGGTATTGCAACGATGTTACCACCAGTTAATGCATCATACCAAGTTAAAGTATCTCCTTCAACTAAAGTAGCATTTGCAACTAAAGTTTGAATTGGATCTTCTTCACATTCTGAAATATCACCATCAGAAACAGGTGATGTTAAATCACATAAATAAGTAATTGTTACTGTAGCATTATTAGAAACATTACCATCATTGTCCTCAATATTATATTGAATAGGTGTTGGATTTGCTTCGTTACCTGCTAAAGGTACAAATGTAATTTCTCCTGTTGTTGGGTTAACTGACCAAGTTCCTTCACTTGGAACAATAAATCCAATGACATCTCCATTTGCATCTGTAACAATACTTGTTGCATTTCCTGGTGCTATTAAACTAACTGTGGTTGCATCTAATGTTCCATCAGGATCCGAATCTGCACCGTATCCATTATCAATTAATGGATTAACTACTACAGTACTACCTGCAATATTGTCTAAACTGTCGTCGTCTTCTGCAATTGGATTCACTGCATCGTATTCAATAGTGATTGTTGCTGGCTCACTTTCGTTGCCTTCATCATCTGCTACTGTATAATCAACTGGTGTTGGATTGTTAGTAAAGCCGTCTTCTGGATCGAAGGTTACAATACCTGTTAATGGATCTACTGTCCAAATTCCTTCGCCTGCTACAACTAACTCATCGTTAAAGCCATCGCCATTGGTATCTGTTCCGCCTACTAAACTTACGGTGGTTACATCTACTGCGTCTCCTGTGGTATCGTTTGCGGTTACATCTACATCTACATTCGTATTGGTAGCGTTTCCTGTTGATACGTCATCGGTTGCAACTGGCAGATAATCTACTGTTACTGTTGCTGCATTTGAAGTGTTTCCATCGTTATCGGCTATCGTATAAGTGATTGGTGTTGGATCATCGGTAAACCCTGCTTCTGGTGCGAAGGTCATTTCTCCGGTTGCTGGATCGTAAGTCCAAGTTCCTTCGTTAGCAACTACCAATTCGTGTGGTGTGCCTTGTGCTGATCCTGCTATGATTACAGAATTTAAGTCTAACGTTCCATCTGGGTCACTATCGTTTCCTGTGATGTTTTGTGTAACATCGGTTGCTGGTGTGTTCGCTAAACTTTCATCGTCAACTGCAACTGGTGCTTGTGCTAAGTAAGTGATTGTTACCGTAGCGTCGTTTGATACGTTTCCGTCGTTGTCTTCGATGTTGTAATCTACTGGGGTTGGGTTTGATGTGAAACCTGCTTCTGGGTCAAATGTGATTGCGCCTGTTGTTGGGTCTACTGACCAAACACCTTCGCCTGCAATAGTAAATCCGATTACATCTCCATTGGCATCTGTGTTTACAGATGTTGCTCCTGCTGGTTGTACTAAACTTACTGTGGTTGCATCTAATGTTCCGTCTGCATCGCTGTCTGCTCCATTGCCATTGTCTGCTAATGGATCAATCGTTACTGCGGTGTTTGTTGCATTGTTTAAACTGTCGTCGTCTTCTGCAATTGGATTCACTGCATCGTATTCAATAGTGATTGTTGCTGGCTCACTTTCGTTGCCTTCATCATCTGCTACTGTATAATCAACTGGTGTTGGATTGCTAGTAAAGCCGTCTTCTGGATCGAAGGTTACAATACCTGTTAATGGATCTACTGTCCAAATTCCTTCGCCTGCTACAACTAACTCATCGTTAAAGCCATCGCCATTGGTATCTGTTCCGCCTACTA
>JAZGEV010000067.1:0-36885 GCA_036478895.1 Flavobacteriaceae bacterium | reverse complement strand
TTTTTACAAAAAAAATAAATAATATTTGTATTTTTACAAAATACAGTATCTACTATTATGATTGATAATCAGTTTATTAAAAGCATTAAATCTAAAATCAGTAAAAATATTTCATTGATAGATGAGATTGCAACAGTTTTAGACATAAATTATGACGCAGCTTATCGAAGAGTTAATGGAAGAACACAACTTTCCTTAGAAGAATCGGTGATTTTAGCAAAACATTATAATATTTCACTAAATGATTTATTTAAGGTTGGAGATCCTGTAAGAATAATAATGACTAAAACCGTAGAAGTTAATAATGCACAATCTTTAGAAGAATATTTTAAAAGGGTAAATAAACACTTAACGCCATTAGAGTTTAATAAAGCAGCCTCTATTTTTTATGGCGCAAATGAGTTGCCTATTTTTTATATTTTAAGAGACAATTCATTGTTTAGATTTAAACTTTTTGTTTGGTTACAAATTTTAGATAAAGATTCGGCTAAAAACATTTCGTTTAAAAATTTTAGTTTTCCCGAATCACTTATAGAAACTGCTCTAGAGACTGGACGAAAATATGACAACGTAAAAATTTCTGAAATGTGGAGTGATGGGATAATAAACAACACACTAAATCAAATCTCTTATTTTTATGAAATTAACCTATTAGAATTTAAAGAAGCTATAGAAATTTGCAATAACTTAACGTCAATATTAAAAGATATTGAGAAATCTTGCCATACAGGAAAGAGAGAAATTAAAAACAGCACACCTTTTAAATTATTCTCTAATGAAGTAATGAACTTAAATAATAATATTTTAATTAAAAATGGCAATCAAAAAATATTATTTGCACCTTATACATTACACCATTATTACATGATTGAAGATCAAGTAAATTGTGATATGATGGATGATTTTTTCAATAAAAGACGTTTGTTATCAAAACAAATAACAAATTCAGGCATTAAAAACATCACCTTATTTTTTAAACCAAAGTTTGTAAAAATCAACAACCTATTAAAACGCTTAAAACTTTTGAATGAGGTAGAAAGTATTGATTCTTAAATTTTGAGTCAGGATTTAACTCTAAGTGAAGCCATGACTTTTTCGCAAACAACTGATAATCAACATTTTTAATAATTTTTAAATATTTTTTGAAAAAAAATTATATTTTTTGTAACATTATCTCCTATTGCAACGTATAATAAGTACGTAACATTAAAAAGGAAAAAAACTATGAGACAACTAAAAATTACAAAACAGGTAACCAATCGTGAAACCGCATCCTTAGATAAATATTTACAAGAAATTGGGAAAGTAGATTTAATTACTGCCGATATTGAAGTAGATTTAGCGCAGCGTATTAAAGCTGGTGATGATCGCGCATTAGATCAATTGGTAAAAGCCAATTTACGTTTTGTAGTATCAGTTTCAAAACAATATCAAAATCAAGGATTAACCTTGCCCGATTTAATTAACGAAGGAAATCTAGGTTTAATTAAAGCAGCAAAACGTTTTGATGAAACGCGTGGATTTAAATTTATATCCTATGCTGTTTGGTGGATTCGTCAATCTATTTTACAAGCATTAGCAGAGCAATCTCGTATTGTACGTTTGCCTTTAAATAAAATTGGTTCTATCAATAAAATTAATAAAACCTTTGCACGTTTAGAACAAGACAATCAAAGACCGCCATCTCCCGAAGAAATTGCAAAAGAGTTGGATATGACTATAAGCGATGTAAAAGAATCGTTAAAAAACTCTGGACGTCACGTATCGATGGATGCACCGTTAATTGAAGGAGAAGATTCCAATCTTTACGATGTATTGCGTTCTGGAGAATCTCCAATACCAGATAGAAGATTATTACACGAGTCATTAAAAATAGAAATTTTACGTGCTTTAGACACCTTAACACCTAGAGAAGCAGACGTTGTTTCATTATACTTTGGTTTAGGTGAAGGTCATCCAATGACTTTGGAAGAAATAGGAGAAACGTTTGATTTAACACGTGAGCGTGTTCGTCAAATAAAAGAAAAAGCGATTCGCCGTTTAAAACACACCTCTAGATCAAAAATTTTAAAAACATATCTAGGTTAAAAATTAGCTTAGTTAATAATATTTATAATCGCCTGTATTTTTACAGGCGATTTTTTGTTTTTGCACTTAAAAAAAATGACAAATATCACCCATAAAATCAAACAATAAATGTTACCTTTGGTACTTAATAAACCAAACTAATTATGAGCGGATTTTTATCTTCATCACTCGCCAAAAAGTATGCAATGGCACTTTCGGCATTTTTTTTAATTTTCTTTTTATTAATGCACGTAGCCATAAACCTTTTATCGGTTTTTAGTGAAGATGCATTTAATGTAGCATCTCATTTTATGGGAACCAACCCATTAATTCAATTTTTAATGCAGCCAATTCTTATTTTGGGAGTTGTTTTTCATTTTGTAATGGGTTTTGTATTAGAATTAAAAAATAAAAAAGCACAAGGTGTAAAATATGTTAAAGATAATGGCGCTGCTAATTCTACATGGATGAGTCGTAATATGATTTATTCCGGCTTAGCTATTTTAGGATTTATTGTTTTGCATTTCAAACATTTTTGGATTCATGAAATTAATTACAAATACATTGAAAAATCACCAAATAATCCAACGCGTTATTATGAAGAATTAGTTCATGTTTTTCAAGATCCCATTACAGTTGTAGTATATGTAATTGCCTTTATTTTCTTAGCATTACATTTAATGCACGGATTTCAATCAGCATTTCAATCTATGGGATTGAATAATAAGTACACCAAAGGATTCAAAATTTGGGCAAAAGCATATTCAATAATAATCCCTGCGTTATTTGTTTTTATTGCAGTTTTTCACTTTATCAAACATTAATATATTATGGCAAAATTAGATGCAAAAGTTCCAAAAGGTAAAATTGCCGATAAATGGACAGATTATAAAAATCATATCGACTTAGTAAACCCTGCAAACAAGCGTAATATTGATATTATTGTTATTGGTACAGGTTTAGCTGGTGGTTCTGCCGCTGCAACTTTAGCCGAATTAGGTTATAATGTAAAAGCATTTGCTTACCAAGATTCTCCTAGACGTGCGCATTCAATAGCTGCACAAGGTGGAATTAATGCGGCAAAAAATTATATGGGCGATGGTGATTCTAATTACCGTTTATTTTATGATACCGTAAAAGGTGGCGATTATCGATCGCGTGAAGCTAATGTATATCGTTTAGCTGAGGTTTCTGGAAATATAATTGACCAATGTGTTGCACAAGGCGTTCCTTTTGCAAGAGATTATGGTGGTTTGTTAGACAACCGTTCGTTTGGTGGTGTTTTGGTTTCTAGAACATTTTATGCCAAAGGACAAACAGGTCAGCAATTATTATTAGGTGCTTATTCTGCAATGAATAGACAAATAGCACGTGGAAAAATTGAAATGCATAACCGTCACGAAATGCTAGATGTTGTTTTAGTCGATGGCAAAGCACGAGGTATTATTGCACGTAATTTATTAACAGGAGAAATTGAAAGACACTCGGCACATGCCGTAGTAGTTGCATCTGGTGGTTATGGAAATGTGTATTTTTTATCAACCAACGCCATGGGTTCTAACGCAACTGCAGCTTGGAAAATTCATAAAAAAGGGGCGTATTTCGCAAATCCTTGTTATACACAAATTCACCCAACGTGTATTCCACGTAGTGGTGATTATCAATCTAAATTAACTTTGATGTCAGAATCGTTACGTAATGACGGACGAATTTGGGTACCAAAGAATATGGACGATGTTATGGCAATTCGAGAAGGAAAATTAAAGCCTATTGAAATCGCTGAAGAAAACAGAGACTATTATTTAGAAAGACGCTACCCAGCTTTTGGAAATTTAGTACCAAGAGATGTTGCATCTAGAGCAGCAAAAGAACGTTGTGATGCTGGTTATGGTGTAAATGCAACTGGTGAAGCAGTTTATTTAGACTTTAAATCGGCCATTAATAGATATGGATCAGAGCAAGCATTATTGCATGGCGATAAAAATCCATCTGCAACAAAAATATTAGAATTAGGAGAAGCAGTAATCGAAGCTAAATACGGAAATTTATTCCAAATGTATGAAAAAATAGTTGCCGAAAATCCCTATAAAACACCAATGATGATTTATCCAGCAACACATTATACAATGGGTGGCGTTTGGGTAGATTATAACTTAATGACAACCGTACCTGGATTGTATTGTATTGGAGAAGCAAACTTCTCAGATCACGGTGCAAATAGATTAGGAGCATCAGCATTAATGCAAGGCTTAGCCGATGGTTACTTTGTGTTACCTTATACTATTGGCGATTATTTATCGGATGATATTCGTACAGGTGAAATTTCAACAGATTCTACTGAATTTGAAAAAGCTGAAGCCGATGTTAAAGAACGTTTAGACTTCTTTATCAATAATAAAGGAACACATTCCGTTGATTATTTTCATAAAAAACTTGGAAAAGTAATGTGGGAAAAAGTTGGTATGGCACGTAACGAGAAGCACTTAAAAGAAGCCATTACTGAAATTGCTGCAATTAGAGCTGATTTTTGGAAAAATGTAAAAGTACCAGGAACTTTAAACGAATTCAATCAGGAATTAGAAAAAGCGGGTAGAGTAGCAGACTTCTTAGAATTAGGAGAATTATTTGCCGTAGACGCTTTAAATAGAAAAGAATCTTGCGGTGGACATTTTAGAGACGAATCTGTTGAAACCGATGGACCACAAAAAGGAGAAGCATTACGAGATGATAAAAATTATAAATACGTAGCCGCTTGGGAATATAAAGGAGAACCAAGTGATGCCGTTTTACATAAAGAAGAATTAGAATTTAACGATATTGAATTAAAAACACGTTCCTATAAATAATAAGACATTATGAATTTAACATTAAAAATTTGGCGTCAAAAAAACGCTAGTGATAAAGGAAAAATGGTAGACTACAAAGTGACCAATATTTCTGAACATATGTCTTTTTTAGAAATGATGGATGTGTTGAATGAACAATTGGTTGCCAAAGATGAAGAACCAGTAGCTTTTGATCACGATTGCCGTGAGGGAATTTGCGGTATGTGTTCTATGTATATCAATGGAGAAGCTCACGGACCAGATCGTGGTATTACTACGTGCCAATTACATATGCGTACATTTAAAGATGGCGATACAATAACAATAGAACCATTTAGAGCTGCTTCTTTTCCTGTAATAAAAGATTTAGTTGTAGATAGAATGCCGTTTGAACGTATTCAACAAGCTGGTGGATTTATATCTGTAAATACTTCGGGTAATACTCAAGATGCTAATGCAATTCCTATTTCAAAACACGCTGCAGATGAAGCTATGGACGCTGCAACCTGTATTGGTTGTGGTGCTTGTGTTGCAACTTGTAAAAACTCAAGTGCCATGTTGTTTGTAGCTGCAAAAGTAAGTCAATATGCATTACTACCGCAAGGTCAAGTAGAAGCAACAGACAGGGTTTTAAATATGGTTGCTCAAATGGATAAAGAAGGTTTTGGAAACTGTACCAATACAGGTGCATGTGAAATTGAATGTCCAAAAGGTATTTCTTTAGAGAATATTGCACGTATGAATCGTGAGTATTTGAAAGCTAGTTTGTAATCTATAAATAGATTTTAGAAATAAAATTTAAATATCAATTATTTGCTGAAATTGTATAAAAGTTTGATGTCTTTCTCGTAAACTTGCTAATGGGCAGACAGAAATTGAATCTCACAAGTTTCGCAACGAATTGTTTACTATTTTTTAAATAAGCTTTGATTTATTTAAAAATTTGTAGTTCAGCATAATAAAACAAACTTGCACTGTATAATAACTGATTAGCAAGCAGTTATTTTATCACTAATTTTTATATTTTCAAAGAATCTTTCTAGTGCTATCTTAACAAATATTATTTACGTTAGAAAGATTGAACTTTATTTTAAATGTATGAATTTAACCTGTTTAGTACATTAGAAAACTAGAATAAGACAAACCAAATACCCACTAAGACTCTGCAAATACTAAATAAAGTACTACAGTTATCATTATTATAGTACACTGCAATATGTAAATTCTTATTTTTGGATACTTACTCTAATTCTAAACAATACTATTTGGTGAAATATAGAGTTTAAGTACTAGTAAAATTGAGGTGTAATAGGACACAAATAGTTTGTTAAAAAACAAATAAACTATGTTAAATTTATTACATTGCGAAATCAAAAAAACAACAGAAATAAAGAGAACTTAAACAATAGATATTATGAAAAAATTATTAATTCTTTTATCCGTAGCATTATTTTTTACAAGCTATACTTTTGCGCAAGGAGATTTGTCAGGTCCAAAACCAATTATAAAAGTTTATAATGAAGCTACAGGGGTTTTTGTTAATCCAGACCCTGCACTTGGTAATCTTTTAGAATTAGGTTGTGGCGTTGGTTCATTTTCTGTAAAAGCAACATGGACAGATATTGGAAGCCCAGATGTTTATCGTGTAGAAAAATTAGATGAATACAAACCAAAAGCCTATTTAAGAGTATTAGGGACAACCATTTTTCCACCAACCAATGGTGCAATGCTTACCAACCAAACCGATGATGTTTGGAGTAATGTATTTAATTTAGCTAGTAATGGAACAAACTTAGATTTTTGTTTTTTTGGTAATCAACGCAATCAATTTGTTATATCCAGTAATGGCGCTGTAAGTTTTAATACTGCGTATGCAGGTGGTTATTCTTCTTGGTCAATTCATAATATGGGTAAAATTGCACCAAATGCAGGTATGCCAGGTTATGCAGATACTATACTAACACCATTTCACGATACACATCCAACGAACTCAGATAATGATTTTGATTCCTATTCTTATTGGGATATATTAGGAATAAATGATGACCGCTATTTTATTTTAGGAACTCATAATATGCCTATGTATTCATGTGGAGACCCAAGTGCAACGCATCAAATGGTTTTTTATGAAACCACAAATATTATTGAATTTCACATTCAAGATAAACCAATTTGTTACAATTGGGCACAAGGTTATGCAGCCTTAGGAATCCAAAACTTAAATTTAGACTTAGGCTATACAGCATCCGATGCTTCTAGTCCTATTGGAAGAGATAATTTAGAACACTGGCGTGTTACTAGTGACCCTAATGATCCGTTTTTTACAACAGAACCTAATGTCACTTTTCCACCAGAATCTTGGCGTTTTATTCCAGATGGCGTTTTAGGAGTAGCTCCAACATTTCAATGGTACACTAATTATAATCATACAACCGAAACAGGAACCGTTTTTGGTGCCGCAGATAATCCAGATTTAACTGTAACCGTAGATCAATTAGAAACTGCTGGTATTACAACAATAACTTATACCGCTGTAGTCACCTATACTGATTACTGTACTGGCAATGTTGTAAATTCAGCAACCGATGTTACTTTTGAATTGGAAGATCCGTTTTTATCTCATATTAAAGAAAGAGGAACTAATGATGTAACAGTTGGCGAAGAAGATATTTTTATAGAAGACATTGAATTATGTGCAGGAGATAACTATACATTGGAAACTTTAATTCAAAATTTTGATACTACAGATGGAAGTACAGTTGCTTATGAATGGCGAGTTACTCAATTCCCTACAGCACCAACAGTAATAGGATCTACAGCTAATTATGACATTGTTGGTGCTGTAGCAGGAACATATGTTTATGAAGTGTTAGTTACGCATGATAGTACGATGATTGGTGGAGATCTATGTTTTTCTGATGATAGTGTTAGAGTGCGAGTTTTTGATCCAGGTGCTGTAAGTTTTGAATATCCATCACCAGCAGTATATTGTGCAACAGATACAGATCCAATACCACTTAATGTTACCGTTTTAAATGGTACATATACTATAAATAATGGCGGTGTTTGGGTAAATCCTGTCGTTGGAACTAACCCATCTGAATCATTGGATGGTATAATTGATCTATCACTTACTGGAAATGGAGATGACAATACAGGAAATTTTCAAATTACCTATACGGCAGGTTGTGCTAATGATGTTTTTACATTTGATATTGTTATTAATAATGCCCCAATTTTAACACCACCAGCAACTGGTATCTTTTTATGTGCTACAAATGCAACTTTGCAAACAGCGGAGTTTGATATGGCAGCTATAGAATTAGAAATATTAAACGGACAAACAGGTCTGGATTTATTATATAATTACGGAACACCTGGCGGACCAGTAAGTACCGCAACCATGCCAAATCCATTCACAACAGGAACCACAACAGTATCTTTAACTGTAAATGATCCTGCAGATCCAGCAAGTTGTACTTCTCAATTAACCATAAATTTAACCGTTACAGATAAACCAATTGCAGGTTTACCAACCAATAATTTAGTCTTATGTGAAAACCCATTTTTAAACGATGGTGAAGCTGGATTCGATGGGACTTATATAGAAAATACAGTATTAAATGGAACTGTATTGGGTTTAAATTACGAATTAGTTTATAGCGGTGACGCAAACGGAACTGCTGTAACTATGCCAAGTAATTTACCAGCATCTTATGTGTCTAGTACAATGACCGTTACTGCATTTATTAGAGATATAAATGGAAATTGTGATTCAGATCCAGTTGTTTTTGATTTAGTAGTTAGAGAAATTCCAGAAGTTTCAGTACCTACTAATGGTTTAGTTCTTTGTGAATCAGATACAAACAATCATACGGCATCATTTGATACAAGTACTTGGGATGCTGATATTTTAGCACTAAACCCAACACCAATTAATACGGATTTTATTATAGAATATACTTACGATGATGGTACTGGACCAGTTACCGTAAATGCAATGCCAAATCCGTTAGTTACAGGATCTCAAACGATTACAATCCTTTCGCGAAATGTAACTTCAGGATTACAAACCTGTACATCAGCTCAATTAACGTTTAGTTTGGTAGTTAATCCAATTCCTGTTGGTTCCGATCAAACACCAACAACATGTAGTAGTTTACCAGTGAATTTTGATTTGAATACTTTGACAACAGGTACAGGAAACACCTATTCTTGGAGTGCAGTTGATAATCCAAACGTAACAGGAGAAACAATAACAGCAAGTACTACATCATCAATTACCGATACTTTATTGAATACAAGTGCGGCAGATCAAACGGTTATTTATACTATAACGCCAACAGGCTCAAATGGATGTCCAGGTGCTGATTTTACAATTAGTCTTATCGTTCAACCAGAACCGTTAGGAGTAGATACAGTTGAACCAGCATGTAGTAATATTGCAGTAAATGTTGATATTAATTCACATGTTAATGGTACTGGAAACACCTATTCTTGGGTTGCAACCGATAACCCTAATATTACAGGAGAAACAATTGTCGCTTCTACAACAACTGCTATTACAGACACTTTAATTAATACAAGTACTACTGCGCAAGATATTATTTACACAGTAACACCAACTGGATCAAACGGTTGTGTTGGTAGTCCTTTTATAATTACTATAAATGTAGGTGAAGAACCTGTAGGAACACCAACTACAGAAGCAGCTTGTAGTGATGTAGCAACCAATTTTAACTTATCAACGTACACAACCTTAACAGGAAACACCTATTCTTGGATTGCAGCTGATAATCCAAACGTAACTGGAGAAACTTTAACAACATCAACAAATTCAGCAATTACTGACACAATGAATAATGTAAGTGGCGTGCCACAAGATGTTGTTTATACTATTACACCATCATCTGCAAATGGCTGTGTTGGTACACCATTTAATATAACGATTACTGTTGGTGAAGAACCAGTTGGATCAAACACTCCAGAAACTACTTGTAGTGATGTGGCTTTAAATTTAGATTTAAATACCTATGTAACAGGAACAGGAAATACCTTTACATGGACATCGGCAGATAATACGAATATCTCAGGAGAAACAGCAAGTGGAACATCAGCAACTCTTACCGATACATTAACTAATGTAAGTGGTGCAGCACAAACTGTTGTTTATACTATAACACCAACATCAAGTAATGGATGTGCTGGTAATCCGTTTGATATCACGGTTACTATTAATGAAGAACCAGTTGGTAGTGATAGTGCAGAGCCAGCTTGTAGTGCTGTTGCTGTAAACTATGATTTAAATGGCTATGTTACTGGAACTGGAAATACCTATTCTTGGGTTGCAACCGATAATCCTAATATTACAGGAGAAACATTAGTGACTTCTACTGCAAGTTCAATAACCGACACATTAACAAATACAGGAACAACAGCACAAGATATAATTTATACAGTAACTCCAACCGGAGCGAATGGCTGTACTGGTGATGCTTTTACTTTTACAATAACTGTAGGTGAAGAACCTGTAGGATCAAATTCAACAGAAGCAGCTTGTAGCAATGTAGCAACCAATTTTGATTTATCAAATTACACTACACTTACTGGCAATACTTATTCTTGGGTTGCAGCCGATAACGCAAATGTAACAGGAGAAACTTTAGTTGTAACAACAACCTCTTCTCTAACCGATACTTTAATCAATACAAGTGGAACACCACAAGATGTCGTTTATACAGTTACACCTGCTTCGGCAAATGGTTGTTTTGGTAATCCGTTTACAGTAACAATTACAGTGAATGAAGAACCTGTTGGAACTGATACTCCAGAAGGAACTTGTAGTGATGTGGCTTTAAATTTAGATTTAAATGCGTATGTTACAGGTATAGGAAATACCTTTACATGGACATCGGCAGATAATGTAAATATTACAGGAGAAACTACTAGTGAAACAACAGCAACAATTACAGACACATTAACCAATGTTAGTGGTTCAGCGCAAACGGTTGTTTATACAGTAAATCCAACATCGGCAAATGGTTGTGTAGGAAATGCATTTGACGTAACTGTAACTATTACAGAAGAACCAGTTGGAACAGATGATATAGAAACAACTTGTAGCGATGTTGCTGTAAATTATGATTTAAATACCTATACAACTGGTGCAGGAAATACCTATACTTGGGTTGCAACCGATAATACAAATGTAACTGGAGAAACAACAACAATTCAGGCAACTGGAAATATAACAGACACTTTAAATAATGTAAGTGGTGTTGCGCAGGATGTTGTTTATACAATAACGCCAACAGGAACTTGTTTAGGTGATGCTTTTATGCTAACTATAACAGTAAACCCAGAACCTGTAGGAGCAGATTCAGCTGAAACAGCTTGTAGTGATGTAGCAACCAATTTTGATTTATCTACTTATACAACCTTAACAGGAAATACCTATTCTTGGATAGCAACGGATAATGCAAATGTTACAGGCGAAACTTTAGTTGCAACAACAAGTTCCTCACTTATTGAAACTTTAACGAATATAAGTGGAACACCACAAAATGTCGTTTATACAGTTACACCAACATCTACAGATGGATGTGCAGGAAATCCATTTACAGTAACAATTACAGTAAATGAAGAACCGGTTGGTACCAATACTCCAGAAGGCACTTGTAGTGATGTAGCGCTAAATTTAGATTTAAATAATTATGTTACAGGAACAGGGAATACATTCACGTGGACATCGGCAGATAATGCCAATATTACAGGAGAAACTGTAAGTGATACATCAGCAACAATTACCGATACATTAACCAATGTTAGTGGTACTTCTCAAACCGTTGTTTATACTATAATTCCTACAGGATCTAATGGCTGTGAAGGAAATGCGTTCGATGTAACAGTAACTATTGCTGAAGAACCAGTTGGAAGCGATGCAACGGCTACTTCTTGTAGTGATGACACTTTAAACTTATCGTTAGATACTTATACAACAGGTACATTAAATTCGTACACTTGGGTTGCAGCAGATAATACTAACATAACAGGTGAATCAACAATATTGCAGACAACCGGACTAATTAATGATTCATTAAATAATATAAGCGGTGTTGCACAAGATGTAGTATATACAGTTATTCCAACGGGCGGTTGTTTAGGAGATTCTTTTACTGTAACTGTAACTGTGAATCCAGAACCTGTAGGAGCAGATACTGCTTTAGATGCTTGTAGTGATGTTACTACCAATTTTAATTTATCAAGTTATACAAGTTTAACAGGCAATACTTATTCTTGGATTGCAATGAATAATCCAAATATTACGGGTGAAACATTAGTGACTTCAACAGCTTTAAATATTACGGATACTATGACTAATGTAAGTGGTGCACCACAAGATGTAGTTTATACAATTACACCAACATCGGTAGATGGTTGTGAAGGAAATCCTTTTACAATAACTGTGACTGTTGGGTTTGAACCAATTGGAGCAAATACAACAGAATTGGTTTGTAGCGATGAAGCTTTAAATGTAAATTTAGAATCACTTACCTCACAAGTAGGCAATACATTTTCTTGGACTGTAGCCGATAATACAAATATTACTGGAGAAACTTCAGGAACATCAACCGATGCATTTATTATCGATACGTTAAATAACGTGAGTGGTGTTGTTCAAGTAGTAACATATACAATTACGCCAACATCGGCAAATAATTGTGAAGGAAACTCTTTTACTGTTATGGTAACTGTAAATCCAGAACCAGTAGGCGTTGCAGCAACGGCTTCGGCCTGTAGTGATACCGCAATGAATTTAGACTTATCTACCTTTACAAGTTTAGGAGCTACTTATTCTTGGGTTGTTGCAGATAATGCAAGTGTAACAGGAGAAACAGTTGGTATATCAACAGCTCCATTCATAACAGACACCTTAAACAATGTATCGGGAAGTACGCAACAAGTAGTGTATACTATTACAGTTACTTCGGCAGATGGCTGTGAAGGAAATCCATTTGATATTGTAGTAAGTGTTGGTGAAGAACCTGTTGGAACTCCAACCACAATACCTGCTTGTAGTGATGAAGCTTCGGCAATAAATTTAGATGATTATACCTCTTTAACAGGAAATACATATTCTTGGATGGCTACTGATAATTTAAATGTAACAGGAGAAACAACCACAGCTACGTCATCTAATTCAATTACAGATACCATTACAAATACAAGTGGTTTTGTTCAAAATGTTGTTTATACTATAATTCCAACATCGGTAGATGGTTGTGCTGGAAATTCATTTGAAATAACCATTGAAGTTGGTTTTGAACCTGTTGGAACAGATACAACTGAAGTAACGTGTAATGATGAAGTTTTAAATCTCGATTTATCTAACTATACAACACTATCAGGCAACAGTTATACTTGGATGGCAATTGATAATCCTAATGTTACTGGCGAAACTACAGACGATACAGATTCAGATTTTATTACAGACACCATAACAAACACAACAGGAAACGTTGAAACAGTTGATTATCTCATCATTCCTACTTCGGTTGGTGGTTGTTTAGGCGATGCATTTACAGTGAGTGTTGATGTAAATCCAAGACCACAATTTGTATTGAATTCGCAATATTATATTTGTCCAGAAACGCAATTAGCAACAGTTGGAGAAGACACAAACCCAACATCTTTAACATACGAATGGTTTGTAGCAACCGATATGACAACACCAATAGGATTTGACCTTACATTAGATGTAACCGAAGCAGATATACTTGCAAATGGTGGTGCATATGCTTTAACAGCTACAGATAGTAATGGTTGTGTATATTCGCAATTCACATCTATAAGTATGGCAGATCAATTAGAAATCACTAATATTTTTGTTAATGATTTTAATAGACCAGACAATACTATTACAATTGAAGTTACTGGCGGTTCTGGTAACTATGAATATACTTTAACGGATGAAGATGGTAATACAACAACACAATCTAGTAATGTATTCAATCACGTATTATCTGGCACTTTTGAAGTAGAAGTTGTAGATCTTACTGGCTGTAGTATTACGCGAATTCAAGATGATATTTATGTATTGGATTATCCAGATTTCTTTACACCAAATGGCGATTTAAATTACGATACTTGGCAAATTTCAAATTCGCATTTAATACCAAATTCAAAAATTTATATTTACGATCGTTTTGGTAAAGTATTGGCTAAAATAAACCCTAACAGTGTTGTAGGTTGGGATGGTTTATATAACGGAAAACAAATGCCAGCTAGTGATTATTGGTTCTCGGCAGATTATATTGATCCAAATACGCAAGAGCGTAAAACCGTTCGTGGTCACTTTAGTATTATAAGAAAATAAAAAGTGTTAATAATAAATGTAAAAAGCATGTACTTTAAGTACATGCTTTTTTTTATTTCGTTATTTTTGTACTTTTAAATTAAATCATTAAAACAAATCCAATGTCTGATAAAAATCGCTATAATTTAAGAGGTGTTTCAGCTTCCAAGGAAGATGTACATTTAGCAATCAAGAATATTGACAAAGGACTTTTTCCAAAAGCTTTTTGTAAAATTGTGCCCGATTATTTAACCAATGATAATGATTATTGCATTGTAATGCACGCAGATGGTGCAGGAACAAAATCATCCTTAGCATACATTTATTGGAAAGAAACAGGCGATTTATCGGTTTGGAAAGACATTGCACAAGATGCTTTAATAATGAATATTGATGATTTATTATGCGTTGGTATTACCGATAATATTTTATTATCATCAACCATTGGCAGAAATAAAAATCTGATTCCTGGTGAAGTTATTTCAGAAATTATAAACGGATCGGAAGAGATATTAAAAGACTTAGCCAAATACGATGTGCACATTCATTCTACTGGTGGAGAAACTGCAGATGTTGGTGATTTAGTTAAAACTATTATTGTGGATTCTACCGTAACTGCACGTATTAAACGTAGCGATGTTATTGATAATGCAAATATAAAAGCAGGTAATGTAATTGTTGGTTTATCATCATCGGGTCAAGCTACTTACGAAACAAAATATAACGGCGGCATGGGTTCTAATGGACTAACCTCTGCAAGACATGATGTATTTGACCATTATCTAGCAAAAAAATATCCTGAAAGTTTTGATGAAAAAGTACCTACGGATTTAGTTTATTCGGGTAGTATGAAACTGGATGATACTGTTGAAAATTCACCAATAAATGCAGGGAAGTTAGTGTTATCCCCAACGCGAACATATGCGCCTATTATTAAAAAAATATTAGACAAGCATCGTAAAGATATTAACGGCATGGTGCATTGTAGTGGCGGCGCACAAACCAAAATTTTACATTTTATCGATAATTTACACATTATTAAAGACGCTATGTTTGATGTGCCGCCGTTGTTTAAATTGATTCAAAAGGAATCAAATACGGATTATAAGGAAATGTACCAAGTGTTTAATATGGGACATAGAATGGAATTGTATGTGCCACATGAGATTGCGGATAGTATTATTGCAATTTCCAAGCGTTTTAATGTAGAGGCAAAAATTATTGGAAGAGTAGAAGCTAGTAGTACTAAAAAATTAACAATCTCTAGCGAGTTTGGCGTTTTTGAGTATTAAGATGACGCTATAATTAGCCTAGAAGCTCATGAAAAAAATCTTATTATTATCCGATACGCACAGTCATATTGATGATAGAATGTTGCATTATATAAAACAAGCCGATGAGGTTTGGCATGCTGGAGATATAGGCGATATAAATGTAACCGATACCATTCAAAAACATGCTGTTTTAAGAGCCGTTTATGGAAATATTGACGCTAAAGAGCTTCGGAATTCTTTTCCGCTTGACGCGAAGTTTACCATCGAAAAAGTAACAGTTTGGATGACACATATTGGCGGTTATCCCAAACGGTATAATTCGCGTATAAAAGAAGATTTAAAGCGCAATCCACCTAAATTATTTATAACAGGACATTCACACATTTTAAAGGTGATTTTTGATAAAAAATTAGGCTTGATACACATTAATCCAGGCGCAGTTGGTAAATATGGTATTCATAAAGTACGCACTATGGTACGTTTTGAAATTGAAGAAGCTGATATTAAAAATTTAGAAGTTATTGAGTTAGAGGAACGATAAATATTATTTTTCTATTTCTTCAAACAACTCTTCCATAGCTTTTTCTATATCTTCAAAATCCTTTCCCATTAATTCCATTTCTTTTTTTAATTGTTCAACATCGCCTTTTAGATTGTTTTCTGTGTAGTTTTTTAGCTCTTTTTTTAAGTGTTCAATTTCGGTTTTAAACACTTTAACATCTTTTCCCATATCATTTTTGGTATAGTCTTTCAGTTGTTGTTTGAGTTTTTCAAAATCACCTTTAAAAAGATTTAGAAAATTTGGGGTTTCTTTTTGGAACTTTAATAAATTGTAAGATGCTTCATGTTTTACAAGCATTAATTCATCTTGAAAAGACAACTCGTTTTGATACCTTTCTTTTATTACGCGCTTAAATTTTGCAAATTCTTTATCTTTTTTTAACCAATCTTTTGCTGTATAATTTTTGTGATTTTCAGTCACCTCATCTGTAAATTTCTTATAGTTTAATAAGTATGATTCTTTGGTTTGCGGTGCGCAAGAAGTCATAAAAATTGTAAGTAATAATAGCGTAATAAATTGATATAGTTTCATCTTGAATAATTTTTTGTTAAAATACGATTTTTTAGTTTACCATTTAAGTGTTTATGCAAATGCCAATTTAAAAATAATTAGTGTGGATTAGTAATTTCAAACAAAACCCTAGTAGGGTTAATTAAATTTTTAAATATAAATATGAGTTTACCTTGTTTAGAAATTCATAAAAAAACCTCACAAATTTAAAATCTGCGAGGTTTATATTACTTAATTAAGCATTTATTTGGTGACTAAGAACCACACATTAAGCAATCGTCTGGATCTTCTTGAGATTTTATAAGCATTGCTTTTAATTCTTCTCCAGTTAAAGGTTTTTCTTCTTCTGGATTGGCCTCTTTTTTCTTAGATACTGTAAATTGAATTGCGTTTACTGCAGATTTTGTTCTCAAATAATACATTCCAGTTTTTAAACCACTTTTCCATGCGTAGAAGTGCATTGAAGTCAGTTTTCCAAAATCTGGATCCATCATAAATAAGTTTAAAGATTGCGATTGATCGATAAAATAACCTCTATGGCGCGCCATATCTATAATATCTTTCATACTTAATTCCCAAACTGTTTTGTACAAGTCTTTTAAGTCTTGCGGAATGGCTTCAATACCTTGAACAGAACCATTGGCACGCATAATATCTTCTTTCATGTCATTATTCCACAAACCAAGTTCTACTAAATCTTCTAGTAAATGTTTGTTTACCACGATAAATTCACCCGATAATACACGACGTGTATAAATGTTGGATGTATAAGGTTCAAAAGCTTCATTATTACCTAATATTTGAGATGTAGATGCTGTAGGCATTGGTGCAACTAATAACGAATTACGTACACCATGTTTCATTACATTTTTACGTAAGGTTTTCCAATTCCAACGACCACTTAATTCTTCCTCTTTTATATTCCACATATTAAATTGGAATTCTCCTTCGCTCATTGGCGATCCTTTAAACGTAGAATATGGTTCGTTTGCTTTTGAAATCTCCATAGATGAGGTTACTGCAGCAAAGTAAATGGTTTCAAATATTTCTTGATTTAAGGTTTTTGCTTCATCGCTTGTAAAAGGCAAACGTAACATAATAAATGCATCGGCTAAACCTTGTACACCAATTCCAATTGGTCTATGACGGAAGTTTGAGTTTTCAGCTTCTTTAACGGGATAAAAATTACGATCTATTACGGTATCTAAATTACGTGTAATTTTTTTAGTTATTTTAAATAATTTTTTATGATCAAAGAATTTTTTACCATCTTTATCTTCACTAATATACATTGGTAATGCAATAGAAGCTAAGTTACAAACAGCTACTTCATCTTCTGCTGTATATTCCATAATTTCGGTACATAAATTAGACGAACGGATTGTTCCTAAATTCTTATGATTCGATTTTCTATTTACTGCATCTTTATATAGCATATAAGGATTACCAGTTTCTATTTGTGCTTCTAGTATTTTTTCCCAAAGCTTACGTGCTTTGATGGTTTTTCTTCCTTTTCCTATTTTTTCGTAACCAACATATAAATTTTCAAATTCTTCACCATAAGTATCGAATAAATGTGGACATTCGTTTGGACACATTAAAGTCCAATCACCATCAGCTTCTACACGTTTCATAAACAAATCTGGAATCCACATTGCGTAGAACAAATCTCTAGCACGCATTTCTTCCTTACCTGTATTTTTCTTTAAATCTAAAAAATCAAACACATCGGCATGCCAAGGTTCCATATAAATTGCAAATGACCCTTTACGTTTTCCACCACCTTGATCTACATATCTTGCTGTGTCGTTGTATACTTGTAACATTGGTACAATTCCGTTAGATGTACCGTTTGTTCCTCTAATATAAGAACCTCTAGCTCTAATATTATGAATAGACAACCCAATACCACCAGCCGATTGCGATATTTTTGCCGTTTGTTTTAATGTATCGTAAATACCATCAATACTATCGTCTTGCATTTGTAATAAAAAACAAGATGACATTTGTGGTGTTGGTGTACCTGCATTAAATAATGTTGGTGTTGCGTGTGTAAACATACGTTTAGACATTAATTCATAGGTTGCAATAGCTTCGTCTAAATCTTCTTTATGAATTCCAACAGAAACACGCATTAACATATGTTGCGGACGTTCTACTATTTGACCGTTAATTTTTAATAAATACGAACGTTCTAAAGTTTTAAAACCAAAGTAATCGTACCCAAAATCACGATTATAAATGATAGTAGAATCTAGTTTTGCTTTATTTTTTTGAATAATTTCATAAACGTCATCAGCAATCATTGGTCCTTTTTTACCAGTTCTTGGATTTACATATTCGTATAAATCTGTCATCACTTCAGAAAAAGTTTTCTTGGTATTTTTATGCAGGTTAGATACAGAAATACGGGCTGCTAATTTTGCATAATCTGGATGTGTAGTGGTCATTGTTGCAGCAATTTCTGCTGCTAAATTATCCAATTCTGATGTGGTTACACCATCATACAAACCTTCAATAACACGCATCGAAATTTTAATTGGTTCTACCAATTTGTTTAAACCATAACACATTTTACGAACTCTTGCCGTTATCTTGTCGAACATCACTGGTTCGCGTTTGCCATTTCTTTTTAATACATCCATACGTTATTTTACTTTTTTTGGGTTTGGTTACAATTCATTCAAATTGTTATTTTTTCTATCTTTTAGTTGTAATTAGTTACTATATTTTGTCATTCCTACGAAAGCAGGAATCTATTAAGTTAGTATGGATTCCTGCTTTCGCAGGAATGACATTTACTTTTAAGACCACTAAAATTGTGGTAGTACCTTTTTATTATTTGAGACTTTTTTTATACACAAATAAAAAGGTCTAAAAATCGGAATCGAAAGAAATACTTCCTGTTCCGCCAGATTTTACACCTGCTTTTTGATATTCTGATACTCTTTTTTCAAAGAAATTCGTTTTTCCTTCTAGGGAAATCATTTCCATAAAGTCAAATGGATTGGCCGTATTGTATTGTTTTTCACAACCAAATTCTAGTAACAATCTATCGGCTACAAACTCTAAATACTGTATCATTAATTTTGAATTCATACCAATTAAACTAACTGGTAAGGATTCGGTTATAAATTCACGTTCTATATCCAAAGCGTCTTTAATAATTTCGGTAATACGTTCTTTGGGTACTTTATTGATGATGTGATTTTCGTGTAGATGCACTGCAAAATCGGCATGTAAACCTTCATCACGGTTTATTAATTCGTTAGAGAATGTTAAACCTGGCAATAAACCACGTTTTTTCATCCAAAAAATTGAGCAAAATGCACCAGAGAAGAAAATACCTTCTACAGCAGCGAATGCTATTAAACGTTCGGCAAAACTATCGGATTCAATCCATTTTAAAGCCCATTCTGCTTTGGTTTTAATGGCAGGAAATATTTCAATAGCTCTAAATAATTCATCTTTTTCTACTTCGTTTTTAACATAGGTATCTATTAATAGTGAATAGACTTCGGAATGTACGTTTTCCATCATTATTTGAAAACCATAGAAAAACTTAGCTTCTGGATATTGCACTTCGTTTATAAAGTTTTCGGCTAAATTTTCATTTACAATACCATCACTTGCCGCAAAAAAGGCTAATATATGTTTAATGAAATAACGTTCATCATCGGTCAATTTATTTTCCCAATCTTTTACATCTGCTTCCAAATCTATTTCTTCAGCAGTCCAAATCATGGCTTGCTGTTTTTTATACCAATCCCAAATATCATGATGTTTTATTGGGAAAATAACAAAACGGTCTTTGTTAGCTACTAAAATTGGTTCTGTTTTTGCCATAGGGATGAATAAAAGGTTAAAAAATTGAGTTTTACTGAAAAAAAATCGAAGAATCGAGCCTCTTTTCGTGCAAACAAATATTGTGATTTTTTTGATGAAATCAAAATCATACTTATTCACAAAACATACTTAGTTTTTAACAATCGTCACTTTTTCCCTATTTTTATGGTAAAAATCATATTATATAAAATACTGATAATCAAGTAAATAAAAACAATAATTCGCTCTACAACTTGATTTTGTTACATTTGTAAACAAACGCAGATTTAAGAAAAAAATATTTTTTAGTGAAATTATTTTGAATTACAGAAAATCTTTTTCAGTAAAATAATTTACAATGGCTTGTTTTAAAAGTACGGTTTGCTCACCGCCTTTTAAATGTGGTAAATCTTCCACTAAATTGTAATGTGGCCATCCGTCTTCATCAAAATAATTGAATTCATAGTAACCATAAGGTTCTAAAATTCGGCAAACTGCAATATGCATTAAGGCTATTTTTTCATCTTTTTTGAATTTCTTGTAACCTTTACCTAATTCTTGAACACCAATAAGATATATTATTGAATCTACTTCTATTTTTTCACCATCGGCAAATTTATGAGATAACTTTTCTTGAATTTCCTCCCAGCTTTGTTTTAAGTTTTCGTTAACGGACATAATGAATCAATTAGTGCAATTTTTTGCAAAGAAACAATCTTTTTGCTAAAGTTTGTGTGGAATAGTATATTTTAACAAGGCAAACTCATACTTTAATAATAGAATGCTTTTATTTAAAGAAAATCATATTATTTTGAAGAACATGTAATTAAAATCAAATGTCATTCCTGTGAAAACAGGAATCTAATAAAACTATTATATGAATTCCTGTAATCGCAGGTATGATTGTGAAAAATAAAAGTGTGAGTTTGTCCTGTGTTTAAAAAGTGAAGGATGAAAATTTCGTAGATTTACGAATGCCTTTTACTGAAATTGATTCTAGATTAACAAAAGAAACAGTTACTTTAATAGATAAAAGTTTAGAAAGAATTGTAGGCACTAAATTATATGATGTTAATAATAAATTGATACAAAGCATATTATTTTGGTATGATATAGAAACACATTCTTTAAAAGGCATTAGGATGGAAGAGGATTTAAAACTGCCTTCTGGTCAATTAATTAAAAAAGTTACCACAACCAAAATTGATAATTTGATTTATAAAATTAATCTTTAAAAAATAATTATGAAAAAAATAATTATAACAATTGCATTATTCCTCTTTGTGATATCTTGTCATAAAGATGAAGAAAGTTTTCAAACAGATGGTAATGGTGTGGTTATTTCTTTATCATATCAATGGCAAAATTTCAAAACCAATGCTGTGTATGTTTTTGAAGCAACGGCAACAAAGCCTGCAAAAATAGTGGCATTAACACATTTACATGCGTATTGTTTTGAGGCTGCGAGGTGATATTATATAAAATCCACATGATAAAGTATCAAACCAGAAGCTGGTGCTACAAATGGTAATGGACGATCTATACTGTGTTCTATTAATGATTTTTCTATAAATTCTAAGCTTATTTCTCCTTGTCCTAATCTAAAAAGTGTCCCCATAATTAAACGAACCTGATTTCTTAAAAAACCTCTGCTTTTTATACGATACACATATGTTTTTTCTGGAAAAAAATTGGCAGAATAAATGGTGTTTTCTTCAATTTCACTTACGGTTATTTCACGATTGTAGTTAGCAAACTCAGTTGGTTTGGTACAATAATGTTTAAACCAATGATGTCCTTTAAAAAGCGCTGCGCCTTGTTTCATTAATTCCAAATCGAGTTCTTCATAAAAACACGTTAAAATGGGTGCTGCAAAAGGATGATTTTTAGAACCAAAAGAGAAAAAGTACAGGTATTCTTTAATTTTTGCATTGTTTATAATATTAAACTTTTCATCGGTTTCTATAACCGAAAGTGCTTTAATATCATTGGGTAAGTTGCTATTAAAATCGATTAAAAACTGATCTAAATCGGTTATTTCTTCATAAATAAACAATTCCATGGGGAAATCATTTGCCGAGACTCGTGCATCTGTTCGCCCAGAGCCTAAAACTTTTGCTTTGCCTTTTCCCAAAACAAATTTCAAGGTCTTTTCAACGTGACCTTGTAAGGTTTTAACATCTTGTTGTTTTTGCCATCCGTGAAAACGAAATCCTAAAAACTGCATGCGTATGATGTAAAAATATCTTTTCATTAGAGAACAAAAGTAAGTTATTTTTTGGGTTTGATAATTTTGATTTTTAACATAAAAAGAGAAAAATAGCGCTTATATTTGTAGAATGTTAACAAATTTAAGTAAATACGCCATCCGATCGGTTTTATATTTAGCCATTCATACCAATGAAGATAAAAAAATAGGATCCAAAGAAGTGGCAAATATTATAAAAGTTCCTGCGCCTTTTTTAGCAAAAATACTGCAAAGTTTGGTTAAAAAGGGATTGATTTCTTCTTCAAAAGGACCAAATGGTGGATTTTATTTAACACCAAAAAATAATCAAAATTCTATGTTGGATATTGTAGCGTGTACCGAAGGTATCGATTTATTTAAAGCATGTTTTTTAGGATTAGAACGTTGTGGTGATGATAATCCTTGTGCAATCCATCATATGGTAGCACCATTTAAAAAAGCAATGATTGATGGAATGGGTGATAAAACCATAGCCCAGTTTGCCAAAGAAACAAAAGATGGAAAATCATTTTTGTTTTTAGAAAATTAATTTGTAAATTAGCCTTATATGGTTCAACAAATAACAAACGGTATTAAAATTTCTGTAAAGACTAATTTTGAAGGTAATCAGTTTCAAAAACACACGTTGCAATATGTTTTTAGTTATGTTATAACCATTGAGAACCAAACAGATGAATTGGTGCAATTGGTAAGTCGTCATTGGAATATATACGATTCATTAAATGATGTAAATATCGTAAAAGGCGATGGCGTTATAGGTAAACAACCCATTTTAAATCCACAAGAAAAATACAGTTACAATTCTTTTTCGGTATTAAATTCGCCCATTGGCGCTATGAATGGATTTTATAATATGATTGCAATTAATACATCTAAAGAATTTAAAGTTAGCATTCCTACGTTTCAATTAATTGTTCCTAAAACGCTTAGTTAATTTCCTCATAATTCATCAAGATATCATCGTTAGTTTTACAAACCTGCGTAATACTAACAGTTCCTACTTTTTCTCGTTTCATAATAACAGCAACGGTAGAATCACCATTTCCAGCTTTATGATGAAAATCTAAAATAGATTTTGATGTGTATTCTTTTTTATCGGCAAACCAATCTTCACGCAAGTGTTTCATTTTAGCATCATATAATGTAGCCGATGACCAAATGTAATTTTTTTGAGGTAATTTTTTAAGATGTTTTGTTTTTCCATCCCAAACAAATTCTATCAATTGTAAATTAGTATTTGATTCAATAATTGAGTCAGTCAAATTTGTTTTTGAGCTTGTCGAAGCATAATCCACAATAACCAAAGTAAATGGTTCAATTTCAAGTAAATCAATGTTGTTTAAAGCCGAATAAATGTCGTGTTTTTTTAATAAATCCAAAACAATTAAACCACGACTTTTCCGATAGATGGTTTTAGAATTTCCAGTTACATAGTGATTTTTAAAACCACCATTTAACAAACAAATTAAGCGTTTTTTTGAGCTGTGACCTATCCAAGTGCCAGATGCTTTTCCGTCTTTTGGGTACGTAATTTTTACATCGCCATCCAAATATTCTTTTGGAAACAAGGCTTTTTCCCTTGCAAAAGGCACATCTCTACTAGATGTTAAAATAAAATTATTTTTAGATGTTGGAATGTAAGTTACTGTGCACATTATATTTTGTAGTAAGAACTCTACTAGGGTTTAAAACCCTAGTAGAGTTGGTTTAAGGTTTCAAACCGTAGTATTAAATTAAGGTTTCAAACGCTGTCAGGGTTAAATATCAATTTTACTGTTATAGATTTTAATTTTAATACAGAATATAGGTAATAAAAAAATCACTAACTTTACACCACAAATTTAAACTATTCAAACCAAAATATAACCATATGGCAACAGGATTTTATAACGTACCACCAGCAATTAATGAACCCGTTAAATCGTACGCACCAAACAGTGCGGAACGTATTGAATTGCTTGCGATGTACAAAAAAATGTACAACCAAAAAGTAGACATTCCTTTTTATATAGGTAGTGAAGAAATAAGAACAGGCGACACAACGTCTATTCATCCGCCACACGATATAAAACATACCGTAGGAAAATATCACAAAGCCGAAAAAAAACACATTGAGTTAGCCATAAAAACAGCTATGGAAGCACGTAAATCTTGGGCAAAAATGCCTTGGGAAAGTCGCGCGGCAATTTTCTTAAAAGCAGCCGATTTATTAGCTGGTCCATACCGAGCAAAACTGAATGCTGCTACAATGATTGCACAATCTAAAAACGTAATGCAAGCGGAAATTGATGCTGCTTGTGAATTGATCGATTTCTTTAGATTCAATGTGCAGTTTATGACCGAAATTTATCAGAATCAGCCTATTTCCGCACCAGGAATTTGGAACCGTATGGAATACAGACCTTTAGAAGGATTTGTTTATGCCATTACACCATTTAACTTTACGTCTATTGCAGCAAATTTATCTGCAGCACCAGCAATGATGGGGAATGTAGTTATTTGGAAACCAGCAAGAACACAAGTTTATTCTGCGCAAGTTTTGATGGAATTATTTAAAGAAGCTGGTGTGCCAGATGGCGTTATAAATATGGTAACTGGAGATTCGGCTATGATTACCGATGTGTTGCTAGACCATAAAGATTTTGGTGGCATTCACTTTACAGGATCAACAGGTGTTTTTAATAGTTTTTGGGATAATATTGGTACCAATGTAAACAAAGGAAAATACCATTCGTATCCAAGAATAGTTGGAGAAACTGGTGGAAAAGATTTTATTTGGATGCATGCTTCCGCCGATGCAAAACAAGTAGCAACAGCAATGACGCGTGGTGCTTTTGAATATCAAGGGCAAAAATGTTCTGCAGCTTCTAGAGCTTACATTCCAAAAAGTAAATGGAACGATGTACGCAAATTTGTGGAAGCCGATATGAAGGATATAAAAATGGGTGCACCCGATGATACATCAAACTTTGTAAATGCCGTAATTGATGCTAGAGCATTTAAAAAATTAGCTAATTTTATTGATGATGCCAAACGCGATCCAGAAGCTGAGGTAATTATTGGAGGAAATTACGATGACTCTAAAGGTTATTTTATAGAACCAACCATTATTCTGGCTCAAAAACCCGATTATAAAACTATGCATACTGAATTGTTTGGTCCAATCTTAACCGTTTACGTATACGATGATAATAAATGGGAAGAAACATTGGAATTGGTTAATAATACTTCGCCTTATGCTTTAACAGGAGCAATTTTTAGTGGTGATAGATATATTATAGACATTGCAACCGATGCATTAGAAGATGCTGCAGGGAATTTCTATATTAATGATAAACCAACAGGTGCAGTTGTAGGACAGCAACCGTTTGGAGGTGCTCGTGGATCGGGAACAAATGATAAAGCAGGTTCTGTATGGAATTTACTACGCTGGTGTTCTAACCGAACGATAAAAGAAACTTTTGTAGCACCAAAAGATTATAAATATCCTTTTTTGGAGCAGTAATACTTTAGTGATACGATGACTCCAAGTTAACGTATCACTTTTTTTTGAAGAAGTTAAAACAAGTCAGGGTTTCACTCCAAGTGAAGCCCTGACTTTTTATGAGAGTTTTTTAATAACCTACATTCATCAATTCCAAAGCTTTTTTGGTGTTATTAGTCGGCATTTGACAAGCACCATCAACACAAATAAAAATAGTAGTATCGTCTTTAATAAAACGATGTTTTAAAAGCGGTAAATTACTTTCGGTGAAGCTTCCAGCAATTAATTTGTTTGGTAGATAGGTTTTATTAATAGCTTTCACTTTTTCTAAAGCATCTTCACCAACAATGGCAACTTCGTAAAAATTACCAATAAAATTACTGTATAAAATAAACCAGTTAGAAGCTCCAGCGCCGTATTGCATTTTCTTGTTCTTCACATTGTTCAACATCGCTTGAGCTGTTGCTAAATAACTACCGTTGGAATAATAATGACCTAATTTAAATAAATTTAGAGCTGTAATAGAATTTGAAGATGGTATTACATTATCATCGGTGTCCATTTTACGGGTAATCAAATCTGTTTGTTCATCGGAAGTGAAGAAAAACATGCGCGATTTATCATCAAAAAAGTGATCGAAACTATAATCGGTTAATTGTTTGGCTAGTTGTAACCATTTTTCGTTTAAGGTGATTTCATATAAACTAATAAAAGCATCGGCAACTGTGGCATAATCTTCCAAATAGGCATCAATTGTGCTTTTTCCATTTTTATAATTTCGGTATAAACCACCATCGGATTTTAATTGAATACGAGATAAAAAATTAGCATTCTTTATAGCAACATCCAAAAAATGAGGATCGTTAAAAGCCGTATAAGCATTAATGTATCCTTTTAACATTAAAGCATTCCAAGATGTTAAAATTTTATCGTCTAATCTTGGTCTTACACGTTTATCACGTTCTTTTAATAATAGTTTTTTCCATTTTTTATCTTTATCAGATAATTGAGCAACTGTGATATTATGCTCGCTACAAAATTCTTCTTTAGAGCGAGTTCGTATTAAATTATAGTTGCCGTGTTCCCATAAACCGTTTGCGTTTACATTGTAATATTCGGCAAATAAATCAAAATCGGATTTTAAAATTTGTTTTAATTCCTCTTTTTTCCAAACATAAAAAGCACCTTCTTCAAGTTCACCTTTGTCATTATCACTATCGGCATCGAGCGAAGAATAGAAAGCACCAATATCGTTCATGAGTTCACGTTCAATAAATTGTGTGGTTTGGTAAACAGTTTCTTTGTATAAGTTGTTTTTTGTCGCTACAAAAGCATTGGCGTATAAACTAACGAGTTGCCCATTATCATACAGCATTTTTTCAAAATGTGGTACATGCCAGCGTTTATCTACCGAGTAACGTGCAAAACCGCCTCCAATTTGATCATTTATACCGCCAAAAGCCATTTTGGTTAAAGTTAAATTAACATAATCCAGTGTTTTTTGATCTTTAGCTTGTGTAGCATAGCGCAATAAAAATTGATAGTTATTGGGTATTGGAAATTTTGGAGATCCTTTACGACCGCCCATTTGTAAATCCATATATTCTTCCCAATTAACAACTACTTGTTTTAAGCCTTCTTTGGTAAAAACAGGTTTATCGGTATTATAACTTATTAACCCGTCGTATTTTACACCTTCGGTTAATTTATTGGCTTGTTCCTCTAGTTTTTCAGGTTCATCCTTATACATTTTTGCGATTTGCTTTAAATAATTGATCCAATTATTTTTTGGAAAGTACGTGCCGCCCCAAACTGGTCGTCCATCGGGCATTGCAATACAATTTAAAGGCCAACCACCACGACCTGTAATTATTTGTACAGCGTTCATATATATTTGATCTACATCTGGTCGTTCTTCACGATCTACTTTAATACAAATGTAATTTTCATTCATTATTTCTGCAGTGTATTCATCTTCAAAACTTTCGTGTTCCATCACATGGCACCAATGACAAGCGGCATAGCCAACAGATATAAGAATTAATTTATTTTCTTTTTTGGCTAAAGCAAGTGTTTCATCATTCCATGCATACCAATTTACTGGGTTGTGAGCATGTTGTAATAAATACGGACTTGTTTCCTTAATTAAATCGTTGGTAAATTTATGTGTAGTCATTTCTTTAGTCGTTTGACTTTTACAACTTATAAAGGTTATAAAAAGTGTTAATAGTCCTATTTTTTTCATTTTATTGAAATTTTAAATGGGCAAGTTAATGTATTTATAATAGATATGGTATTTAGAATTTTACCAAAAAAAACCTACTCAACTTATATTCTATTTAAGAATAAAGCTAGCAGGTATTTATTTATTATAATTTGGTGTAAAAAATTACACTTTAACACGCCATCCAAATGGATCTTCAGCGCGGTTATATTGAATATCGGTTAATTGTTTTTTAAACATTTCTGAGTAGCGATTTTCTGTTTTAGGCAATTCATAATCTACGCCTTTATGCGAAAAATGAGAAATTGGTACAACAACAGCAGCCGTTCCAGCACCAAACATTTCTTTGAGTGTCCCTTTTTTTACAGCTTTTTTTATTTCTTTAACTTTAATGCGTCGTTCTTCAACAATGACACCTTGTTTCCTAGCAATTGCAATGATACTTTTTCGAGTAATACCATCCAAAATACGTCTACTTGTTGGTGCAGTGATTAATTTATTATCTATTCTAAAAAAGATATTCATTGTTCCTGCTTCTTCTAAATATTTTCTTGTGCTATCGGTCCATACAATTTGATCATAACCTGCTTTTATGGCTAATTTTGTTGGATAGAATTGAGCCCCGTAATTTCCAGCAGCTTTTGCAGCGCCAACACCACCATTTGCGGCTCTACTATATTTTTCGGCAATAACTACCTGTACATCTTTAGCATAATATTTTCCCGAAGGAGAGCAAATAATTATAAACGTATATTCATCTGATGGTGCAGCGAAAATACCATTACCAGTTGCAATCATAAATGGGCGAATGTAAAGAGAATTTCCATCGGCACTAGGAATCCATTCTTTTTCGATGTTTAATAAAGTATTTAAACCTTCCATAAATAAATCTGCAGGAAATTCTGGCATTGCCATTCTTTTAGCCGATTTATTGATTCTTTTTTGATTTTCATCAGGTCTAAATAACCAAACATCACCACTTATATCTTTATAAGCTTTCATACCTTCAAAAACAGCTTGTCCGTAATGAAAAACACGTGCCGAAGGTTGTAGCTTTAAATCTTGATAAGGCCTTATTTTAGCTTGTTGCCATGCACCATTTTTAAAGGTGCAAATAAACATATGATCTGTAAAGGTTGATCCAAATTTACGACCGTTAAGGGTTGTTTTATCTAATGTAGATTTTTCAATCTTTTGTATATTAATGCTTGTCATAATATCAGTTTCCATATTCGTCTAAGTTTCTGCAAAAATACGGGAAATGATAGGTTTAAAAAAACGTTTTCGTAGATAGTTATTAACTGCAAATTTCAAGGATATATTTACATTTGTTTTTTACTAAAAAACGTGAAATTGTCATTAGCCAAAACAGATCAATCAGTAATCATTTATCCAATTTAAACGAACAAAATCACCTAAAACTTGGTACAATAAAAATGCGTACTATTTTGTTATAAAAAGAGATTGGTTTTTATAAAAAACATTATTTCCTGCCAAAATCTGCTGGTATTTCGCCCCAAGCTTTAGTTTCCCATTTTAAAATGTATTTATTAGAAATCATTTCGGGATTCTCGTTAAGCCATAGTATAGCTCTATCTACCAAATCAAATATTTTTTTATTGTCTTTTGTTTTTTTAATGGTTGTTTTTATTTTCTTTTTCCAAACCCAACTTATTGCCGTTCTGCTATCTGAATACAAAGGTAAATCAATTTTGTGTTTTTTTAAATAGGCTAAACCGTGAACCAATGCTAAAAATTCCATTAAATTATTGCTTCCTCCTTTAAACGGCCCTAATTTAAAAAGTTCTGTTTTGGTATCTGTGAAAACACCTTGATATTCTGCATCGCCTTTATTATTGCAAGCACCATCAACTGCAATACTCTTTAATATTGGTTTGCCAATTTTTTGCAATTCAGCTTTAGAAAGTGTGTTTTCAATGCTTACTTTACCAATATAATCTTTATAATTTCCTTTAAAAGCTTTCTCGGCCATTGTTTTGGTTAAAAAAGATTTGTATTTAGCCCCAACATAGCCATTAATTTGCTTTTGACAAGAAGACCAACTGGTAAAAATGCCTTTTTTATGACCTTCCCAAACAACATAAAATTTTTTCTTTTTGGACACGAAATTACTTTTTAGGGGCTAATATATTTTCTAAAACGACACGTTCAATTACCTTAGGGAAATGTTCCATTTCTAATGTTTGTATTTTTTTAGCAACGGTTTTGGCAGTATCTGTTTTATCTAACGATACTTTAGCTTGAAAAATAATAGCACCTTCATCATAGTTTTCATTAACATAATGAATGGTGATACCAGTTTCTGTTTCGTTGTTTTTTATAACAGCTTCATGAATATGCATGCCATACATACCTTTACCACCAAATTTTGGTAATAATGCTGGATGTACATTTAGTATTTTATTTGGAAAGGCTTCTATAAAATTTTGAGGAATTTTCCATAAAAAACCAGCTAATATAATGTAATCTGCTTGATCTTTTAATGTTTTTATTAGTTTAGCATCTTTATAAATAGCGTCTCTATTAAATACTAAACATTTAATATTGAGTATTTTACATCTATTTATTACTTTGGCATTCTTATTGTTAGTAAGAACTTGAACAACTGTAACGCTGTCACTTTTTTGAAAATACCTTATGATGTTCTCGGCATTTGATCCAGAACCAGAAGCAAAAATTATTAATCGTTTCATTATAAATAGTATTATTGTCGTTCACAAAAAAAAGAAATATTATTAACAATTTGAGTATTAAAAAGTTTTTTATTAATTTAGTGCTCATAAAAAACAAAAGAGGTCATTAGTAAATATAAATTAATTGTTTATTTTTGCCTCGAATTAAATTTAAAAATTAAATAAATTATGTCAGACATTACATCAAGAGTAAAGGCTATTATCGTTAAAAACTTAGAAGTTGACGAAAATGAAGTAACATTAGAAGCAAACTTTACAAACGATTTAGGAGCAGATTCATTAGATACTGTAGAATTAATCATGGAATTTGAAAAAGAATTTGATATTCAAATACCAGACGATCAAGCTGAAAATATAGGAACCGTTGGTCAAGCAATAACTTATATTGAAGGAGCGCAGTAATTATATTACTTAAAGAGTCTATTTAAAAGATTCTTAATTTAAAATTACGAGAGTTACTTTTTTAAAAGTTAATTCTCGTAATTTTTTTTTAAAAACTAACACAATTTTTATTAAATATTCATTAATATAAATTTTTATATATGGAATTGAAAAGAGTAGTTGTAACTGGATTAGGCGCATTGACACCAATTGGTAACAATATTGAAGACTATTGGAATGCTTTAATTAATGGTGTTAGCGGAGCTGCGCCAATTACACATTTTGATGCATCAAAATCAAAAACCCAATTTGCTTGTGAAGTAAAAAACTTTGAAGTTACCGATTTTATGGGTCGTAAAGTAGCAAGACGTATGGATAAATTTACGCAATATGCTATGGTTGCTGCAGATGAAGCTATTGAAGATGCGAAATTGAATTTTGAAAAAGAAGATCTAGATCGTATTGGTGTTATTTGGGGTGCAGGCATTGGAGGTATTGAAACTTTTCAAGAAGAAGTTATTAATTTTGCTAATGGCGATGGTACACCAAAATATAACCCCTTTTTTATTCCAAAAATGATTGCAGATATTGCACCAGGGCAAATTTCTATTAAGCATGGACTTCGTGGACCAAATTTTGCTACAGTATCGGCTTGTGCATCCTCAGCAAATGCTTTAATCGATTCATTTAATTATATTCGTTTAGGTATGGCAGATGTTTTTGTAACTGGTGGTTCAGAAGCTGCTGTTACTGTATCTGGAATGGGTGGATTTAATTCTATGCATGCCTTATCTACTAGAAATGATAATCCAAAAACAGCCTCAAGACCTTTTGATAAAAACCGTGATGGTTTTGTACTTGGAGAAGGTGCAGGTGCCTTAGTATTAGAAGAATACGAACATGCCAAAGCACGTGGCGCAACAATATATGCTGAGTTGCTAGGTGGTGGTTTATCTGCCGATGCACATCATATCACAGCACCACACCCCGAAGGTTTAGGCGCTCTTGCAGTAATGAAAAACTGTTTAAAAGACGCCGGTTTAAAACCAACTGATGTAGATGCAATTAATATGCATGGAACTTCAACTGGATTAGGCGATATTGCCGAATCTAAAGCTATAGGTAAAGTATTTGGAGATCACGCTTATACAATCAATATCAACTCTACCAAATCTATGACTGGTCATTTATTAGGTGCCGCAGGAGCGATTGAAGCAATTGCTTCAATACTATCAATAAAGCATGGTATTGTACCACCAACTATTAATCATACTACTAATGATGAAAATATAGATTCAAAATTAAATTTCACATTCAATAAAGCTCAAAAACGCGATGTAAAAGTTGCTATGAGTAACACCTTTGGATTTGGAGGACATAATGCGTGTGTTTTGTTTAAAAAACTAGATGACTAATAATTACATATGAATTTTCTAAGAAAAGTAAAAAATAAATATTCCAAAGAAGACAAACGTTTTTTAAAATTTCTTAAACCAATTCTTGGCTATACGCCAAATGATTTACATTATTATAAAAAAGCTTTTACACACAGTTCTGCCAAAAAAACATTTGATGGTAAGGCGTTTAATTACGAGCGTTTAGAGTTTTTGGGTGATGCATTTATAGATACTGTTGTCGCGTCTTTTCTATATGACGCTGCACCTTTAAAAGACGAAGGTTATCTAACACAAATGCGTTCCAAAATTGTAAGTAGAACGAATTTAAATACCATTGGAAAACATTTAAATTTACTTGAGTTTGTTGAGAGTAATGTTTCTGAACAAAAATTTGGTGATAATATTTTTGGAAATATTTATGAAGCAATTTGCGGTGCTGTTTATTTAGATAAAGGTTACAAAACCTGTGAAAAATTCATCACAAAAACCTTAATTTCTCCATATGTAAATATTGAACGACTAGAAGGTAAGATTACCAGCTATAAAAGTGTCTTAATTGAATGGTGTCAAAAACATAAAAAAGAGATTGAATATGAAACTATTGAAGATAAAACTAAAGAAAAAGTAAAACACTTTTCTGTTAAATTGATTATCAATAGTAAAGTCACTTCAAAAGGCAGAGCAACATCCAAAAAGAAAGCCGAAGAGGTTGCTTCAAAACGTGCTTATTATTCTTTACAGAGTAGGATTGAGAATTAAGTTATGAATTTCCTTTTTATAAATACCAAAAAAGATTTTAAAATGCGTGTTGGTTTACTATTTTTTTTATTTTCATTTTTTTTTTCATATGGACAACAGATGAAAATTGATAGTTTAAAGAATAGAATTGAATTGGAAAAGGGACAATTAAAACTAGCTTTAATTGATTCTTTAAACGAATTAATTTTATATAATGGTGATCAAAATAAGGAAGAGTTAAAGTATTTAAATTTAATGCTTAAACAAGCTAAAAAAATAAAGAACTCCAAACTAGAAGCAAAAGCAGCAAGATTTATTTCTATTCAATACCAAAAAAGAGAAGATTATAAAAATGCAGAAAAATTTGCTGTTCAATCTAAAATTTTAAGTAAAAAACATCATAATTATCGAAAGTTAATAAAAGCTTATAATCAATTGGGTAGAATGTACAATCATTTTGATGATTATAAAAAATCTATTCATTCGTTTAAAAAAGGAATTATAATTTTTGAAGAACAACTAGATAGTACAACTAATAATTTAAAAACATTAAGTGTTATTTATGCTAATTTAGGTAAAACATATTTCAATATTAAGTATGATAGTTTAGCTTATACATATTATTATAAATCTGCCCAATTAGCAGACCTAACTAATGACTATGAGCGAAAAAGTAATTTTAATGCAGAAATAGCCTGGACGTATTATGTTATGAATCAATATAAACAAGCTGAAAAGTATTTTCAACTTGGTTTAAAAGATTCTAGTAAAGTAAAACTTAAAGTGTATAATTATGCTATTATACAAGGTCTTGGAGTAAACTACTTAGATTGGGGTCAATACAAAAAAGCATTAAAGTATAATAAATTGGCATTAACTTTTTTTAAAAAACAAAACAATAGGCTATATACCAATGCAGTACTTAACAATATTACCAAAGTTTATCTTGCACAAAAAGATATTAAAAATTCCATAAAATTTGCATCAAAAACTCTAGAAACAGCATTACAAATTAATAATACTAAAGCCTTAATTGATGCGAAAATTACCATGTCAAGAGCTTTAATTTTAAACAATAAAACACAAAACGCTGAAAAAGAATTGTTGTTAATTTTAAACACACCCAATTTTATAACAAAAACGACGGTTAAACAGCATTCCCAGATATTCAAGACTTTATCTGAATTACAAAAGAAAAACAAAAATTACAAAATGGCACTTCATTACAATGATCTTTTTATTTTATATAAAGATAGTATGATTAACCGAAAATTAGCAAATATTCCAAAAATTGAAATGCGCTATAAAATAGGAAAGAAAGAAAAAGAAATTAAAAATCAAAAACAAAATTTGTCCGCTAAAACCAAACAACAAAATTTGTTATTATTGGTGTTAAGCCTAAGTATTCTATTACTTTTGGTATTGACTTATTTATTCAGAAAAATTAAATTAAAAAATCAAATTATTATTAACTTACAAAATGAAATCCATCATAGAATTAAAAATAATTTAGGTATGGTGAATAGATTTATAAATGTTTCTATGAAAAAAGTAAGTGATAAAAAGACACTTGATAACTATACTAATTTAAATAACAGAATCGCTAGTATTAAAAATATTCACAAATTATTATATGATGAGAACCGTATTATTGGAACAGTAGATTTGCAAAAAATGGCAGAAAAGATAGCTACATTAACATTTCGTGTTTATAAAACTAAAAAGCAAATTTCAATTAAAATAAACGCACCAATTAAAATTGAGTCCAAAAAAGCACAACCAATAGGTTTAATAATAAACGAATTAATAATGAATGCTTATAAATATGCATTTGTAAATCAAGAAACTGGAATAATTAATTTAAATGCTTGTATTAAAGCAGATAATATACTACTTTCGATAAGCGATAATGGATCTGGTTTCCCAAAAGATTTTGATCTTAACAAAACAAAATCATATGGGTTAAAATTAGTGTATGGATTAGTGCAACAATTAAACGGAAATATTATCTTTAATGAAGTAAAACCAGGATCAAAAATAACAATAGAAATACCAAAAAAATGAGTAAAATAAAAATACTTATTGTTGAAGATGAATTCATTTTGTATGATGAAATGGCAGAATTTCTATTAGAAAATAATTTTGAAATAGCACCTTATACAAAAAGTTATTCTGAAGCAATTACTCAAGTAGTAGCTTATAAGCCCAATATTGTTTTATTAGATATTAATTTAATTGGAGAAAAAGACGGAATAGATATTGCAGATCAATTATCCAAAGAATATCAAATACCGTTTATGTTTATTACTGATTTCTCTGATGAAGTTACTTTTAAAAGAGCAAATAGAACACATCCTAGTATCTTTAAATCTAAATCAAAACCTCTTGATACTAAACAATTGTTGCTTGATATTCGAGTTGTTTTGAATAATAAAAATATTGGAGTTCATAATCAAAAAAATGAAACTGAAAAAACAGCCATATTTTTATTGAAAGATTATTTAAATGAGGTAAAAAATTCTCAAAGTACCAAAACGGATTATATGGGTAAAGAACTTATTGAATTTACTGATATTAGTTATATAGTTACCCAAAAACATTTTAAAAATAAAGATGAATTAAAAATTAATTATGTATTGTTTGAAATGATAAATGGCTATAAATACTATCTCAATGAAACTTTAAAAAATTTAGTTAGTATTCTTCCATCAAAAGATTTTGTACGTATTAATGGAAGTACTATAATTAATATATCAAAGAATAATATTGATGGTAGAGTAAATGGATCAAAAATTTCGGTAAATGGAATAATTTTTAAAATTAGTAAAACCTATAAAAAGAACTTAGATAAAAGATTAAATAATTTGTATGGAATTTGAAAGATTATTTCATTTAAAAAGAGAAGGTTTTCATTAAAGTATTATTTTTATTTTATAATGAATTAAGTTTGTATTATTAATTCTTAATTTTTTAATTATGAAAAATATTTTTTTATTTCTTATTTTAACAACCACTTTTAACTACGCCCAAGTTAATGATCTTAATGATTTTGGTTGTGGAACAATTCATTTAAAAGATAAAAAATCAAATTTAACAACTCAAAAAAACAACAATACTATAAAAACAATGATTGATATTCCTGTTAAATTTCACATTGTTAGAAATAGTAACGGTACAGGAGGAATATCTGAAAGTAATATAAATAATGAGTTAGTTATTTTAAATAATTTTTATAATACATTTAATATTAATTTTTTTATGTGCGAAAGTGTTAATTATAT